>PKDL01000201.1 GCA_002863065.1 Pseudomonadota bacterium
GCTGCCGCTCGCCTTCGCGGCTGTAATGGAGCCGTCCGAGCTCAACGCCACGTCGAGCGCCGCCACACCAGCAACATACGCATTTGATCTGGTACCGCCAACCGTGTGGCACAGCGAAGGCGAGGACAGTGCCTGGCTACAGGTGGGGTTCATAAACCATCTTTGGAAGGTGACCGCGTACTCCTTCTCCATCATCGGCAACTATCCGACGCAGCCGGCAGCGGAGTATGTCGACCAGGACGGTATGAAGCCGTACGAAGCCCTCAACGGGGCGTTCTCTGAGATCGCTGCCTATGCCATGGCATGCGACCAAACCCGCGTGGTCTCGAATTGGTTTTCCGCCGCGGTAGCGAATAGCGTGCTCTATCCGGGGCTCGTGGAGTCTCACCACAGTCTGACGCACTTTGAATCAGACCCTCAGGACAAGGTGCATGAGTGCATGCTGTATTGCATGGCGCGCATGGCGCAGTTTCTGGAGGCATTGGATGCCATTCCAGAGGGAGACGGAACACTCTTGGACCACATGGTGGTGCTAGGCACCTCGGACTGCGCATCGGGCAAGCTGCACTCGGGTACGGATTTCCCCACGGTGATGTTTGGCTCGCTCGATGGAAAGCTCAAAACCAATGTGCACTGGCGCTCCGATAACGGAGACAATGCGACCCGCGTGCCGCTCACGATTGCTCGTGCCCTCGGGGTAGACCTGTCGGCCTTTGGAGAGGGCGATGTGCAGGCCACGGAATCTCTATCGGATATCGAGCTATGATGCGGCGCGGTATTGCTTGGAGTCTGCTGCTGTGGTGGTCCGCATGTAGCAGTGCGGTGGAGCCCGATGCAGCCCCGGCGGCACCAGCCGATGTCGTGGAGACGGCAGATTCCGCAGCATCGGTGGAAGACGTGACCGAGCCTATCGAAGAGGATACCAGTGCGTCTGTAGAGCCCACGCCCGTTCCGTCGGAGTTGCGCATGATGGTGAGTACGCTCGCTTTTCCCGAGGCGGACGAGAACGGCCGGGTGCCCGGCTTTGACCTCGACGATTCGGTAGCGAGTGGGGAATCGAATGCGTGCGGTCAGGGGGACTTCAAAGACCCTCAGGGCAATGCCGGTATCGATAATCAGGTGTCTGTCCTCACTCCCCTCTTTGACCTCGTGGGCGTGGGCCAAATCCATCAATACCTTCAAGAGTCCATCGATTCGTCCGGGTTCTTTTTGATGTTTGATGTCGCGGGAATCGATTCGCTCGAAGACGATCCTGACGTATCGCTGGTGTTTGAAGTGGGTGGGGGCACCGGGGTGCTGGGACGCGACGGTGGACTCGTGCCGAACCAGACGATGTGTGTCCAAGACGATTCACCGAGCACGCAGGCCGATACGGCGCGGATTGACAACGGGGTCCTGCACGCACGCTTTGATGAGCTCACGATTTTGGTGTCTCGCTTTGAGCGCGTATATCCATTGACGATGCGCGGTGCGCAGCTCAGTGCGAATATGGCGGATTGGTCCGCCGGTCGGGCCTCAGGCGTGGTCGGCGGTGGGGTCTCGCTGGACGAGCTGATGGCGCTTGTGGTGAAGATGGCGCAAAACCAGTCGAACCTGGTGGAGACAGTGGAGCCTCTGCTGGCGGGAATGGGCGATTTGCCGGTGGGCGACCAAGCATGTGGAGCGATGTCGGTGGGCCTGGTCTTTGATGCCGTTCCCGTCTTCTTTTTTCCGGATGAGGTGGCATGCGATCCGTGCGGTAACGACGTCTGCGATTCCTTCGAGTCATGTGAAACCTGCTACGTGGATTGCTGTCCAGGCTGTGGGAATGGTCAGTGCGATGAGTATCCCACGGCGAATTACCCGGTCACAGTGACCGCCGATGGGTTCGAAGGGGACCTCACCGGGCGTTTGGTAGGAGACAACCTGAAGTTCCAGAACGCGACCGGCCAGGTGATCAATCTGGTGTGTGATGGCATGTTCGCTTCCACCCAGATCCCGGTAGATGAGGTGCTCAAGCACACCCTGCAGTCCTCCGGTGAGTTCAAATGCCGCACCTATGAACTTGTGGGTAAAACCGCGCTGGTGAGCGTGGTCGACAACCACACCGAGGATTGCCAATCCTGTCCGCAAGATTGCGGTGAATGCGAGTAGCTGGCGGGTTCCAGATAGTCGGTTTGTTGTGAGCATGCATCGGTCGAGGTAGCGTGCGCCCATGAGATGGTACTGGTTGGCGTTTGGGTGTTTAGTGGCGGTGCTTATCGGCAACGCCTGGGTGTCAGATGATGCCCTCATCACACTCCGATACGCCTTGAATACCTCCCATGGTTTCGGTGCAGTCTTTGAATGGGGCGAGCGCGTGCAGGGCTATACCCACCCGCTCTGGTTTCTCATCTTGACCGGTATGGCCGCAATCCATGGCCCGTTAGCGTTGTATGCCCAGCTGCTTCTTGGCCCGTTCCTCGTGGGGATCTCCGCCATCGTTTGGCGCCGCATGTATCCTCAATCCGGTGCGCTTCCGTGGTGTGTGCTGGCGTTGTGTCTGAGCAATGGATTTGTAGATTTTGCCAGTAGCGGTTTGGAAGGCGGTCTAGCGGTGTTCCTCGGGACCTGTCTCTGGAGAGCACGGCGCAACGCATCCTATGTCCAACTGGCACTGCTCGGTGCGCTCTTGTGTCTCACGCGAACGGACTACGTGCTGTTGGTACTACCGCTGTGCGTGAGTGCGGGCACGAGTGCCACCGACTCCCGGTTTCGGCCGTGGCACGGCCTGGTATTTTTGGCGCCGCTGCTCGTATGGCATGTGGGGGCCTTTCTGTATTACGGCGATCCGCTGCCCAATACCTATTATGCGAAGACCTCAACCTTGATCCCGCGTGCCGAGCTGATATCGCAGGGCCTAGCCTATCTGGGCTCCCATGTAGCCTACGACGCTGGGAGTCTCTGGGCGGTGGTGGCAGGGCTGAGCCTCACGGTGGTGCGCCGCTCGGTGGTTCCGGTAGGGCTGGCGGCTGGATTGTGGCTATACGTGGGCTATACGGTCTGGATTGGCGGCGATTTCATGATCGGTCGCTTTTTGCAGCTGCCGGTGCTCTGGAGCCTTCTGCTGGGTCTGGACTATGAGCGGACGCAAGAGTCCTCCTTTTCGGCCACGGCGCTGGTGCGTCGGTTGGTTGAACGTCCCGGTGGCCGGGTGTTCGCTCTGGTACTATTGGCGACGGTGCTGTGGTCGGCTAAGGCGTTTCACTATGGGTACGGGCTCTTTGGCGAGCCGCGTTTTGTAGTGTCGAACGTGGGGGTGCTAGATGAACGTTCGTACTACGCCAACCGCGGGCTTGGGTTGGGGGCGCTAGCCGTAGACAAAAGCAAGATATCAGGGTTGGTGCTGGCATCCTCGGACTGGGATGCGGTGGTTCACACTGCCCATACTGCAGAGCGGCCCGTACTATCGATTTGCGGAACGTTGGGATGGCGGGGGATCTTGCAGGCCAACGCGCGCTTGGTGGACGCCTGTGGCTTGACGGACGCGTTGGTGGGCCGAGTCAAATTTGCGCCAACCTCGGGGGTGGCCTGGCGGATGGGACACTTTAATCGGAAGTCACAGCCGGAGATTGCCCAGTATTTCGAAGTACTAAAAGGGGTCCGACCAGGGTTTGACGATCCGGAGCTACAGCTTCTCTACACTGATATCCAGATGATGACGCGTGCCGATATCATGGCGCCTGGGCGGTTTCAGATTATTGTCACCCGGTTTTTGGCCCAGTTTTTCGGCATCGAAATCACACCAGAAGAGTAGGGCGCAGTGCGCTGCGAGGCCCCACTGGTGTGCCTGCGTCGCTATCTTTCGATAGCACGCACGTTACGGGCACGGGCCGGTGTTGCCATTCGTTTTGGTGGATGTGCCATCACCAGTCGTCGTCAGAATGTGGTCAAGTGCTGCTGGAGGTAGGCAGTCGTTATCGAAGATATGTATTTGATTTTCGGTGGTTGTGACCGTATCGAGCGCCGAGATGTCAGCCAGAGATGAGTTATCTCGTAGGTAAATATTACCCATCGTTGGTGCAAACGTGAGTCCGCTCAGTGACGTGACGCCTGTATTAGATAGGTATATCGTTTTCGTGACTTGCAGTGAGGCGCCGGTGGATAGCGAAGATAGGGCGGGTGAGGATGAGATATAAATCGCCTCGATATCGCTTATGTTGACTAGGCCACTTAACGAGCTGAGTTGGTTGTTATTATTAACTCGCAGATAGTTAACATTACCGACGCCTTCGAGTCCTGCGAGTGAGGTGATCTTGTGGTTCTCAATAATGCGTAATTCATG
>PKDL01000519.1 GCA_002863065.1 Pseudomonadota bacterium
TTGATTGCGAAATAGCGTCAGGCGAACTTGACGTTCGGGTGGTGTGAGGTCACCTAAAAAGGGACGAAAGGCCACTGGTGCCTGTAATAGAAATGCTTCTGCTTCTTCCACTATGGCCTTCGCTCGCCCCTCGAGGCCCTTGGGGTGATAGACCTGGAATCGTTCGGTGTTGAACGACTGATAGTCGTCCGGAAGCTGACCTGCATGATACCAATTGGCCAGATTTAGTAACGAGAAGACACCCACCACCACCATGACCACGGGAGCAGCCGCCATAACCAGGAGGCGTATGCGACCAACTGCATGTTGTCTCGGCACCTCCACCGAAATCGCCTATTGTGCGTACTTCACGCCGCAACCCCATGGCCGGGTTTCACTTTCGGTCACGGGCTTGCCGGCCATTAGCTCAGACACCGCGCTGGTTACGTAATTTTTGAGTCCACCAGGAGCATCACTTAGGTCGCCACCACCACTGTTGTCCAAGGCACCGCGATACGCGAGATACCCCTTCTGATCCACCACCATCATATGCGGTGTTCGTGTTGCGCGGTATGTCCGCCCCACGGCACCTTCCGGGTCGAGAAGGACAGGATGCGTCATACCAAAGTCTTTTTTACCCTTCGTATTGATGTCTGCGCCGTGTCCCTGCCGGCCCTTTGCTCCGGAATTGATCGCTACATACACGACACCTGTTTTCATTAAATCCGCAGCACCGGTTTTAAGGGTGCCTTCATTATGGGCGATCTTGACGTATGGGCACTCAGGATTGAACCACTCTAGCACCACCACTTTTCCAATGTGATCACTCAAGGTCCACGCCGTCCCATCTAAACCCTTCAAGGTAAAGTCAGGCGCCGGCTGCCCAATCTTGGCTTTCACCGCAGGACTCGTAGGCTTGTTGGCTTCCGCCGGCTTCGCCTCTGCCGCGGATTGAGCTGCACCCTCTTCGGTCTTCTCTACCGTCGGGGCAGCCGATTCACCGTCTTTTTTTTCACATGCTGATACCAAACATACCGCGATAGATACTGTTAAAATTACCGTTGCTTTCACTTCAACTCCTCAACCTTTGCTTTGATGGCTTCTATGTCCGTAAGCGTGAGCTCGCTATGGACTTGAAGGACGACCCGTCCGGATGAATCCAGAACCCATGTTTGCGGTATCGTCGTTACCGAGACCGATAGCCCTTCGAATAATTCATCTGGGGTCCCCTCGAACACCATAGTGGACCAATCAACACCGTGTTCCCTACTGATTGAATCCACACGCTCTATCCAATCGGATGGAGAGCCCGGTCCACTAAACCCCTCCCAACCCACTGCGACAAAATCTGCTAATGACTTCGTATCGCGTCTGAGAACAGCGAGGTCTGGAAGCTCGCGGACACAACCATCACACCACGTTGCCCAGTGATTGACGATCAATGGACGACCTCGGGGCTCCAAACCCATTTTGAGTCCGACCAGGCCAACCAAGACGCCGAGTTCATCGGTCGCCACAATGTCAGTGCCGTCGCCGTAATCAATGCGTTGAGTTTGAAGTACTCCATCCGCGGGCGTGAACCGTGCCGATGAACGGTACTCAGACTGAAGGCCCTTCGACTTCCGCCCTGACAATAGACGCTTCATCGCACGCGCCATAAAGCGTCGCTTACTCAAGATGGGACCTCACATACATATGCGAAAGAGATGCAAATAGCTGATAGATGGTTGCATACATTTCCAGTCATGCTCTATGGCTCAGGCATTGGAGGCCGTTACCACAAAACCATGGGGCGAGTGGGTAGCATGGATACGTAAAGGAAATAATAAGTCGCCAGGGTCTGAAACCTAGTAGTCACGCGAACCACCGCGGCATTGACCCGTACGGTGGGCCTACCGTGCGATAGAACGGGCACATGCATCTGGGTTAGACTCCACTGACCCAAAATTTGCTTTACCCTCGTAGAAGAAAGGAAGAACCATTGAAGACCGATGTGATTATCGTCGGCGGAGGCATTGCCGGACTCGTCTGTGCACGTCAGCTGAGCCAGGCGGGATATACGGTGGTGATATTCGAGGCAAGTCCTCATTTCGGTGGCCGCATTGCTACCGATGAGAAGAGCCACACCGAGCGTGGTGCACGGGTACTGCACGACTGGCCCACTCACCCGTTGCACTCCTTTCTTGTCGAGGCCGGTCTTCAGTTTACCCAAGTCGATTACGAACGGACGGAGATAGTGGACACACATGGGAATCCGCTATCTGACCTTGAGCAGGACTCAGTCAATGAACTAGCACTTGAATTTGCGGGAGCATTGCAAGAAACCGCGGAAGAACAACCTCAAGACCTTAGTGTCATGGATGTAGCTGACCATGTTCTAAGCCAAGCCGAAGAACTCACGTCCACGGAGAGACAAGTCATCGACTGGCTACTTTCGTGCCGAGAATTGGAAACAGGCCTCAATCTCCACCAAGCCTCCTATCAAGCACTCTCGGCCCCAGACGACTTGCTCAACAACGATCACCTTGAGACGCAAGATGTCATACCTGTGGGTGGTATGCAGCCCGTCCTAAGCCACCTTGCGAGAGGTCTGGATATCCGCCTTTCGACACCGATAGCTACGGTGCATTGGAATACAGAAAAACCGTCAGTAATTACCTCATCAGGCATGCAGCACTCCGCCCATGCCGTGGTGATCACCGTACCAGTCGGAGCACTGCAAAATAACACGGTCGAGTTTTCTCCCTGTCTACCTGCCCCGTATCAAGACGCGATTGAGAGCCTAAAGATGGGGGCTGAGGTGCGTGTAACACTCGATTACCCAGACGTTCAGTGGCACGAAAAGCCGCACTTCTTTGGGCTTTTATCGACTGATAAGCCGGCCTTCCCACAACTGATCAACCACTGGCCAACCGAACACCTCCCGCGGCTTACAGCAGTTGCGGCCGGCCGTCATGCGGAGCTTTTCATGAAGATGACCGATGACGATCTGATAGCCCATGCACAAAAAGCAATGCAGACCATCAGCCAGAGTCCTCTACCCACTCCAGCCGGTGCGGTGGTAACTCGTTGGGGTCAACCACCGTACATCAATGGCTCAATCAGTGCAGTCCCAGTGGGAGTGGATCCCATGGTCCGTGCTCGGCTGGCAGCACCGCTTGAGAGGCTGATATTTGCCGGAGAGGCGGCTACTATGCATCATCCGGGTACCCTTGAGGGAGCTGTTTACTCAGGGATAGCCGCTGCCACCTATTTAGAACGTCTGCTTTAGCCGTATACTGCTACGAGCTGTTCCATCCACGCCACATAGCGCCCGTCTAAATCCCACAGATGCGCGCTAACCGTCGCATATCCATCCTGCGAGACGTGGGATCCTGAACGAAAACGGAACCAGCGGCTCACATCCACCGTGAGGTCATAAAGATGCACCGTTAATTGAATCGTAGTGGCAATCACTGGCTTCGAAGCAAGCGGAAGCACAGGAGGTGGCCAGCAGTCCAAGAGCGCCAAAAGTCCGGCTATGCCACCGTGCTCTGTTCGATGACGGCAGAACCCCCCTAATACGTCTTGCGAGGAACCTGAGTATGGGAAATCTCCCTCGACCCAGAGAAGGTCCATGTACTGGAGAAACTTGGGCAGTAGTCCCACGTTGATTGGAAAACTACGACCCATTGACACATCAGTCGACGGGCAACGCGGTGGACTGGAGCATATCGTGGACTCACGCCCAGTACCGAATACCACATCGACTTCCCCAACCGCGCCTTCATCCGTGGATAACGTGGACCGGTAGAGAGAAACAGAACGCCCACTGCGTAGCACAGTTGTATCTGAGTAAAGCGTGCCTGGGGCAACTGGTGCCCACAGTCGAGCGCTTACCAGCCGAGGTGTTTTATCTGTTTTGGACAGTATGTGGCGGAACCCGAAGCCCGACGTTACTGCGCCGAATGTGCTACGCCCTTGCGCCCACGTGGCATCAATCGTCGTGACGCGCTGATCCGTTGCTCCAGATACCTCGAAGCCTTGGGTCACGGTATCAAAACTACTCATCTCAAATGAACCTACCGTCATTCAAAGACCCTATTGCGCGTTGCCACATAGTACACACTAATCCAGCGTTTCGAGAACCACATGTCGTGATGCCGAATCTACCTTCACGCGAAAGTGGGATAAAAAGGTATTGCCAAGCAGGCCGTCGATAGAATCGCCTAGCTGCATATTGGGAACAATAGCCGCTCCCACACGCTTTACCTTTGCACCCCCCATCCGCACTTCATCAATCAGCACGCGGTAGGCCACGGCTGCACCACCAGCCGTACTG
>PKDL01000207.1 GCA_002863065.1 Pseudomonadota bacterium
TGATTTTAATTGGTTTTCATCGATTTACATCGCTTTCCATTGATTTTCATTAATTTTCATCGAATTTCATTGCTTTTCATTGATTTTCGATTGATTTTCAAATGATTTTTATTGATTTTCGAAGCCTTATCGCTTGCATGCACATGCAGAAAGCTGGCATGCATGTTTCTGTGTGTGTTTGTACGCATACGCGTGCTTGCGTACATGTGCATGTGTGTGTGACGCATGCGCATGAAAATGGACTTGGAAGCAAAATGAGCAATTATAATACGGAATGGCTTATTTCGTAAGCTCTGGGACGGGTTTTAGACTTCATTAATTTTCCTCACTTGCTGCCACCGGCAAAAGTTGTCCTGATCTTTTCTACCTTCAGGGGAAAACTACGGATAATCCAGCTATACAACCCCGAGGCATTCCCGAACGGTGTGGAAGAAGCTCTTGTCACTCCACTGTTACGGCGTCTTCGAGAACTAACTCAGCTATTTAGCCTCAACGGAGGACAGTCTGCACCGGCCGCAAATAACGACCGAACAGCAACAAATGTACGCCATGCGGCGAATAACGATAAACCAGTGGACGAAGGCACAATACCGATACCGGCGCACGGTCACGGTGCGACCGGTCCGCAACAGTACGAGACTCCGAGACATAGCACTGGCACGGGTGTATCCCGAACGCTTGAGTAAGCCACGAAGCACCAAACATTTTTTCCAACTTGTGAGAATGGACATTGACAACCCGCGGTACCGCCGTGGGGCATAAGGAAGAGAAGGTCATGAGACAACGAAGCGATAAAAGACATTGGTTGGGTTTTCTTGCCGCTGGATTATTGGGACTGACCGTGTCGTGTGCCGATGAGAGCGCAACGGACGCGGTAGCAGATACTCCCCCTGCCAACTCCGGAGCTGCTGACGCTACTGCAACCCCCGCGGATAGTAATGCAGGTACTGAGCCTGGCGGCGCCAACGGCGATACTGCTGTAGCCCCGGGTGGGAATACGGGCGCATGCACTGCAGCAGGAGAACTTTGCTTCGACGTCACAATGCCCGTGGACTACGCTGGAGGCGCTGAACGCCTCGTTGTCACCATGTATGATAGCCTGCCACCCAGCGGTCCGCCGAGCGCACTCGGCGTGGAGATCCAAAACCCCACTTTGACCGGCAATAGCCCCTTTTCGGTAAAGGTCCCCGACCTCACGCTCAATGGATCCTACTACCTCTACGTTATTGCATATATGCCAGGGGGTGGGGAATGGATGCCGTCTGAAGGAATCGACTACGTTGGTTCGTCGAACGTGCTTACGTTCGGAGATGGACCGATCAACATGACGGCACCCATAGACCTCACGTTGTTGGGCGGTGTTCCAGTGGAACCGCAGCCCGAGCCAGAGCCAGAAGTTCAGCCAGATCCACCAGCCACCGGCCAAGTTCCGACATTCTCGCGCGTCACACTGTTTTCCGACATCCCTGGCGCAGCTTACTTGAAGGCGGCAGACCTGAACGATGACGGGTTTGATGAACTACTCCTCACCTCACTTTCCGAGGGCGTCGACCTCACATCACTACCTCCGCTTGCAAATGGTGCGGGCTACATTTTACGCCGCGATGGTGGAGCACCAATCAGTGGTGATGATGTCGGTACGTGGAATTCGGAGAAAATCTTCGGTAAGTCCGCGGGCTATGGCTCACCTAACGATTCCGAGCTGTACGATGTCGATAACGATGGCGTGCTTGACTGGGTTATCGGTGGTGGATTTATCACCAAACCGACGGGTTACCTCTTGTGGATAAAAGGGTACAAAGACGGCGGCGAGCACACCTTCTCAGGCCTCTACGAGATTCAGACTCCAGACGAGTCTCGCTGGTACCACGAAATAATCCCGGTCGACCTCGATAATGACGGTGACCTAGACTTCCTGACGACCAATAACGACACCAAGGTCGCAAGTGGAGGCGGGCTAAATTACGGGACAAGCCAACTAGAATGGTTTGAGAACCTGGGTATCGAAGGAGAAGCTAGCTTCGTACCTCACGTTATCGGCGACACCGGCGGCGCGTTGTTCACCGTTACCGACATGGATGAAGACGGCGATATCGACGTCGTTCTACCGCAATACTTCTCCGGCGAGTCTTTGGTGTGGGTCGAAAACCCAGGCAACCCATTTGACCAGTGGGAGCCCCACGTCATCAATGACACCACCGGCAAGGGTTTTGATGCTGAAGTGGTAGACCTCGACGGCGATGGCCAACTGGAAATACTTTACGGAAACCACAATCACCAGAACTCAGAATCCATTGAAGAGAAGGTCATGGGTATCTACTGGTTCGACATCCCACCTGTCGACCAGCTGACTACACTAGATAACTGGAATGATTACATGAATGTACTCTACGAAGGCTTTTACATTCCGGCTGAAGACCCCAACCGAGACGGTGCGCCAGGGGTTCTTCACTCCGGCGATATCGACCAAGACGGTGACCTCGACGTGACTGCATCCGGTGATGGAGATAAAGGGGTATATCTCTTCGTGCAGCAGGCACCTGGCGAATTCGACAAAGTAACATTGGACGATGGTCTAACCATGGCAGGGGACCACATCATGATGGACCTCGATGCAGATGGCGATATGGACATCGTTTGGTGTGTCTTCGGGGAATCAGGTTTCTCTGGCATTCAATCGTACGTCTACGCCTATATCCAAGACGGTGTGACCGACTTCGAAGAGCCTATCGCGCCGCCTACACCCAGCGTCGTACCAGCAACGACCGAAAACGACCCGATAGACGCCGGCCCCCTCTCGGTGACGCCCACAGCCGCAACCCTCAATGTACCCGAGGGTGTCTTCGGTGGAACCAACATACCGCTGAATATCTATATCCCCGAAGGCGATGGCCCATTCCCAGTTGTTGTAATGATGGATGGGTTCAACCTTGCCGGTGACCTATACACATCGTACGGCGAACACCTCGCTAGTTGGGGTTTCCTCACCGTCTTCATGGATGTACCGAATAACATCATCCAATCGAAAACTGCACTTCAACTTGTGGAGTACTTTATCGCGACTTTCGATTGGCTGAGCGACGAGGGGCCTCAGTTCATTGGAAATAAAGCGGACATGTCAAAACTGGCCGTAGCCGGCCACTCGGCCGGCGGTAAGGCCGCTGTGCACGTCACGCTCTATGACTCACGGCCCTTAGGTGTATTCACCATTGATCCCGTTGATTCGATCCCACCATTCGCGTCCAACCCCACAGTAAATTACCCGTCAATTGCACCGGAATTGATGAACCAAGTCCAAGTGCCGCTCGTCCTCTTGGGCGAAACGACCAATGGGGGTGGCGAAGGCTCATTCGTCACGCCATGCGCACCATTGGATGAGAACTTCCAGCAATACTACGCCGCAGCGACTAGCCCTGCGTTGGAAATCGAAATTATCGGAGCGAACCACATGTCGTTCCTCGATAATCCAAATTGCGGTATCAGCTGCTCTGCATGCCCCGCAGGCACGGATGACCCAGTCATTACGCGGAAGCTTACTCAGCGATATATGACGGCCTTCTTCAGCACCTTGCTAAAGTCGGACTCGTCATTTGATACCTACCTCACTGGAGAGCTCATGCAATCCGATATTGATGGCGGATGGGTAACGTCGCAATCGAAGAACGGGTTCTGATAGTCGCTTCGTACTGGAATTCCCTACCCTTCGATACGTGAAGATACCCCTACCGGAAGGTGTGCAAGAGCCTCAGCCTTGCACACCTTTCAACCACAACCCCAGTCAGCGGTCATAGAACGACTCTTCTCTCCGATACCTCGATACAAACCGATATCCGCTACAACCGGTGGCAGCCCCACTCTCGGTGGCAGCTTAGCGGATGTCTCAGTTCATTTGATGAGAAGTCAGCCATGGATTGGAGCATTGGAGATTCAGGAACCTAGGCCGTTGGCATAACGGACAGCCCAAAAACTTAGCCGTGAAGAAGAGACGCCATCGCCTCGTATTCACTGACCAACCTCAATGCGTACCCCAGTTCAGAATAGTCAACACAGCGGGAAGTCACCATGGAGACCATACAGGTTACGTTTTTATCAATAAATTTATGCGTATAGATTGGTAAACCGGTATGCTCGTCCCGTGAGTTTAACCTATTACACGGCACGAATCGGCACGTCGCTCAGCGCTCTTGGCGCCCTCTAATGGCCGGTCGTCCCAAAACACTCGACCGCAACCATGCCCTCGGTGTGGCTTTAGAAGGCTATTGGCGCGAGGGTCTGTATG
>PKDL01000314.1 GCA_002863065.1 Pseudomonadota bacterium
CCGATGTGCTTCCGAGAAAAGCTTCTCTGCTACAGCACGTCTCTCTGGCCACTCATGGGTTCCCATCGATACCAGACCCCTTTTTGTCGCGAGTTTTTGATCACGAGTTGAGTGAAGGAATTCACCGATGCGTGCAGTGACAAAAACCGATTCAGAACCATGGCTAACGCGAAAGCACTCGAACCGACATAAAATCGCTCGTCAAACGTCAAAGTAATCTCAAGCCCTCGACAGAAGCCACGCCACGCATCATTGCCAACCCGCCGAACTACCTGCCGTGTCTCCATCGAGTGAATCCCGTTGACTTCATTGTCGGTGCGCAGATCGTTGGTCGTTTGATAGAGCTTCAGGAGTGCACGTAATGACTGAATACCTTCTTTGTCGTTGGACAATGACAGCTGATTGAGGGCGAGATGCGACACCAATCGCCAAAGTGCCGGCCCGCCCAACGGCGGATCGAGTTGAGGAGTCGGCTTTGTCAGTACCATCGACGTCTGCACCGGGTAGCCATCTACGAAGCTTAGGCGTGCCCCCACGGAAACCCGCTCTGCGACATCTCTGTTAGTCATAAGACACCGTGCGTACACAGTGGTCGCGGCTGGAGACGTCGGATTGAATGATTCATCCAGAAACGAAAGATAACACTCCGTCCCAGGTACATCTCGTCGCGTCGCTTGTTCACGTCGCATGTGCCAAAACGCGGTGCGTTCAGTAGTCTCACCTGGATTGTAACGGACCGCATAATACGGTTCGAAGCGACGAGCCGCGGCAGACCCCGGTTCTGCGGCCAAGACTTCTAATATGCTATGGATTTCCGTTGTCCGAACACGCCGGGAATCACCAACTAAGTGATATTCGGCGGACTCCTGATCAAGTTGTAACGGGTCGGAGATCTTTTCAAAGACGTTGATCAGTGGGGCGCAGCCCAACTTAAACGTCTCTTGACCGATTTTTATGTCGCCCGGCGTCTCCAGGAGAAACAACAGCTCACATATCGACCCGTCGCAGAGCCCATTCAAGTTGGTGACGTCTAGAAACCGAAATTGCTCTGGAAATGAGAAGTACTCTTGGAGTAACCGATATCCAGGTAGGCTATGACTGGCAGTGGGTAATACTCCCTCTTCCGGCGAAAAACCCACCTCTTGGAGTGAATCGGGAGGTAGCAGTCGTACGCGTCCTCTTTCATCCCTCACCCCGATATGCAGTGTTCTCGTAAACACCGTCTCCAGCACCTTATTAGCCGCCAGTGCGTCACCATGAATGAAGAACCGGAGCGAGTTTACACCCAATTGATGGAATGACGCATCGTGCGCCTCGAGTCCAATGCGGATCACAGCACTTGTGCCTACCGCCTCCGGTGGGAGATTCAGCATCTCAGGATTACGGTCCAAACGAATATCAGATGTATCAATGGGCCAAAGAGTTAGAGGATGGGCAACGCGAAAGTACGCGTCCTCGCCACTTTCCGCGCGCGCGTACGTTTGAGCCCCCGAATCAACCTGTACGGGCTCAGCGAGCCCCAACGCTGGGTCCAATTCAAAGCTACCTATCGCCATTGTTGGGATCGGTGCGGTGAAATGCGGATACATCAACCCCAGCAGCGATGCTGAAAGCTCAGGAAGTTCGGCATCGATACGACGCTGGAGTCGAGCTGTAAGAAACGCGAATGACTCGATCAACCGCAGAGTGTGCGGGTCACTGGACCCGGCATCAGACATACCTAGCCGTTGAGCCACCTTAGGATAGCGCTCGGCGAACTCGGCACCCGCACGGCGTAAATAATCTAATTCCGTTGCGTAATGGCGCAGAAATTCTTCACGGCTATCCACCATCCGTCACGACCTCTTTTACTCGTCCGCCAACCAACTGAAACATGAGTGGCTCACTTACATTAAACTCCGCCAGGCGGCCCTCAATGTAAATAAATAGACCTTGTTGAACATCGTCCGGCGGTAAAATACGGACCTTTGGATTCCGCAGTCTCGGCTCATATGCGCGAATAGCATCCGTAATGTCTCGAGCTAACGCATCTCGATCAGCCAAGCTCTGAGGGTTGAGCTTCGCATGCTCAGGTATACCGAAATCCGCAACGGTGCGTCCTTCTGGACGTGTGTGGTCGGGCTTTAGCCGAGTCCGGGTGTCCAGAATTCGCGCCAGCTCGCGACGAATTGACAGACGCATTCCCGTTTTATCCAAAGCAGCGAGCCTACGTTGTGCAATAGGATCATCGGGTTCCTGAGAAATGAGTTTGTCGAAGAGTGGCGTTGGCGCCACGCGGTCTTTCGGTCGCATGTGCCCGCCTGAGCCGTGTGGGTGGGTAGTAGGTCAAAGGGCCCCGAGCACGGGGCCCACACTGCCACGGAAATTAGCTTCCCGTATTCGTCTGCAGGCTCCACTTGTGGGAGACATTGCCGGCCTTACCACCAGTGTCGTGATTGTGCTGAATGTACGTCCACTCAATCTCGTTGTAGTTGAGCTGGAATGTCTCTTGCGGTCGACCCATGCCACCGCCATTGACGCTGATTTGCGCGATGATGCAATCCTTCAGCGCAATATTGTAATACTCAATGGTCTTACCGTCGTCCATCGCACCAAAGACGCGGATGGTAGCAGTCTTGATGGTTTCACCACCTGAGCACATCTTATTCAATACCGGCGTGGTCTTGTCCATGCGCTTGGATACGGTGATATTCCCGTGACGGCAGCGCCCTGTGGTACGTCCAACGTCCGAGTTGTTGCCAGTCAATGGCATGGAAACATTGTGATTGAAGCTGACAAGCTCAATGTGCTTGAGTGCTTGTTTCGAGGTGGATTCCCCGTCAACACCATCTAACTTTAGATAAAAATTCTCCATAATAAAATAGCTCCATTTGATGCGCCGAAAGCGCCGCATCTGCGGTTGTACCCGCGAAGTAAAGGCGGCTTGATACGACGTATCAGGCAGCCCAAAAAACCGTCAAAAGGACTTTCTTCTAGGTAGAAAAGGGTCCATTCGACGCAGATTGGTATAGCGACGAACTACCCGGCGATAGGCCGGGTAGCCCTCGAATGCACCGAGCTTATGCAGCCGGTGGCGGCAGCGTAGCAACCAGGCGAATGGATGCTGTAAGCTCATTCAGCTGAAAGTGAGGTCGTAGGAAAACGACCGCGTTGTAGCAGCCTGGAGCCGCGGGGTTGTCAGTAACGTCGACCCGAGCTTCACGTAGCGGGAACTTCGCCTTCACGTCCTGCCCAGCCGTATCGCTGAGTAGCACATACTGAGCAATCCAGCGGTTCAAGTACTTTTCAACATCTTCACGGCTTGCGAATGACCCAATCTTGTCACGCATAATGACCTTCAGGTAGTGCGCAAAACGCGAGGCAGCCATGATGTACTGTAGCTGTGAAGATAAGTCTGCGTTGGCAGTCGCCTCAGGCGTATCGTACTTAATCGGCTTGTTTGCAGACTGCGTCGCAAAGAACGCTGCGTAGTCAGTATCTTTGCTGTAGCAAAGCGGGATGAAACCGAGGTCCGAGAGTTCTTTCTCACGGCGGTCGGTGATAGCAGTCTCTGTAGGCGGCTTGACGACGATATCGCCGTCAGCAGCTTTGTAGGTGTGGACTGGTAAGCCCTCAACAAGACCGCCCCCTTCCACTCCGCGAATCGCTGCGCACCAGCCGTGCTTTGCAAACGCATCTGTCATGCGGGCACCAAGGGCCCAAGCAGCGTTACCCCAGAGGTACTTGCTGTGGTCCGTTCCGTCGACATCCTCAACGAAGTTGAACTCATCGACCGGTACCGTATCAGGACCGTACGGAAGACGTAAAAGGATGTGTGGCATGGCCAAACCGACGTAGCGGCTGTCTGGGTGATCCCGGAATGAACGCCACTTGATAAGCTCGGAGCTCTCAAAGATTTTACCAAGGTCGCGTGGGTCTGGGAGCTCAGTAAAGCTGTCCATATCCATCATGCGCGCGTCAACGCCCGCTAGTAGCGGTGCATGCGATGCGGAAGCAACATTGGCAAGTTTGAGAAGCAGTGACGTATCTTGCGGATGTCGACCAAAGTATTGGTCGCAGATCAGCAATCCGTACGGGTTACCACCGAAGGTACCGTATTCTTCCTCGTAGACCTTCTTGAACAGAGCGGATTGATCAAACTCAGTTGCCTTTTCCGCGTCGCTCAATAACTCTTTTTTGCTGGCGTTCAGCAGGCTTCGTCTCGCCCATGTGCGGTTTGTGCACGAATTTAAACACGCGTACGGGAGTTTTTCAGCACGACGACACACACACAACACAC
>PKDL01000317.1 GCA_002863065.1 Pseudomonadota bacterium
AGGTGCTACTACCGAGCGTGAGTATCGAAAGCATGTAGAATCGGACCCTGCGTTAGCAAGACGCTTTCAGACCGTGCTGGTTGAAGCGCCTAGTGAGGCCGAGGCGATCGAAGTCATTCAAGGGTTGGCGGATTCGTATGCCGCACATCATAAAGTTACGTATCGCGATGAGGCCCTTCAGGCGTCGGTGAGATTATCTGAGCGTTGGATTCAGGAACGATATTTGCCGGCAAAGGCGGTGGATGTATTGGACCTAGCTGGTGCATATGCATCGCGTCATTCTCGTGCCTATGTATCCGCAGACGATGTGGCGATGGTGGTGGCCTCTCAGGCAAACATCCCCACAGACCGCTTGTTGGCGAATGAACGTCAACGGCTTATGCAGATGGACGAGTTCCTACGCTGTCGTGTGGTGGCACACGATGAAGCGATGTCAAAGATTGCGGCTACCATCCGTCGGAATGTCGCTGGATTTTCCTCCAAGCGTCCGATGGGTAGTTTCCTTATTCTCGGACCCACAGGTGTAGGGAAGACCGAAGCTGCTCGCGTACTAGCGGACTTTCTGTTCGCGTCTCGTGATGCAATGACTCGGTTGGATATGAGCGAGTACATGGAGAAATTCGCTGTGTCCCGCCTCATAGGCGCACCACCCGGCTATGTAGGACATGATGATGGAGGACAGCTGACTGAAGCGGTCCGACGTCGGCCTTACCAAATTCTTCTGATTGATGAGATTGAGAAAGCGGCGCCAGATATCCTCAACATTTTACTGCAGCTGTTGGAGGAAGGTGAACTCACGGATGGCCGAGGGCGGAAGGTGTCATTCCGTCATACGGTCGTCATTATGACGAGCAACTTGGGCTCTGAGCACTTTGGTTCCAATGCTCGTCGTAGAGTGGGCTTCGGACAGAGTGGCACACACGAAGATGAGGCTATCGAAGCAGCGCTCGAAACGGCCTGTAAGTCCTTTTCGCCAGAGCTATGGAATCGGATTGATAACAAGCTTGTATTCCAACCATTGACGAAAGACGACATGGGTAGGATTGCGTCGCTGTTGCTGACTGAGAGTGCCAAACGACTCGATCGAGAACGCGGCATTCAGTTTGTAGCGTCAGACGAGGTACTAGAGTTCTTGGCTGGTAAGGTGACCGACCAGCTGGCATATGGGGCACGACCATTGCGACGGCTCATACAAGATTTGGTGGAAGGTGCCATCGCAGAACTCGTACTTGCCGATGATGTACCAGAAGGTGCGGTATTGTCTGTCGTTATCGAAGACAGCCAGGTGGTTGCGCGGTACGCGTGATCCCGACTGGGTAATGGCTGGCAGTCGTACACACCGTTGGTCTTAATCGAACACGTTGTGAGAACGGCTAAGTTGCGCTCTCATGATGTGGGTAGTGAGGGACTCGTTGGGGGGTCGTACGGTCGGCGGGTCACGTGAGACGTGAGATACGGATATCACCTTTCTTTTGGGAGCAGCGGACTGACCGTATACCTTAGAGGCCTGTCTCTTGCGCTGTTCAACTACGGTGCGGGCTGGGCCTTCTGTGTGTCGCGCGATTATTGCCAATTCCGGTAGGGCAGGGGACAGAATTAACGAGGCAAACTGCGCGCGACCGCTCGGTGTCACACGCAATTCGACGCCTCGTTCGAACGTCGCCGAACGCCACAGTTGGTCTTATACGAATCAGGAAGGGAAGATTGGGTAGAGCGTTTCTCTATACCTTGGATTTGGCAGCGAAGATGTACGGGGCCACAAATAGAGCGGCGATACAAAGTCCAGTCATTTTCAGCGCCTCCTATGTTTTGGTGTTTTACAAAAACCCATATCGAATCGCGCTGGGTAATAAGTGAGATCTGAGGCAGCGTCAACAAAGAAAGGCTGGAAATATAAAATAAATTTTATACCTCCAGCGAAGTGCTCTCAGACTACTTTTTAGGGAAGTATTTTTTCACGACTGACTTGATTGCTGCAGGGCTGTAACCACCAGCAGGTTGGAACTTTCGGCCGTTGATATACACCGTCGGCGTCCCGCGGAGACCAGCCTTTCGGCCGTCCGCCATGTCCGCTGTTACGAGCTTCTCGCCTTCGCCAGATGCGATGGCAGCGTCAAACTTTGCGATATCGAGACCAAGCTCACCGGCCCATTTCTTAAAGTTGTCTGCTGTGAGTGCTTTCATGTTAGCAAATGCTTTGTCATGGAACTCCCAGAATTTCCCTTGTTGTTGGGCAGCATAGGATGCAACTGCGGCTGGTTTCGCCTGCTTGTGGAACGAAAGTGGGAAGTGCTTAAACACGACCTTTACTCTACCTTTGAGCTCAGCGTCCTTGGCGATGGCATCCATCGTTGGGGAAATGCGTGAGCAATACGGGCACTGGAAGTCGGAGAATTCGACGATCACGATATCGCCGTCTTTTGCACCTTTGTACGGTGAGTTGCTCAAGTCGAACTCGTTGACCTTGCTATCAAGCGGTTCAAAGACCTTTCCGTTGGCAATGATCTGGTTATAGACATCGGCCTTAGCCGTTCCTGCCTCAACCAGTTTCTTTGCCTTAGCAAGCTCTTCCTCGATAAGGGCGTCAAAGTCCTCGAAGGGAACTGCACCACGCAGGTTACGTCCATTAACAAAGAAGTTAGGTGTACCTCGAGCATTGACTTTTTGTGCAAGGTCCATGTCCTTATCCACCAGTTCTTTACCGGTCTGAGCCTCCAGAGCTTTCTTGAAGTTTGCGGCATTCAGGCCGAGTTCGCTGGCGTACTTCTCGAGGTCAGCGTCTTCAAGCGCACGCTGATTGGCGAACAGCTTGTCATGCATCTCCCAAAATTTACCTTCTTTTTGTGCGGCAATTCCTGCCACTGCAGCCGGTAAGGCACGCTTGTGGAAGGGCAGCGCGTTGTTTTTCCAAACGATACGCACATCGTTGCCGTACTTCTCGACTATCTTGGCCATGGTGGGATTGACCTTGCTGCAAAATGGACACTGGAAATCAGAGAACTCGATAATCGTAACCAGGGCATCTGCTTTGCCTTTGATAGGCTCGTGACCGTGGACCTCAGCTTTCCAGACGGTCGGGTCAACTGGTCGTTTCGGACGCGGAGCCGGCTTTCCGTCTAGGAGGCTGTTTTTGTACATACCGAACTTACCTGCAAGATTGGCCTTCGCTCGTGCGACGTGTACATCTTCTAGTTTGGTCCCAGCGGCGATCAGCGCATCAGCAGCAGCAATTTCTGCGTCGATAGCCTCTTTGAATTTAGGGAACGGTTGCGCTCCGGATAAGACTTTACCGTTGATAAAGAATGCGGGCGTTCCGCCTTGGCCAAGCGCAACCACCGCCTTTTGCTCGTTCTCAATTTGTTTACGGAGCTTGCTGTCTTTCATATCGGTCGTGAATTGGGCGATATCGAGGCCTAGCTGCGCGGCATATCCCGCTAAGTCGCCATCCTCTAACTTACGTTGGTTGGTGAAGAGGATGTCGTGCATTTGCCAGAATTTACCCTGCTTGTGAGCAGCGTAGGCGGCCAGTGCAGCCGGCATAGCCCGCTTGTGGAAACCCAGTGGGTTGTTCTTCCACATAAACTGAACGGAGTCCCCGTACTCGGCAAGGATCTGTTTAATGGTGGGATTCACCCGATTGCAGAATGGGCATTGAAAGTCGCTTACTTCCACGATGGTTACCTTCGGGGTGGCAGCGCCTTTGGTGGCTGCGCTAAGCACATTGGCGGACCCAGGTATGTTCAACGTGGTGGCTTTTTGATCCCATTGCCCGGCTGCCGCTTTACCAGCTTCAGGTTTCGCTGCCGGCTGTGCTGCTGCCGCACCAGGAGCGGTAGCGGCTTTGTCTTTCGATGGGTTAGCCGCTTCCGGCTTGGCTGCTTCTGCCTTTGGAGCAGCTGCAGGCTTAGCGGTAGCAGGTGGAGTCGTTTTAGCATTAGCGGCGCCTGCCTTTTCAGCGGGCTTTTCAACCTTTGCGCCTTCGGGCTGTGCTTTCTCTGCGCCCTTATCCTTGCCGCCGCAGGCGACGAGGGCCGCCACTAGCAGGGCGGGAAGTATCAGCTTTTTCATGGCGATATGTTCTCCTGACTTGATAACCGTTGGTTTTCGCGGGCGTACTTGAACCCCTCGGGCTTCAGTTGTCAAGCGTCGGGACTTGGAACTGCTTGTATAGCCGGTCTGAAGCAATCTGACGTGAATGGTAACTGAACCATCACCGCCCTAGCGCGTATAGATGCAACTATGGCTTGGCTGAACCAGAAAGCATCGCATCTTTGTAT
>PKDL01000101.1 GCA_002863065.1 Pseudomonadota bacterium
TGCATGGTCTCTACTTCGTTGGCTCCGGCGTGCATCCTGGAGCCGGTATGCCCGGGGTGTTGTGTTCAGCAAAAGTTCTCGATCGAGTAGTACCCGACCTCGCGGACGCGGAGCGGGCCCCCGTGCCCCTGGCTAGGAGAGTCGCGTAGTCGATGGGTACCGAGTCCGGCGGTCACACCCCAGCGAGTCAGAACGCACTCGTAATTCGCGAAAGCCGAGCTGTGCTTGCGCATCACGGTCGGACCTTCAACCTCGCCGGAAAACTACTACCGGCCGCACATCGAAATGATGCCGCAATCGTATACGCATTTTGCCGTCTTGCCGATGACTTAGCCGATGAGGCGCCAGACCCGAATACAGCGAAGAAGGATTTAGCACAGCTGACAAGAGAGCTTGAGGGCCATGTCAGCCCTCGGCCAGTCGTGGCGGCTTTTCTAGACGTTTGCCAACGTCGTTCTATTGACTCCCGCGCAGCAAATTATTTGCTTCAGGGCATGCTCAGTGACCTTGATCCGGTCGCTCTACGCAACGACGAAGAACTCATTCGGTACAGCTATTGCGCAGCGGGAACTGTCGGGCTCATGATGTCGGGCGTAATCGGTGTGCGCGAACCTAAAGCCACTCCCCATGCTATCGATTTGGGCATAGGGATGCAGATTACAAATATCTGCCGCGATGTCTTAGAAGATGCCCAACGAGGCCGCATTTATCTACCCATCGACAGACTCGATGCAGTCGGGATACACCCAGAAGACTTACTACGCTGCGACGTCGACGCAACTGCAATCCAGTCAGTGGTGAACGATTTACTTGGACTAGCTGAAAGTTACTATGCATCAGCCGATGCCGGTATGAAATACATACCTTGGCGAGCACGAACCGCTATCCTATGCGCAAGTCGAATGTACCGTGCCATTGGACTGCAAATAATCAATAGCCCAGTGAATGTGATGCAGACGCGAGCTTGGGTTCCCATGCGAACTAAGCTGCGCTGGCTTGGATACGGTCTTTTACGTGCACCATTCATGTCAGCAAAGTGTCACGAGCAGCGTCTGCACATACCGATACGTTCTTTACCAGGTGCCGCCATCTAGAGCAGAAGACGGAAATGAACTAGTAGCCTACGACGTCTGTGGCCCATGCATTCAGGGCTGACAACGATGTCGGGTAATGTGCACCATCGATATCCCGTGGTGCGCCGCTGCCACCTGCGACCAAGCGCACCGTACTCGGTAACTCAGCAGCAAGCGCCCTGAGCAGAGCGCCTGAAACCATGCGGGGCATGGCTGTCGACACACTGACGACCACCGCTTCTACCCGTTCGCGCCGTGCGGCAGCCGCAAGGTCTTCGACCGGGGTACTGCTACCAAGAAACATCACTTTCATACCGGCGAGGGACACGGCTACAGCGGCCAAGTGGAGCCCCAAGTGGTGTTGCTCCCCTGGAAGTGTGGTCAGCAGCGCACGCGGGGCGTCTTCGGGTACTCGTAGAGAGCGCCATAGTTCACTCAGAAAGTCGCGCAAACGTTCACTGGCAAAGTGCTCGTGGCTGACCGAGAGCTCACCATCGGACCAGGCCCTACCAACCTCCTGCAGAAAGGGTGCGGCTCGTGTCTCGGCAAATTGCAATGATCCAAGGCGTGCACACTCTGTGGTAAAGCCTCGCGAGAGCTTTACCTCGTTCATCTCTCGTACCGCGGCTAGCCATCGGGCAAGAACATCTTGGTCTGCTTTTGTAGCACCATTGGTATTTGCAGCCGGAGGAGCCGTATCGCGACCGACAACCAGTTCGCGCACTTCGTCGAGCGACAGGCGTACGACCTGCGAAGCACGATGCCCCATCGAGAGTGCTCGTGTGATCCATTGCAGCTGTTCGATCGTGCTCAGGTCATACAGCCTGTGCCCAGTGGGCGTGCGCTCGGGCGTAGGGTAGCCGTAGCGTCGCTCCCATGTGCGGATCGTCTCTACCGGAACGCCGGTAGCTTTCGAAAGTGCACCGATCCCGAGCGTACGAGCGCTACTGGCTCTCGCTAAATCAGCCTTTTGGCGCTTATGTGCGGTGTCTGCGTCTTGCATCGGCGTTCTGCACTCCTGCTACCACCCGGGGGCGACCGTTGTGGAACGCTTGGTATAGTATCAGAGTGTACCGGGATGTGAAGTGTTTCTCTGGGTGTTTTGCGCGGTGATTGAGCTCGCGCAGAAGGTATTAGGCTCGTGGCCCGTCTGCGGCATCACGAAGCGCCTTGCGAACTCTGTGTAATCTGGCTTTTACTGCCGAAATAGACAGACCCAGCTCTTCGGATACCTCTTCTTTTGAAGCACCGTCCACCTCCATCCGAACAAATAGGTGTCGGTTGGTGGGGTCTTGCCGATTCAACTCGTCGCCCATGCGTTCCGCTGCTTGTTTTCCGTTCGCGACCTCTTCCGTGCGGGTCCCGATGTCTGCCGTAGGCTCGCTTCCAATGATGGCTTCGATGTCTGAGTCTTCAATAGGCATCGGCGCTCGGCGCCGCTTACGGAGCAGCATCAGCGACGCATTGTGCGTCACTCGACGAACCCAAGGCCAAAGGTCTGAATCGCCGCGAAAGCTGTCAGCCTTCCGGTAGACGGTCCATAACACGTCTTGAAAGACCTCTTCTGCATCCCACTCATCGCGCACCATCCGTCGTGCCACGGCGAGTATCCGCTCTTTGTAGACTGAATGGAATGTTTCCAGCGCCATGATATCTCGTTGCGCAAGCCCTGCTGCTAATTCGCTGCTATTCACGACGTCCCCCGCGTTCAACTATTTGTCAGATGGCCCTAGACTACGGGCAGAACCTGTGCACGTCAACATGAATGAACAGGTTTTGAAAAACGCCGGTGAACCGCCTGTATTCATAGTGTTTTCATGCGCTTTCAGAACGATCGGTCTATATTTTAGTGGTGTTCAATAGGTGAAACACAGTGTTGCGCAATGCGTGTTCAATTCATTTTGAACAGGTGTTCGGCGGTTGCTCGTACTTGTTTGCACCCTACCGCTTTTGACACCTTTACCATCATGAAAGTAGAGCGTTCAGCATCCGGATGGGGCCGACTCAACGGCGATGCGCCCAATAAAGGCGTAGAGGCGCTCAGCACCTTCCGCTCCCTACGTAGGTCGATCAGACCGCGAATACTCTTGCCGTCCGTTGCGATTGTTCCAGATAAGGCAGAAATATCACGAGTCACCGCATATATCCTCCCCGTAACCAATCCACTGACCGAGAATGTCACTCCCGGCTTGCCATCCTTGTCCAAGTCGCGCACTCGTGGGTCATCGGTCCGAACCGGTAGCGGTTCAGTTTTTGGCTGGGCTAACGCCGCCCCGTAAATCCGCACGATCGGGGCCCGCTTAAACATCCAGCGGGAATCCTCCCACACTATCTCCGCTGAGTATGAATCCCAACGCACTGCTCGAGTAAACTTACGGGGGACAGCCATCCGAATAGACTGTGAGCTCATATCGACACGCAACGAACAGAGTTTTTGCTTTATGGAAAGAGCCTTTCCACGTTGCCGCACACGCAGCAATACCAGCGCATGTGATTCGCTAACGACATCACCGATCATCGGTACATCTATCACTTGCGACGCCACTGTTCGAACGGCCCATCTCCCCGCTATATCGGGTGCTGCCCTGTCGCATTTCGCGTTGACAGTCCACCCTAGAGCGATACAAAACAGGTAGTGTGGCAGGAAGAATCTCATATGGTCACCGATGCATCGAGCGGGCATTGGGAGCGGTTCTTTCCACATAATAGGCACGACTAGTAGCGGTTTCTCCATACGCTATCCCGGGTCACATGGGCATGTGCATAGCAGTCCGCAGTGGCGCAACGGAGCAAGCCTTTCGCCTGGCGCGTACATGACATTTATTGGATGAATTAGGCTAATTTGAAGACCTGTTCAAAAGAGTTTCATTCTCTGTACGAATAACCTGGCGAAGAAATTCATCGACATAGCGCCCCCAAACCATTGGACCGCGCCGGGAAGACATGAGGCTATGACCAATGCGCATGTCCCGAGGTATGAGAACGTATAGCGATGAGACCGCTGCACCTTCCTGATAGGCTTTGTACATACGTTGCGTCAGTCGGGGTGGAAAGTAGGGATCGTCGACCGAATAGAGCCAGAGAGATGGAACCCGGGCCTGTCGGCCAAATTGTCCTGCCGCCAGCACCAAGCGGTCGGGACCACAGTTGAACCCGTCCCGAGGTGATCCGCGGCCGCCCGCGAAGTTAATGACACCAACAAC
>PKDL01000516.1 GCA_002863065.1 Pseudomonadota bacterium
CCAGCAGCAGCGCGGATTCAATTAAGTCGAACATCGTCCAGTCCGTTGGATACGGTTCTCCGTTGTACGGAGTATCACGAACGTGTTTCGCGAGTCCGGGATCGGGGTTCTGAAGGGCCGGTCTCCCGTAACAGCCACCGTTTGAATACCAGCCGATTCGGGGTACTGCCATGGCGTCCCGTAGCCACTTACCCCATCGGCTGAGGTAGTCGGGGTGTTGGGTCATAGCACGAACAACGTCCGCTCGGCCTACCTGAGTCACGGCCTGCGTCAGTAATTCTACCTCGGTAAATGACTCTGCGCGTCTACCCCAAACCAGTGGGATCACCCGTCGTATGAAGGCTTCATCTCCAGCGTCGGCCGGACCGAGCGCAGGTCCCGTGGGAAGCGAAGGAGCATCGAGCTCTGTGGGTGGGGCTTCGGCCGGCTCCCATCCCAGGGGTACTTCCGCTTCATCACCACAGCTGATGGTGATGCTGAAACAGCTGACGAGCAGTAGTCGCACCGCGGTCGTCATACGGGGTGCCCCAGCACACGGTTCCTGAGCTGGATTGCAGCGTCTGCTTCCGAGTTGACATTGCGAACGTCACCTACGGCAAAGCTTTGCGGACTGAAGGGCCAGATTCCCTGTGCGAGGAGAAGGCCGGCTCGGAACTCGGGCGGCGTGATGTAGGAGTCGGCATAGCCACCCGGACCGATGGCTCCGTAGACCCCGCGCTGATCCTCTGTTACCGGTCCCCCAATCATTACGACAACGAACCCGAACGGCCAATGGTTCAGTCCTCGTATGCGACGCTTTTCTTCGTAGGGAGTGCGCCCAAACTCGCTTGTGAAGAGCACAAGGTGGTCGTCCAGATTGAGCTTGGATGGATCATTCTCACCGGGGCGGTTTATGGCATCCGCCACGGAACGTATCGAGTGCGTCACATTCCGTGCGCTCTCTGCTACGTGGTAGTCGTGACTGTCATATCCCCCCGCATATCCGGTGATCATCCCGGTGTCGATACAGGTGACATACCGCGCTCGATTTGACTCCCTGGTTAAGAGCTTTCTTCCAATCGTAACGCCCATGTTGGTGACATCGAGGTCTGTCTGCTCCTGGCACTCTTCCCCCGGTAAGACACTCAACAACTGCGGATTCAATACCGATCCGAGTTGCTGGGAGTTCGTCATCGACCTGCGAGCGTGCCATAGGTCAGCCACGGACCGTGACCATGGGACGTTTCCTCGTTCGGGGTAGCGTAGGTCGGATACGAACTGGTCCATGTAGTACTGCACCGCTGCATCGACTTGATTTGCGCGCCCATTCAGGTGATTGCGCTGGAGCAAGGATGGAACCGGGTTGCCTTCCATGAGCCGTATATCGAAGGGGCGCGCTGACGATGGGTGGAGCCCCGATGCGGATGCCGATGCGACGTTGAATTCATCCTGTACTTCCGTGGTTCCGGAATACAGCGAGTAGCTGTACGGAACGACTCGGTCCGTGGGGCCATTTTCCAGGAAGTATCGCTGTAGGTGTGCGGATGTGGATGCCATGCGCGCGACGCCACGCGGATGTCCACACAGCATGAGTGGTGTTCCCACTTGATGGGGTTCGAAGGGATGAGATACCACCTGAATCCGCATCCGGCTCAGAATGTCAGGGCGATCGAAAAGTGGCGCTGCCCACGGCCCTAGATGGACGACACGGCCGTTATCGTCCCGATCGAATGGGAACAGCATATCGCCGGTCCCTCCGCACTTTGCGAAGTGTTCTGCAACACTTCCTTCCGTGTTTTGGAAGGTCCACCACTGCTGATTCGGGTAGTCTGGGTCATCCGCCTTCCCGTAGTCTGGAACGACGTAAAAAGTGTCCCATGGGTTGAGACCGCCCATAAAGTAAAATTCAAAGACCCCCTTCATCCGATGGGCCTCAGGAAGCAGCAATGACTCGACCGTGGACGGCGCCCGACCCCACCCTTCTCCTAGTGTCAGGATAGGCTCTGTGCTGGACTGATTGCATGAAGCTAGCCAGGGGCTGCTCGCAAGCATTTGCATAAAGCGTCGACGTTCCACCCGGGGAGTATATGAATTCGACGTACCAGCCGGCAAGGTTCACGGCGCAGATGCGATACGACCATCGCCAGACAATGGGTGTTCTTCTTGAACTGCACGCTGAGTAACCGGCGATTCTATGACGGCCGTCACGGGCTTCAGCATCGCGCTCGGCGCAGTTATTCCCCGTAGACCACGGTAATCCGCTGATTGGTTTGTATGGTACCAAGTGTTTTGGTGCTTCCGTCGGGCCATTGGATCGTGACGTCGTTGGCCGTGGATGTGTTCCCCAATCCGAAGTGTAGCCATTGCGTCGAGCTGCCACCGTAGCTCGGCGTCCCGTGTACTGCTCGGCGATGTGTTACGCCATCGGCAGAGAGGGTAATGCTGGCGCCCACAACGGGGGAGAGTGTCGGATGCTGCAAAAGAAATTGCAGCCAGCTCCCGGCGCGAGGCAGGTCATTACGAAGTAGGGTAGGTACCGTTCCGACGTTGCTTACGAGGACATCCAGGTCCCCATCTTGGTCAATGTCGCTGAATACCGCGGCGCGTGAATTGAGTACTGCATCGAGTCCGCTGCCTGCCGGCGGAATCAGCCGCTCGAAATATCCACCGGTATCGCCCAAAAACAGGAGGTTCTCTTGTTCCCCTCCCGGGCATCCTCCGAGCGGAATACCATTCGCCACAAAGAGGTCAAAATCTGTGTCGTGGTCCAGGTCATGTAGCCCGATTCCCCATCCTGTGAATTGACGGGTAATCGCAAGACCGCGCTCTTTAGTTTCTGCGACATACTTACCCGGGGACACCTGAACGTAGAGCTTGTCTCCCACTTCGGTGTCTTCATCGGTGACGTAGATGTCGAGGTCACCGTCAAAATCGATATCGACCACCTCATAACCCATGGCAGAGGTTGGTAACGTCATTCCGCTGATGGCCGTTATGTCTGTGAACGTCCCATCTGCATTTCCGCGAAATACGACGTCCGGGCGCAGACCTTCTGTTCCAACGAGCAGATCCATCGTTCCATCCATATCGATGTCTGCCGCAGTGACAGCCTGTGTGTAGAGGGGAAGCAGTAGCCCCGTGTCTGCCGAAGTGTAGCCCCAGCCAGTCGCATTGCTGTACAGCACTGCGTCCACAGCGGCCGGTGCACGATTGATAATGCCCTCAACATCGCCTGGTGCACCGCACTCGGCTTCATCACCAAAAAGTGGGTCGTCTGGATCGAACACATTCATACGACCCATATATACGTCGAGTTGTTGGTCATTATTGAAGTCCGCAAAGCTCACAACGGTCGCTGCTAAACTACCATCGCGGAGCAAGTCTCCGACCCATTCATAGGTGCCATCACCGATTGCGCGGGCAAGTGAAACACCTGATTCGTCAGCAAGTACGAGGTCGTCGATTCCATCGCGACTCCAGTCCATGACATACGGATAGGAGACCAGAATTCCGGGGTGTTCTATGACGGTGAAAGGGTAAAACGACCCGTCCCCTCTACCTCGGAATATCGTCGTCCGACCTTCGCCGGGGAGCACGATATCATCGATGCCATCACGATCCGCGTCAATAAACGAGGCTCCTTGCTCGGCTGCCGCGGGGACAGAAATGCCGGCCCAATCGGTGATATCCCGAAAGGCCAAATCGGGGGTTTCCGCTGGGGCTGGACCAGGCGAGCCCGGGTCTGTACCGACTGCGGCCACGTGATCTGCGTTCTTGTCTGGAGTTTGATTACAGCCGTAGACCGCTGAGATGCCAACTAATAGGAGAAGACCGACCCGAGGCCAGCGCCATGTTGGCATACTGGCGAGCCGACCGGTCGTCACACGATATGTCAAGTCTGCACCGCACTGCGGTCTTGGAGTGAGTTCCGACACTATGGCGCGACACAGAGCCCGTCGACTGCTGAGCACTGGTTTTCATACTTACAGCCGGCCGAGTCTGCGCAGTCCTCATCGTTCGCCGCCAGACACGTGCCATACAGAGCGGAGCACTGACCGTTCTGCTGACAGATTTGCGAATTCTCACAGTCTGCATCAGTAGCTGCGATGCAATGTCCATCTTGCGGGGTACACTTGCCTCCATTGATGCAGACGAGCGATTCCAGGCAGAAAGCGTCTGTGGTCGCGAGACACTCTTCGCCACTTTTGGCGCACAATCCATCATCTTCGCAATGGACACTGGCCGCGCAGCTTGCGTCGTCGATAGCTACGCAGCGGTCGTTTGAGGCACC
>PKDL01000238.1 GCA_002863065.1 Pseudomonadota bacterium
GAACCTACACGAACGCCGTCTGAGCCGCCTTGGTCTTCCCCATTCGGTGCAGTCTGCGATGTGCCGATTCTTTCTGCCTCATCCCTATGCGGACGAACTCGGTCTCCACGGTAACCTATTGGTAGATGCGGGAGTCGGTTTGTTATACCGCGGCGTCGGGCGCACTGTATCTACCGTAGGAAGATTCCGTCCCCACGCACTCGAACAATGGGAAATCCAACGCGTCAGTCAACGGCTAGAAACGGTGCTCGCCACACTTCGGGAAAAGTCAGTAGAGGACACACGACCGAAATCTCCGGTTAGGCGTCGCCTCGGCATGCTACGAGAGCTCTCTCGTGCGATCATTTCAGTGTGATCCAAGCTGCCACTGCAGGTATAAATCATCTGCGACTGCTGTGAAACTCGCGCGTTCTGCAACGCTGCTAAGACTCGCCAGCTGCGCGCCTCACCTTGGACCCAGGCAAATACAACTCGCTTCTGCACGGATGTCTCGCCACTTGGTAGACTTGGCCACCGAGACGAGAATTGCGTAACCCCGACTGCAAGTACTGATTTGCAACACGCATATATTGTGCCGCCGTACGCACGGAAAAATGTGTTTTTGAAGCTTATGTACAGCACCTACTGACCCGTTATCCCAGTCAGTACATACACAGGAGTGCATTAGTGAGCGCTAACTTCGATATCCTTACACAACGATATGTTGTCCAATTCGAATGTATTGCAGACCGGTGCGAAGATGACTGCTGCGGCGGGTGGAATATCCCTGTGAAACCTTCGGATGAAAGCCGCCTCCTTGCTGCGCTCGGGCCGACCAAATTAGTTCAGCATATCGTCAGAACTCCGAATTCGGCCCAGGCACCCGCTGCAATGAAACTATGCAGCAACGAACGATGCAGTCTTCAGGGTAGCGACGGCCTCTGCCAAGTCCACTCGAAACACGGACAACAGGCATTACCCGATATCTGCGCAGACTACCCTCGTCGCTTGGTGCAGGTGGATAATCGTCTGGAAATAACCGCCGCACTATCCTGCCCAGAGGTTAGCCGGTTGGTCTTGTTCTCGGAGGATGCTTTAGCCTTTGAGCATGGGGACCCATCGATGCTACCGCGACCAAAACCGGCTCAGCGTATGCTCACCCGCAGCTCCAGCTATTACGAACCGGTAAATGACGTCCGCAGCTTCCTCATTCAGCTACTAACGCTCCCTCACTACACTTTGAAAGAACGACTCCTGATGCTGGCGTTTTTTGCCAAAAGCACTCGGTCCTTCTTTCACCTCGAAGCGGAGGGGAACCTTGGACCACCTTTGCTTCAATCGATGCAGAACTTCTCGAATTCCGCGTTTCGAGCCGAACTGATAAACGCCTTTTCTGGTGAAGAAATCCCAAGTCACTTGGGTATGTCCTTGGTTGAACGGGTCTTGCACCTGAGTACGAGTCTCCGTAAACAGCCAAAGTTCACAGGTCTGATTGCCAAAGCGGTGACCACCTATTTCGACGGAGATAGCCCAGAACGCCCAACCCGTGTAGTCTGGGAGATGTATCGCGAGCGTGAGGCTCGAATGTTGGACACATTCGGAGACGAATTTGAGTTGATCTTCGGGAACTTCGCCATTCATTTCGTAATGCATGCCCCCTACACCAACTCGGAAAATTTACTCACGTACGCCATTTTACTTCTGTCCCAAATAGCTATGCAGAAGTTTCTGCTCGTCAGCTATCCCGGTGCCGATAGAGATATTGAGTCACTAAGAAAGGCAGCAGTTGAGGTCATCTACCAATGCCAGCGGACCTTCCTACACACGGAAATCTTGCCGCACCTCTACGGCGACTTGAAGGATAACGGCTACGTCACCGGTGCCGGCGCAATGCTCCTCACCAAGTTTTAGCGTCAGCCGCTGAATACTACTTGCCGAGTGATGTCGATTCGATTGGAACCACCCGCCTCACGAGGACCACAAGCGCCAGTACAGGTATCCCCATCAGCGCGGTGAGACCGAAAAACATAGGATAATTTGTCGCCTCAACAATCGCGCCAGAAAAGCCTCCCACGAATTTAGGGAGAAGCAGCATGAGCGATGAGAACAACGCATATTGGGTAGCTGAGTAGGCCACATTCGTGAGTGCAGACAGGTATGCGATGAAGGCAGATGATGCGATCCCGGCGCTAAATGTGTCGCAGCCAACGGCTATTACCAGCAACCAGTCATCCTGACCGACCATCGCCAGGACCGCAAATATGACGTTGGTGGCGGCTGCGAGAACCCCTCCAATGAACATCATACGCATCACACCGACCCGATAGGTCAATACTCCACCCACCAACCCACCAGCTACCGTCATCGCCACACCAAAGGTCTTCACAACGATGGCGATCTGGTCTTTCGTAAACCCGGTATCGATATAAAAAACGTTGGCAATCACCCCCATCACAATGTCGGAAATACGGTACGTTGCAATCAGTGCCAACAGCAGGAGAGCACGTGCACCATAGCGCGCTAAAAACTCCGAGAACGGCTCAATGATGGCGCGCCGTACCCAGGCCCACCATCGTTCATCACGAAACGATGGAGCGGCCACGTCCGGCTCTGGAGATAACAACGTCGTGAGGATCCCCACGCCCATCAGGCCAGCCATGACCAGATACACTGCTCGCCATGATGCATATTGGTATCCTGCATCTTCCACATCTATCCATGCCGCAAGAGCAAGTGCGCCAGCAGAGCTCACAAACATCGCGAGACGATATCCGGAGGTATATATACCAGCCATAATACCTTGTAATCGTACTTCCGCCGTTTCGATTCGGTATGCGTCCACTACAATATCCTGGGTGGCTGACGAAACAGCGACCATGAAAGCAAATATGACCATGCGGGATAAATTGACGCTAGGGTCGGTCGAGGCCATACCAATCAATCCGATACAGACCAACAGCTGTGAAAGTAACAACCATCCACGACGACGACCAAAACGCTGTGCTAACCAGGGAATCCGTAGCTGGTCCACGAGCGGTGACCAGAGTACTTTGACGGCATATGCCAAGGCGACCCATGAAATATACCCGATTGTCGAACGGTCGATTTTAGCCTCTGCAAGCCAGAATGAGAGCGTCCCAAAAACGAGGAGGAGTGGAAGACCCGAGGAAAAACCGAGTAAGCCGATACGCAATACCCGGCCATCGCGTAGATGGTGAAGCGTCTCAGACCAATTCGACCGACTGTCCCTCATCCCGCACCAGTCGCATCGCTGCACTTAGGGCAAATCGAGTCGTAGTTACTCTGCACCAGGACCCGCCCCTTTCTCCTGTATCGACGTGGTCGTGGCGGCCGAAGTATGGTCATGAATACATCTCCAGCCGTCCGCTGTCCGTACGAACACCAGAGTGAATAGGCCAGTCCCCGACTTGGGTGTATCACGCAACGTATACCGCCCTAGGACGACAGCGGCATCGCGCCCGATGAAGCGCGTGTCGAGCACATCGAACGATAGATTACCCATGTGGCCTTTATCTGAATAGGCCTGTTGATAACGCGTGAGGGTCTCGGCAAACCCACGGCGAATCACCGCACTGGAGGTAAAAATGATGTCAGGCGAACGCTCATATCCATCCATAAAGGACGTCATATCACCACGGTTCCAGGCTTGTGCCTGTGCCTTCAGCACGTCATGAATTGCTTGCTGATCCACGCGGTGGTCCACGGTGGCACATCCTGCGACACCTATGATCCCGAAACCGATGCAGAGCAGTCTCAGTTTAGCCTCATACAGCACACGTGCCCCCGGTCGTCCGTTGTTGAACCCCGGTAGTCTGTCACAGACCACAACGATACGCGACGATGGTGCACCTGCAATCTAAGCCCCGGCATATGTAGCGACCGGTCGCTTAGGTGTGATGACAGCTAGCGCGATCGCGAAGAAAATTCCTGCGCCTCTCGTTCGAATGGGAGGAGTATTTCGTCGACGTAACAGTCAGTAATGACGTCACACGCAGACTCGAGGAAACAATACCCTTCTTCCCGGTCGTAATCTCCATTTGCGCATGCTGCGACACAGTTTAGCGCTTCATACGTGGATTCAAACGCATCACAGCGCTCGACGCTGGCACACATCTCTTCACACAGATCTAGCGGAAAGAGTGCGTTCGAATCGAACGGTGTGCATACAGTCGCTGGGATATCGCCGCAAGTGCCCGCCGGAACGCACCCGGCCGATGTACGCGTAAGCACAACCTCTCCCGCGGCCACGTTCGTAAACTGCTG
>PKDL01000381.1 GCA_002863065.1 Pseudomonadota bacterium
GTCTGATGCGATTTGAGTCATCGCCGTGCGCGCTTTTTTTTCATTGCGACACGCCAGAATGACATGTGCCTGCGCGCGTGCCAGCTCTCGAGCAGTAATCAGCCCGATCCCGGTATTCGCACCAGTCACCACAGCGGTTTTCCCTCGAAGACACAGCTCAGGGTCGATGAGTGGTAGTGGCATACATTCTCCACAAGGCGTCTAGACTTCGCATAGCCTGAACTCAGACTGTTATCAATGATGCCGATACCGTGAATACGAAGAATCACGATCAAGTTTACGCGCGCCGGCAACACACTTTACGGTCTATGGAAGAAAAGGAAACGCATGCATGATGCTCGTTGAGACTAAAAGGATGAGAGCGACTGTAACAATGGTTTTTGTCGGTGTCTGGTTCGGTTGCTCGGACTCAGCGACGTACGACCAGTCGGATGTGTACGACGCTGTTTCCACTGAAGGCTCAGCCGAAACGGAGGAGGACATATTTTCTGGAACCCCTGGACCGGGGGCGGAGCAGTCCGACATGGCTGATACCAGTGTCGCTGATACTCAGCGGTTCGGGGTGGATACCACCCCGATGGATACCGGTCGGTTTGTTTCCGACGGTGTCTTTCGTGCACCAGAACTCTGTGGAAACGGGATACTTGATCCGAACGAAATATGTGACGGTACTGCTGCCTGCAGCAGTACCGTAGGACCTGGATTCGCAGGTATTGCCGATTGTGTCGACTCCTGCACAGCATGGGATACCACGAATTGTCGGCTGCTCGGCACTAGTCTCGATCCCGCTCCTAGCTGTGCAGGCCTTGCGTCACTCGGCAGTGAGAGCGGCGTGTACTATCTGGATGGCAATGAAGCATCGGAACCCATCCCGGTCTATTGCGATCTTCCAGGCGGATGGGTCTTGCTGTTGAGTCGCCCTGTTGATTCAATCCCCGCCCCATGGGGTACATTTTCGGAGGGGAATGTTGGCCCGCCTACCCAGCGTCAAGTCAGGCCATTTCTGCAGCTCCAACTTGCTCCCACTGAAGTCCGTATACAAGCGGTGGCTGAAGCACTTATTATCGACCGGAAGGTAGCCCAAGATGGAACATGGGAACAGTCTGGAAATGGTGTTCGACTGCCGCTCAGCGACGGTAACTACGCCATTTTCAGCGATCAAGCATCGACCGGTGTGGAGACGTTCTGTTTCGTATCAGGTGTATTCGATTCGGGATTTAAATGTGATGGAAACGCCGGTCAGATACAAGGAGTGGGCTTGTTTGACGTCTTTACTGAAGACGACTTTTGTAATTGCGATTCACACGGCTGGAAGCAAGACGCTGATGGGTGCGAGGCGACATTATGTGCTCCGACAGGTTTATTTGCCGTTTGGGTACGTTAGGTTTGGTCCACCTGCCGAGGTATCGATTCGATTTCGCCTGAGTCTTCGTCCACTGGATGTAGGCGTATCAGCTCAGATGGCGTAGCAGTCGGTTGTTTTTGTATATGTTCATTACTCGCTGGTTGCGCCTCCGGCTCCATAAATGTGGGAGCATGGACTTCAAGAACATCGATCAAGTGGCCCAGCGAGCGATGGCCCAGCTCTGCTCTTCCACCATCTCGAAAACGTTGATGGAGCTCTGGGCTGTCGATGCGAACAAGCGTATCCCGTTGCATGCGTACCCGGTGTATTTCGAGTAGGTCGTCCACGGTAATAGTCTCCGCGGGACGGGCAAGGCCATAGCCGAGTCGTTCATCGACTTCATGGATAATATCTGCCTGACAGAGTCCATCCAATATACTTTGGGTCACTGCTCGCGGAAGACCCGTTGAGCGTTGCAGTCGGCCGATGGAGACGACCTTACCCTCTTTGAATGCCGCTCCGATCCTGGCGGCGATCTCTAACGTCCAGCCAGGTGAGAGTACGGACGGAGTCACGATGCGACTGAGTTCCTTTGGAAGGCGTCCGGTTTCTGACAATACTTGCACGGAGTATGTGACCTCCATGCCGAGTAGTAACAGCTGCCATGTGATGAAGAGAAAGAAGAGCGACAAGGGGAACAGGGCGAGTGCACCATACAGAGAGGTGATGGCTGCCCGTGATATATACAATTCGAATAGCTCAATGCCGGCCACCCAGAAGATGGCTGAGATAAAACTCCCCAGCGCAGCCGCACGGGGGCTCACTCGTGTGGTTGGCATAAAGACGAACATGGCATAAAGCAGCAGCCATACCGATAGGACGGGCGATAGTAAAAGCAGAGGGCCGGCAAGCCATGCGGTCCAACCTCCGCCGATTAGTTCCAGCAGGCGGTTCTGTGCCCATTGGCCAGCTAACATAACGAGAGGTCCTAGCGTGAGGATGGCGTAGTAGACTGGAATGCGTCGGTAGGCAGGCCTGACGCGGTGGGCGCAAAACACTTCATCGAAAGTGGATTCAATCGTCGTCAGGAGTCCCGTTGTCCCGTAGAGAAAGAGGAGCAGCCCAAAAAAACCAATGCCCCCGAAAGAGACCGATTCGAGTCGCTCCAGCACCGCTGTCACTTCTTTTTCCATAACGAGTCGATACTGTTTGAACTCTAAACGTCGTCGCTGATCTTCGGTTAGATCTGAGCCGCTGTCATCTATCGCTATGGCTTGCTCACCTCGTGTTTCAACGTATTCGCTCGTGATTGGTTCCAGCAGGATATCCACTAATCGTGCTTTGATTGCTGCCCGGTCATCGGGCTCCAGGAAGGTTTGTTGTGTGATCAGGACCAGCACGATCGTAGGAAGCAGTGAAAACACTGTGTGATAAGTGAGTGCTGCTGCCATTTGCTGGCTGCGGATTGAACTGATTCGTGGTGCACAATGTTTCAGCACGAGAACCACCGCGGCTACTCGCCGCTGCCAGACTGGCAGTTCAAATGCCGGGGTCTGGGTCATCCGTTGATAGAGTTCAAGAACACGCATGCGCCACATGCCGACCAGACTGTTCGACAAGTCAGCTTTCGTCAACCATTCAGGGTCTATAGATGTTCACCGTCTGCCGGGGATTAGCTGGGTTTCGCTTGGGTGTTACGAGGGTTGTAATTGGTTCCAAGTGAACGCGAATGGCGGAATTTGTGGCGGAACGACTTATCTTGATCCAGGGTGCGCTGGTGTGCGTCGCTATCATCATTTCTGCAACCCTTTGGGCATCGCAGTTCGCACTAGGAGTACTCCCTCCCACCGCCTCAATTTCGCTCGCGATGTCTCCGTCTCGGATGGCAGTGACCGCACCGGAACCGACCTGGTTTGAGAGACGGCCAAGGGGAGCGAAAGCCACGTTGTCTAATCTCCAGGGTTTGGCCGACATCACACAATGGCCTAGAGAGCCCGCTAGTCCACAGCAGGTGGACGACGACGCATTTCGTGAGGCTCTTGGCACGCTATGTCCTCGCGCATACCGCAAGACGGGAGAGTACATGGGGCCGATTGTCAGAAAATGGTCTAAGCACTTCGGCGTCGATCCTTTTACCCTTGGGGCATTGATGTATTGGCGTTCAAACTGTCGGGCCAAGTTTACCGACGGGGTAAGGCATGGTGTTGCCGCTCTGAACCACGCCATGCACGCACGACAGCTCCAAAATGGCACCTATCATTATCACGTACTCGATGAGTCGGAATGGCGGCCTGAGACGCTTTCTGTGGGGGACTTTGGATATTGGCCCGGTAATTTACGACGCCTTGAGCCCTCGATATATTTTGCCGCCGCATTCTTAAGAGTAGCGACCATAGAATGTCGTGACCTTGATAAAGCGACGGGGTCCATTCCTCATCGACATGCGGTCAGTCATCTCTATTGGGGTGACCGCGTGAGGGGTACGGATATGGAGGACAGGGTGTTAGCGGCTCGACGTCGTCTTCTTGGTGCTTATGGAGTGTGGGATGAGCCGACCCGGACTTGGGGGACGTTGAAAATCCAAAGTCCTCTCGGCGGAGCGCCTAGGAAAATTACGAGTGACGTGGGTGATATACGAGATGGTGGTCGCAGACGACACAAAGGCGTCGACTTTGCCTCTGATCGTGGAGAACCAGTGCATTCAGCGCCACATGGCCAAGCCGGATCTTGCACGTATGTACGCCCACCGGGTCGACAAGGGGTTGCCGCCGTTGACAATGGCCATGGAACAGCTCTGTATCCCCGCAGGTACGGTTTAGCTTCATGAGAGTATCGTATCATGCCCTCGTGCAGAGGGGGCGGGTGTCCGGTTGCGCACGAGATACGGTGTGGCTAGTATCGAGTTGCGCAAGAG
>PKDL01000483.1 GCA_002863065.1 Pseudomonadota bacterium
CCCGGTACACCGAAAGGAACCGAGCTCGTATGCTCAGTCATTCCATTCGATGGTATTGAGAGTGGCCCTGCGACCAATGCAGTCACTGCGACGGTGATAAATTCTCCTCCATACTCACCAATTGTATCGCTGGTGCCGACGCAGGCGACGATCTCCACACAGCTCCACTGCAAAGTATTACCTACCGCCGATCCGGATGGTGACGAGCTAAGCACAGTAGTCGAGTGGTTCGTCGAAGGTCAGGCTGCTGGAGTTCAGACGGAATGGATTACTGCTGGCGAATTACCAGGAGTCACCGCTGGGTCAAATATAAGCTGCACTGGACGGACCTTCGATGGTGAAATCGAGAGTAGTCTTGGAAGTAGTATCGAAGTGACGGTCGGAAATTCCGCCCCATCAGGTGGTCAGGTCACTATTTCACCGGCGACAGCGACCGAAGCATCGGTACTCACCTGTATGGCACAAAACGCGAACGACCCCGATGGAGATGCGGTTACTTGGAATTATAAATGGATTGTGGACGGGGCGTTGACCGGTGTGACGTCTGATTCACTCAATGGTGAGTATTTCGACCGTGGTAACACGGTGTCATGCGCTGCGCGTCCGAGCGACGGAGTACTACATGGAGATTGGGTCACTGCTGATCTAGCAGTGGTGATACAGAATTCACCGCCCAGCATCGAACTCGTGAGCCTGAGTCCTCAAGTTGCTTTTAAGTCTGATGTACTCAAATGCATCGCAAACGGAATACTCGACATCGACTCTCAAGATGTTGTGACCCTGACCTATCAGTGGACGGTCGATGGAGACGAATTGGTTGGCGCAGAAGCCGATACATTGGATCCCTCTGCTCTGCCACCCGATGTCGATGTAAAGTGTCTGGTCATTCCATCGGACGGTATTGATGATGGCGTAGCGACATCTTCCGAACCGATTCAGGTGCAGAATACGTTACCGACTGCCTGGATTACGGTGGCGCCAGCGGTTCCGGATACGATGTCACCATTGACGTGCCAACTGGTCGATGCGACCGATACACCAGATGATGAACCACTAACGTTCAGCTGGGGCTGGGAGCGAAATGGCGAGTCGTACCCATGGTTTGAGCAAGAGCTACCCGCTTCAGAGACGAGTGCTGGTGACCAATGGCGGTGCACGGTGGTGCCATCCGATCCCTGGGGCTCAGGCGAAGTGTCAGTGTCTGATTGGGTCAAAGTTGAGAATTCGCCCCCGACCGTAGGCTCTGTAGCGATTAGCCCGCAATCAGCGTCAGGGTTGACGGAGCTTACCTGCCACATTGACGGTGTATTCGACGTGGATGGCGACACCCTCGATATCGCGATTGAGTGGTTTGCGAGCGACACCCCAGTGGGAGATGGCACGACGACATTCGTTCCCTTTGGGCTACCCAATGGCACAGCAGTCACTTGTCTCGTCGTAGTGACAGATATTGCTCTCAATGCATTTGAAATCGAAAGCGCGCCGGCCACGGTGGTCAATAAACCCCCGAGTATTACAGGGGCTGAAATTACACCACTGGAGGCAAACACGGCTTCCACTTTGACCTGTTCAGCTCAAGGCTGGAGTGATCCTGATGGCGATTCTCCCGCGTATGAATGGAATTGGTTTATTAACGGCGCAAAGGTCAATCATACGGGCGCAGTTCTCGGATCTCAGTGGTTCGTCAAGGGGGATTGGGTGGTCTGTAGGCCTGTACCACTCGACGACTATAATGCGGGAGTTGGGGTGTCCTCAGTGCCATTGGCTATTCTCAATAGTCCACCGAGTGCGACGGCAGAAATACAGCCAAATAACCCAACTTCGGATACCGCTATTTCGTGCGTGATGGAGTGGCTGGACCCGGACGAATCGGATATTCCCGCGTATACATTCTCCTGGGTGGTGAATGGTGTTGCCCTAGAGGAGCAAACCGAGGCCACGCTTGAATCGCCCTTCTTCGGCCGCGACGACACAGTATATTGCGCTGCAGTACCCTTTGATGGCGAGGCATCCGGCCCTCCGGCGAACAGCTCCCCGGCAATAGTTGGTAATGCCGCTCCCAGCGTATCGAATGTGCTCCTCGAGCCTCAAAGCACGGGCACTCTAATAGACCTTGAGTGTGTACCGATTGGATACACTGACCCGGATGGTGATTCTGCCAACTATGTATTCACCTGGTTTATAGACGGTATATTGATGGAAGGAGAGGCCAATAAGACCCTCGCATCAGTGAACTTTTCTGAAGGGCAGTCCGTTCGGTGCGACGTTTTTGCGAGTGATGGGGAAGGAGGCATCACCGAAACGCTCTCATCGGCTCCAAGCAGTATCGGCAACACACCGCCATCGGTTCAATCGGTTGTCGTGAGCCCTCAGGGCGGTGGCTCGCAAGTTGAGAGGTACTGCGAAGCGGTTGGACTTATCGATCCTGACGCCCAGGATATACCATCGGTCTTGGTAGAATGGCTGTTGGATGGCGAGGCTATACCGGGCGCAATAGGCAGTGTTGTTACACCCCTCGATGCGATGCCAGGCTCTCAGCTAGTATGTCGTATTACGCCAACCGATGGTGAAGGTGTTGGCCTACCAGTCAACTCTCTGCCGGTATCCATCGACAACACACCGCCCACGCTTCTATCGGTCTCTGTTACGCCGATGCATCCCACGACGACTACTGAGCTTACGTGTGCCGCCGAAGGTGCGGATGATGTCGATGGACAGCCGGTGACGGTGACTCTGGAGTGGCTCATCGGTGGGGAGATTGTTGGCGTTGGAAGTGTTTTATCGCCAGAGTCGACAACGCGAGGAGATACACTGACTTGCCGAGCGACCCCTTCCGATGGAGCTGATGAGGGAGTCCCTGTCATTGCCACTCCAGTTACGGTTGTGAATAGCCTCCCGGTAGTGGGTGAAGTGCAGATGATGCCGATATCGCCAACGGAAGTGTCCGGAGCAGAATGTTCGGCTCTCCAGGTCCAGGATGCCGACACTGACATTGTGAACTTGAGTTGGACGTGGGAAATCGATGGAAACGTGGTGCCGGAGCTGGTCAGCCCAGCCCTTCCAGCGGGGGCGATTCAAAAAGGCCAGGTCATACAGTGCTCTGTAACACCAGGCGACGGTTTTGGGGCAGGGCCAACGGCAACTGGACCCGTCGTGACCGTGGGAAATGCCGCACCTTCGGCTACTCAGGCACTGATCTCTCCCGAGGTCCCAGTTACCCATGATGACATTTTCTGCTCGGGTTTTGGCTTCACTGACCCCGACGGAGATCCTGAAGGTTACCGCTATTCGTGGTTGATAGACGGACTATTGCTTCCAGATATGTCGTCTGACGTCTTGCCGTCAGCGAATACAGCTAAGGGACAATCAGTTCAGTGCAAGGTGTCTCCGTGGGATGGTGCATCTGAGGGCGCTTCGGTGTTATCGAATATGGTTGTGGTCGCAAATAGCGCGCCCACCGCGCCTACGCCATTGGTAGCACCAGCTGTTGCCAATGTGACCACGTTACTGACATGTGAGGCAGAAGGTGGGCAAGACCCAGATAGTGATGTGGTAACGCTGACCTACGCTTGGAGCATCAACGATATCATCGTACTAGATGCGAATAATACGACGTTCGTACCCACAGCAGCAGTGCGAGGCGATGCTATCCGTTGTCATGTGACACCGGATGATGGGGTGCTGAATGGTGAGGTATCCATATCGCCGGCCGTTATCTTACAAAACGCTCCCCCAGAGGTTGTGAGCCTTAGCATTAGCCCCATGGGGCCAACAGCCAATGACCAGCTTAGCTGCGAAGCATCGGTGGTTGATCCGGATTCTGATCCGGTAGCGGTTGAATATCGCTGGATTCGAGATTCGTTGGAATTGGGTACAGGATCAACGCTCTCTCACGGCTTCGTTCGCAACGATGAAATCGTGTGTGAGGCCAGTCCGACAGATGTAGAGAGCGTTGGTCTGCCGAGTCAGGTGTCCATCATTATCGATAATGCGCCGCCCACGCTGGAGAGCGTGGATATCGTACCGAATGGACCAACTGCTGCGACCGGTGCCACCTGCGTATCGGGTATCACAGGCGACGTCGACGGGGACACTGTAAACACGAGTGTCCAGTGGTTCGTAGACGAACAGATAGGCCCCACCACACCCGCTATCGATGTCTTGAAAGGTCAATTAGTACGGTGTGTAATGACCCCTACCGACGGTGTAGACAATGGGGTTTCTCAAGAGGTTACCGCCATGGTGGGAAATACGGTG
>PKDL01000077.1 GCA_002863065.1 Pseudomonadota bacterium
ACCTCTTGTGGGCTCTTCGATATTTCGCGGAACGCCATACCAGTCGCGGGTGACGGTGATCATCGAGTCGAAACCGGTCGAATCGACGGCACACTGCACGGACCCTGCCTCGCATACACTGGCGGGTTCGATGGATTCCCCTTTGTTCTCCTGCAGCCACTGCAGCAGCTGTGGGTCCGCCCCGACATTGGACGAGGGATCAAAGGCGGCCGCGGCGAGGTATACATCGGCCGGCAGCGAGTCGACTACCGTGGTGATACCTGATTCCGATGTGTACGTCGTACTGTCGGTCGTGAATTTATCTGCGAAGCCACAATACTGTGCTTGGCTGAACTCTAAGTCATTGTCATCCTTGTTAGCAGTGAACCATTTGGCTACCGAATCCATCGCAAATAATACCCCGCGGTACACCAGCTCGTCGGGAGCGTCTTCAGACGTGTTGGTATCGCCCCCGTCATAATTCCAGACAAAGACATTTAGTCCGGACCCAGATGCATTGTGTTTGAATCGCGAAGTCTCGTTCAGATACTGAAAGCCATGTTCGTATGTCGTGCAGATCGCACTCTTTTGGTCAGAGTTTTCGTCCGTGTTGTTGGGGCAAGATTTGAATCCCGGATGATTACCCACCTCCCATGATGTCATTTGCCGTAACGTTTCATTCTTGGGGAGATACCACGGCGTAATGACATCGGAACTGGCCCAGAGCCGGCTGTTATGCAGCATCCGCATCTTCCACCAGGCATGATAGGCGTAGCCCGGTGACGAAAAGAAGAGGTTGTTTACCAGTGTCATGCCGTTCGACGGGTGGCTCATCCCAATCATTTTATGGTTGCCGCCATCGATGAGGTTACGCTCAATGCGGAAGCGTTTTGCTTGGTAGCTCGGATCGCAGCTGCGCCGGTGCCCGAAATCGAACGCGGAATCGGTTAATTGAATATCACGGAATGCATTATTGAAGGCCACGCCATTGCTGGGGGACTCTGCGCTGATCTGGTCGTAGTTCGGAACACCTGCTGCGCTGCATTTTCCCACCTCCGTCGCGTAGCTATTGGGCATGCAGTACTCTAGCGGAACCCTAGACGATGTTGGACAGCTCTGGCCCGGTTCTGCGAAGTAGAACCGCATGTTTACCGACTTATTCCGTTGCATGCCAGAGTCACTTAAGCCTTCTACGTTGAAATCAGGTGATTTGAATGCGCCATCTGGCGCGGCCGCCCAGGCGTAGCAACACTGCACATCGTTTTCGAGTGCTTTCACGTGTTCGTATGGTGAGAGTGCGTCGAGGAGGCTTGCACTAATCGCATCTCGTACGGGCGCACAGGGCCATTGGCAGCTGAAGCCCGCCGCCTCAGCACAGTGGGCATCTTCGGTGCATTCTTTCATTCCTTCTGCAGTACAGACGCCACCGATACACGATAAGCCCAGCGCGCATTGTCTATCGTTGTCACACGACGCGTTAGTGGGTTGTCCGGGGACACATTGTAGATCGTCACTACAAAAGGTCCCGACCGGACACATTGCGCTCGTGTCGCAGCTATCATTCTCGGCGACCACAGGTACACATTGACTCGTAGTAGTATCGTCACTGCAGTACAATTCCCCAAACAGACATTCACTATCGTCACTACAGGTACTGTCTTCGCCGTAGTCGTGAACACAAAGACCAATGCCAGCGCAATGCGCGGAGGCGGTGCAATCATCGTGGCTAGTGCATACTGAGCTAGTGCGCACGGGGCTTTGACAGGTATTGGAAATGCAGCGAAGAGTCCCCGCGCATTGGACATCCTCATCGCACATCATATCGACCGTGGCGTCTTTGACGCACTTGGACCCGTTACAGAAAAACGCGGATAAGCATTCAGCGTGCTCTTGGCATGGTTCATTCAGGTCATGAGCAGCAGTACACTGATTATTGTCTCCGCAGTACAGGTCTAGAGCGCAGTCATTCGAGTCTGAGCACCCTTCTTCCTCCGTGAATAGCGGCTCGCATTTGCCACTATTGCTGTTGCAACGGCTAATGCCGTAGGGGCACTGGGCATGGCGGGTGCAGTTGTCGTTCAACGTTAGGTCAGCTCGGCAGTGTTGCATATCCCCTACGTCAATGTCGTGGCAGAAGGCGTCGTATGCGCAATCGTCGTCATTGGTACAGCTGCCCCCAGGGGTGCCAAGGGTGGTCTTCAGGCAGACTCCGCTCCCTGCATCTGCATTCAGGGATGCGATTTCATACTCGGTTTCTATGAAGGTGAAGTCGTGGAAGGTATTCGAGTGGATTACGCCAAAATCGAGGTCACACTCATTGGCGCACAGCGCCATGACTTCATCGTAGGTGGCTTTCGAAGAATACAGGCTCCCATCGCATTCGCCATTGTCGATGTAGCACTGGTTGAACGCATGGGCGCATTTACTGCCGCTACCACAATCTGCATCTTCTTCACATACCGTGTTGGCGTTTACCCGGCAGACTCGACAGTGATAGCTAGTCGGCGGTCCCTCTGGATTCGGTACCGATACATCACAGAAACGGTGGTAGAAATCGTTGATGGCGACTGTGGGATCATCACAGGCGTTCGGTCCGCGGGGTTTGTTATTGCCGTTACCCACCCCGAACCCACCACTGGCGACGCGGGGGCACGAGCAATTTGCGTCGGCGACAGGGCAGCTGCTGACAGTATCGCCAGTACATTCAACATCATAGTGTTGCATAAAACGTCGGTTGCCATTGCGATCGATGAGCTCATCCAATGCGATGCCACGAATTTCGTTTTCTTCGAAGACGTAATTATTTACGCCCTGCAGTGCGATGTGGTTGCTTTTTAGGACGCCTGAGAAGTAGCTATTGCGTATCACCACGTGGTCCGCGTTGCGGATAGCAAAGGTGTTATAGCCCGCACGCAGTGGGTGCCATCTATCGGCACCGCCGACCTGCTCTATCAGCAGACCATCAATAATGACATTGGGTACGTCATCAATGACAAAAAGCACGGTGCCTTCTTTACCCGGAATCGTCGTCTTATTCGGGTTATTTGCGTGCCACCGCACTCGCAGCGCAGGAACGTATGCTTCATGGCAACTCTCAGGGTCGTAATCATTACAGCTGGCCTGGCCATTGGGGCCACGAAGTACGAGCCAGTTGACCGCCTTGGTGTTCGTGATGGGCTCTACGATCTTGCCGCCGTAATAGCTGTTGTCGAGCTGTAACTGACATTGGCCATCCGTATTTTGAAATTGGCCGTTATTGGTTGGGCATTCGGGATCAGTCCACAAAATCACGGTTTGGTCGTCTCTACTCATCGGGAGGAGCGGATTCGTCATACTGCCGTACAAGACCACATTCTTCCATTCGGTGGCCTCGTCGACCAGGCTCCCACCGGCCGTTAGGTCAGGATGTCCAGCGCCTAATGTGCTCCAATCGCCCAGGTATGCGGGGGTATACTGCCCATGTGTGTAATACGTGGCCGGGTCATAGACACGGCTACAGGTAAAGCCACCGTAGCTGGATGCCCCCCCCTCATCATCAGCCAAACGGAATGGTAGGGCATCGGCTCCGGCGAGCGCTGCTTCCAGGGCCGCATGCCGCTGCTCATTGAGCTCCCCGGCCACCGCAAGCTGCATCCCGACTGCCGTACAGGAGCTCTTCGCACCGCTCAGGTCTGTGTTCGTGGCACAGAGCCGAAATACTCGCCCTCGGTATGCGTAGCTCGCACAGGCCGCGTCTGCATCGCAGCCCGTGCAGGCGCTGTCTCGAATGGTACATCCTAGTGATTGACTCGGGTTGTTGGTGGAAAAGCGCTCTACGGCTGCACATGTACCGCTGCCACAGGTATTGGACCCTTCGATATACGGACCGGGCGTACCGCTAAAGGCTTCATCGATCGGGGTATGGACAATGATATTTTCGATTTCATCGCAGCTGTCGATGGTGCAGTCTAACCCGTCGTCAATACTAGGTGCAGTCCCACTGAGGCATCCGGTGTCTACGCTGCAGGTTTCGGCTCCATTGCAGAACGCACTATCATCACATTTTGCATCGACCGGAGTGTGAACGATGACGTCCGCCGCTTCGTCACAGCTGTCGAAAGTGCAGTCCACTCCGTCATTAATGCTAGGTGCGGTCCCACTGAGGCATCCGGTGTCGATGCTGCAGATTTCGCTTCCATTACAGAACGCGCCATCGTCGCATTTTGCGTCATCCGCTGTATGCAGGATTATATCTGCGGCTTCGTCACAGCTGTCGATTGTGCAGGC
>PKDL01000458.1 GCA_002863065.1 Pseudomonadota bacterium
GACCGTAAACCCCAACATCTCATTCAAGCCTAAAGTGGGTCACCGTTATGTTATTCGCGTCATTATGTCGTGCTTCAGTACGACACAATGCGCTGATGCTCTCACCACGGTGCGCGTTGCTGGGCGATGGGAAACCGGCATTCAGAATCGGGTGACTGGCGAATGCGCTGCCGCTGGTCTGGCGATAAAATCCATTAATGAAGACGGCACAGTTGAGTGCGAGACAGGATTACAGCGCCGAGTGGTGGGTAGCTGTAGCCCTGGGAGCTCGATACGTTCTATCGCTGCTAACGGTTCCGTAACATGCGAAACGGACGATTCGGGGGGCACTACGCTAGTTGCTGGTCCAGGTCTAACTATCGTGGGTGATACAATTCAGGTCGATAATTCGAGCACGATTACGGTGAACTCTCTGAACATCTCGACGCGAACGCGTTGGAGGCATGTGCATGTGGCAGATTTTCAGCGGACTGGCACAGATACGCAGTCTAATTACGCGTTAGCAACGTCTGCTGATTACATGATGTTCAGTGGTGCCACGACGTTCGTCGCACCGGTAGATTTACCCGAGGGTGTGACGATATCGGAGCTCCGTTGTTATCTGTACGATAATGACGGATTTAATAGCATCTCGATCGACGCGAATTTACGCCGACGTGGATACACGAATACCTGGTGGACGGATGTGGCTTCAGTGTCCTTTGGAACTGGAGCACAGAGCATGTCGACGGCTATACAGTCGCAGGACGACAACGCGAATCACGTGGTCAACAATGAGACTAATGCGTATAGCTTGACCGCTTTGATTTCTGCGACGACTGCGACTTCCATCAACTTTAAGCTGCGATTCTACGGCTGTCGCATCAAATATACGCAGAGCAGCTTGTAGTACCTCTGTTCGATTGAACTCTACGAGTGGCTCACTGCGTTACATCACTGGCTATGGGTATCTAACGACCGAATTAGTGGGATGTTTACGCCTCAGTAGCATCGGCCTCGTAAGCATTATCTAGACTCGAACTGTAGCGGCTAACATCGAATTCATAGCCAGTGAAATGGGAATTTTCTCATCGAGTTATCCTGTCACTAAGCATGTGATGAAGTGACCTCTGCGTAATGCACTGACGGGTTTTAGGGAGCTTCACAAAGGCTATAAAGACGGCATATGCTTAGTCTCTTGCAAAAAAAGGCAGTATGAGAATTTTGAGGTGGTTGATTCCTAGTCGAGTGAGAGACGGCTACAGTAACGTTGTCGCTGAATGGGAAGAACGACAGCGCCAAGCGACTGATATTACTCAAGTCCCCCTTGCCTGGATCAAGCGTAGAACCTTTTGGCAGGCTCATCTCATTGCTGTCGTCTTCGGGAGCCTTCTCGCGTATTTCATACGAAGTAGCCTGAACGCTTTTAGCCGAGAGCACATCAACGTCGTAGAGACCCTGCTCGCATTTGTGGTTGCCCCGATTACACTTCTTATCGTGAGTACCGTCGCTGGCGTTACGTTCAAATCGCAGCTTGAGAAGTATAAACCATGGCTGCGTATGCTTCCGTTCGTGGGCATCGGGTATGGGACATGGACCTTTATTTCAGCGTTCAGCATGTTCTTGATGCAGCATATAACGCCAACATTTTCGACTACCTTTCACGAGCTTATTAATGCTCACACCATCGGAATTTTTCTGGATATAACATCTGCTCCGCTACAGGTGCTGGGCCTTGACTTTGACCCTACTCGCATGGCGAATCAGCTCGTCGAAAACAACATGCCATCTGGCACCATCATCATGTGGCGGAATTACGTTCTTGCCGCCATTTTAGTTTATGCCGTTCTAACGCGTATCCTTTGGGTGGTGACTTCGTACGCTATCGAAGGCATGGAATCATCCTTATCTTCTCGTAAACCAACCTTTCCATTCAATCTCCCGTTAGAATCCAGCGGCTCAACCTCCCCGGAACTCGAGGACTACTTCGAGCTAACAGATGAAGAACTGCGGCTATTTGGATCCCTCGAATACCATCTCCTAAGGGACCAATGGAGCGATAATTCGGACAGTAAAAACATTCCATTTGGCCAAGCATATTGGGATAACGAAATGGTCGAGTGCGACTCTCAGGTTCTGAAAGCAGAATTGAAAAGGTTGAGCCAAAGCCGCTACAGACAGAAGTTGATGACAATCCTTTTCAGCCAAGCGCTGATTCCACCTGATACGGTCCTATCTTTACCGGAGGGCACCGAAGAATATACCGTCGACGCTGAGCAATGGCAGACCTCCATTAGATCGGTTTGGTCTGACAGTGGACTGCCAGAAGACACACTCAACGAAGCATTTTTGTCATATCAACAAAAGATCAAAGACTCCGCATTGAGTGAACGTTGGTGGGAGACCAATACTGCCAGAAGGTTGGCAGTTCTAATTCCAATTGGGGCCGTAACGGGCGCGGTCCTTTCGGTTGCACCGTTTGACCCTACAGGCTTGGTTTGGGCCTATGGTGTCAGAGAGCTAACCGCCATAGCTCTTTGTAGCGGTGATGAAGAAGAACCCGCTAGTTCAGCCACAGGAAAGACCATCACGAAACGACTGCTATGTGGCGGCGCACTTCTCAATTTCGACCGAGACAAGGATCTACCCAAAGAGCCATTTCTAGGCAAAAACAGCTACGATTACTTACGGCGGGAGTTGGCCGTTGTTGAGGTCGTCGCGACCGACATCCTAAAGCAACAAGAAGCGGGCTTAGACAATGAAATGGGGAATCTTCTGGAAAGGATTACCTATGCGAAAGGCGCTTTTGAACGCGAGCTGAAGACATTAGAAACTACAGACGACGATTCGGTGACAGAACAAGTATCAAAAAGCGACTTGACCAAAAGTATCAACTTGTTGGGCGAACGGATTAGAGCGTATTCCGCGTCTTGATGATGCGCTTTGGCTATCGCACCAGCTGCTGGACATTTCAGGTGATAGACGCCAATAACCTCACTTGTTCAAAAATTTCGCCATGGGAATAGGAAAAACGACCACATGTGAAGTCCAGATGCTTCCGACCTACGCTCTCCGATGACCGCTCGTGAGCTGCTCTTCTGAATGCCTGGTATTGGAATGACTCGAGCCTACACCAGTGAATTATCGTTCGTCCAAACAAGCAGAAAACCAAGTCCGAATCGTTTCAATCTCTGGTCCACAAACCTCGTGGCCCATGGGATATTCCTTCCATACGCAGGACCGTTTGCCATCATTCAACGCATCGAAAGCCTGCCGACCTCGTTCAACAGGCACCATAGGGTCCATTGACCCGTGGCAAAATAGAAGTGGTGTTTCGTAATTGGCCGCATGCGCCTCGGTTTTACGCGAATCCACTCTGAGTTCGTAGGCGCTCAACACCATGATACCCGCCAGCGTGTCTGGGTAACGGAGGCCTGCATGCAAGGCAACGGCTCCTCCCTGACTGAATCCGCCCAGAATAATTTGGCTTCCCTCCACACCACGCTGACGCTCGGCGTCGATTAGCAAGTGAATACGCTCGGTAGCTTCCAATACGTGATGCTCGGGTTCCCGGTCGGGGCCCTGCCCCATGTGCAAGATGTCATACCAAGCCGGCATCACATGGCCCATATTGATTGTGACCGGCATAGACGGCGCATGCGGAAAGACAAAGCGTGTCTCCGGACGCTGCAACATCGGTACAATGGGCACAAAATCGTGGCCATTTGCCCCAAGCCCATGAAGCCAGATAACGACCTGCGCTGCATCCGCTGGGCCCAATGTCTCGCTTGGCAATAAATCCATCTTGTCCTCGCCCATACTACCGCTCAAGTGTCTTCAAGTGTTTACCGAGCTGGAGCTTAACCCACTTCTACATGCTCGCATACCGACCGCCTCCGTTGAATACGGCGATGGTAGCGAGCACCGCGGATGAATGTCTATTGCCCTGCCCCGCGCGAGCCCTGCGTCAAAATGTGTCTGGCACCTTTTTCAGCCGAGTTCAATGCCGTGTCCAGACGTCTAGGCGGGCTGACGGACGCACAAGTGTATGCAGAGAAACCAGGGCGCTGTTCAAATAGCCGTTCAGGTGCTCCTTTTTGGCTCTCAATCATCTTGACCTAACCAATTAAGCGTTAGTTCCATCCACACCTAGCGCCAATTTTGTAGGAAATGAGGCGAACTGACGCCAAGGCTCTGATTATTCCATTATTCGGGTGGCACCTAGTTAGTTGGATACACTATGGGCTGAT
>PKDL01000206.1 GCA_002863065.1 Pseudomonadota bacterium
ATACAGCCCGAACAGACGGCGCTGTTGGTAATTTTCCTTTCGTCGCCATGAAAGTGGACACTGTGAGCACCTCGCCCATCTCCGGGCAGAAGACCGGCACCTCTGGCCTGCGCAAGCGGGTCAAGGTCTTCCAAGAAGAAAACACGGCTTCACCAGCACCGCCTTCTGCCCTGTCCCTCTGTTGGCCTGCACGGTCGAGTTCAGATGTATCCGATTCGGGGAACATCCTTTCGGTTTCCGCATCGACCTGTCGCGGCCTCCGGATATCGGCTCGGTCAAGTGTTCCCATATCATCGTCGAGGGGCGGGGCGTTCCCTTCTGATTTTCCGTCCTCATGTGCGCAGCCAGTGAGGAAAGGTCCGGCAGCGATAAGTCCGGCGAGACCTTTGGCAGTGAGAAGTATGCTGTTTCGTCGAGTGAGCAAGTCGCCTCCAAATCATATGAATTCTTACACAGTGGACCCGCATCACGCACGCTTCTTTCCGCATAAGACTGGTTCGGGGGGACGCGTATTTTTTGTGCAGCGGTCGTGAATCGGATGGTGGGTCTCTTGCGTCGTCTCGCGCGACACGCGAGTATCGCGGCTCGATAAAAGGATGATTGGAGGGGCAGGTGCGAATTACTGCGATAGTAATCTTGGCCGGGAGCTTGGTTTTCGGAATCGGTTGCAAGAAAGAAAGTAGCGTCGTCGGCGGAAGTGGGAAAAGTACCGTCCAACCCGAAGCCTCCCCTGAAGAGTCGAAGGGCTCGTTTACGAGTACGCCCATCGATCATATTGCCCAATTCGGTCTTGTACCGGCCTCGGCGCAAGCGGTAGCGACCTTTGATTTAGGTGCGTTCTGGGAGAGCGCCATCGACCATAACTTTGGCATCATGCCCGTACAGAACGACCCAGCGGCAGTACGCAACGCCATGGCGCGCGCGAGTCAGTCGGTGTTTGGTTTCGACATCACGGCTACAAAAACGGTGACTCTATGGGCCAGTCTGATCAATCCCACTGCCCGGCCAACCGTGGCAGCTCATTTCGCAGGGGTGACTGGGGTTCTGTCTGGAAAGGTGGTCAAGACACATGAAGGCGTACCCATGGTAGAAGTTCTCGGGCTCGTGGGGGCTATGCTTGACACCGGTATGCTCATTGGATCGGACGACGCCGTGGCCGAAGCGATCTCCGTGGCGAAGGGTAAGGCGGATGCACTGGGCAAGAGAGGTGCAAATGATCACAAAGCGCTTCTTGCCTCGACCGACCCAGGCATTATGACGGTCACAATGCAGGTAGGACCGCTGGGCGCATTTGCTCCTGAGCCCATCAATGGACTCCAGGGGGCAGCAATCACCATGTCGCCTACGGGGCGATTTACGACGGTGATAAAAGGAACGTCGTCCTTCTTAGATCTCGTCATGACCGGTTACGGGCAAGGGCTGCTACTGATGAAACAGGAGCTTGATGCAGCACATGCGTTGGCTCTCAAAGACGCCCGACCCGAATTGCTGCCGTTGACGTATGTAGTCGAAAAATGGGCAGACTTTACTGCCCTGACACAACCCGTCCGCAAAGACGATACCGTGGTGGTACAGGCGGAATTGGGGCCAATCGGAGGATTGGCTGTCCCGGCAATCGCGGTCGTAAGCGCGATAGCCATCCCATCGTTCGAAAAGTATCAACGGCGGGCCGAATCGATTGAGGCCTTGGAGCAGTTGGAGCGTATACATAAAGGCTCAGCGATATTCTTCACTACTCCTCAAGTGGATGCGGCGGGCCAGAAGCTTCCATGTCGTTTCCCCAAGTCGGTCGCACTGACCCCAGCGCCCGACCGGGGTGTGCATCCGTGTTGTGTCAGCGGGGAGACATGCAAAGCAGACGGTAGTCTCTGGGAGCAGGCGACATGGACATCCCTTGGGTTTGCGATCGATTCCTCGCATCGCTTTATGTATGAGTACAGTTCGAATGGAAAATCAGGCGTAGACGCACGGTTCACGGCATCAGCGTATGGCGACCTTGATTGTGACGGGGTGTTCTCGACGTTTGAGCGATTCGGCTACGGTGGTGCTCCGTCTTCGGATGGAGACTGCTCCATGGAATCGGTCGGTCCGATATTCAAAGATAAAGAGGCCGAGTAGCAAAGCCACCGCATAGGGCGGCCGTGGTCGGATGATACCGAGAGGTCCTACTTCACGATGGTCGCGCTCTTGATGTAATCGAGAAATTTGAAGTCCTTCTTCAGGTACGTATTCCCCTCGGATTGGATGCGTCCTTGGTCGGGACCGGCACCCCGCGGCGCGCCTTCTCCATAGCGGTGAAACAGCTTGTCCACCACATCCATACCGTTACCCATCACCTTTCCGATGGGAGCGAATCCCATGCTGTCTAAGTTGGCATTGTTGCGAAAGTTAATGAAGAGTTGCGTTGTGCGAGTATTCGGTCCCGCGGTAGCAAACGTGACATAGCCGCGGCCATTGCTTTTTATCACCGGATCATCTGCGATTTGGGCAGTACGCCAAGCCCGTGCGACAGCGGGGTCGCCATGGATTCCGAATTGCGCCATGAAGCGAGAGATCACACGGAAGAAACGAACGTCGGTGAAGTAACCAGCCTTGACTAGGCTATAAAACCGGTCTGCGCCTCGAGGTGCCCAGCTGCGCGTTACCTCGATCACGAAGCTTCCTTTCGAAGTCTCCATATTGACTTTGAATGTGTCCGGCGCCTTTTGCGCAAGGCTATCAGGTTTCTTGAGATCGATTTCCGCGTGCGCAATGTCGACGGGAACAGCAGCGATCGCGCCGGCGGTGATAAGGCCGATAAGTACTGTCTTCATGGAGGCTCCTTACCCTGTCCGTGAGCGCGCATAGTGGCGGTAGGCATGTCGGGAGTCAATGTAACGGTCGCCGATTGGTCACTGGCTCCTCATGGCATGCATTCGGTGGTATCTGCCCTGGACGTGGACGTTGGCTCGCACAAACCACATAATCACAACCAAACCAAGTACCGTATGCTTTGCCATGCACGGATATGGATGGTGCTCAATGAAGTTTTCTACCTGCATATGTATTGCCGCATGGCTGCTTTTTCTTTGCTTAGCGGGTTGCGGAAGTGACGAAGCCAATACCGTGACTGCGGATGAGGGTATCTCCGATGCGGGTACGGCGGATTCCGCAGACTCGCCAGCAGATGATGTGTCTCCGCCCGAGGACGAAGCCGTATCACTGGACACTGGGTCCCCCGATGTTGGCGGTACTATTGATTCAGGGGCTCCCATTTCGGATCCGGATAGCAGTGGGGGTGATACTCCTGGGGCTATTGGCCGCGTAGAGGATCCGGTGGTCCTATTGGGTGCGCAGGTGTCTGGTCTAGCCAACGTGCCCGCTCAAGATATCGTGGCGTTTCGCCGTGAGGGCGGTGCCTGGGTGCAAATCCCGGTGCAGGTAGATGAACGCGCAGTCCAAGACTTTTGTGAGATTTATGGCAAGAGCTCGGGCTTATGGACCGAGTCACCAGCATGCAGAACTGGCAAAGCCATCACGGCGACCTTTTATACCGATGCATCGACGTTTACCGGGCCAGATCCCGATCCATCATTGGATCTTGATGATGAAGTTGTCTTTATGGCTCGCGATGCTGGTGACCGGATCGGTGCGTGGAATACTCCTCCTAGCGTGGTCGCGGGCAGTGGAGTGGAGTTGGAGCTCACAGACGGTTCAGACAAAGCGTATGTATACCTTTTCGCCCGCGATGGTGACTCATTAGTCCCTGGAGCCGGCGCCCAATATGTGGCGTACGACTTCGTGTTGAAAGATGGAGTCAGCTACACGGAAAACTACGACCTCTACGGATATAACTGTGGTGGCAATAATTCGACCTGTAATCCGTCAATGACTGAGAATTCTACCGTTGAGGGTGCCACGTACTCCCGCCATTTTTCGGCCCGCTGGGTGACCGACGAATTGCGCATCACGGCGGGTGATGCCACCGGTGTTGATATTTTAGATCTTCATCAAAACCGCTTCGGTCCGGGAAATTGCGGACGCCACGTGCTGACCTTCTCTACCGCTGAAGGCGCATATATCGTCAATAAGAATGGTCCTGTTCGGGGTATCCGGTCCTACCTGGGTGCGAATAGTGGGCCGCTGACCCAGCGCGATCACTTCTTTTATGACCGCCGCGAAGACATCGTGACCAATCTTCGGGTCCATGCCCTGGCGGTTGGTATCATGGATGTCTTC
>PKDL01000388.1 GCA_002863065.1 Pseudomonadota bacterium
GCAGAAGTCGGGCCGTATGTAGCTTTCCAGCATAATCGCCCGCGCTTAGCCTCTATCTTCAAATCGAACACAGATTGCCCAGCCAACAGCGGACAGGTACCGTCTCCGTATGCTAGTTTCCGACCCCGCAATGAGGGCGGGTTCATACAGACAGTCATAACCACCTTCAAACGATGCCAAGAGATACAGAACGGAAGCCTTATTTGAAGTTCGAGCGCGCCATAGCCAGCCAAAAGCATCCCACTCTGGAACCACCACGTTGGATATCTCGCGCGCTACCGCATAGGGCTCCTCTTCCGCGGATTTTCGCCTCGGCCGCCATGTGCTGCGCGCTCAGTCTAACGGTGGGCTGCGATGCACCGGTAGAAGCCGACCGGGTCTACTTACCTGTCCAACTCGATGCATCCGAGCTTGTAAGCGTCACCACTGACCTCGGATACCGTGTGGAGCTCAGCTCAGTACGCATCGCATTCCGCGATATCGTGTTCAACGTACAAGGTGAGGAGCATGTAGCATCGGTGTTCCACTCGCTCTGGGATGTGCTCATCCCGCGCGCCCATGCCCATCCGGGCCACTTTGAAGGCGGTGTCGTCACCGGTGAACTGCTGGGGCAATTCGTGGCCGACTGGCTGACCGACAACCCACCAACGCTCGGACAAGCTACGCTTTTATCCGGGCGGTACCACAGCTTCAGCTTCACCTTTTCTCAGGCGCCATCTGATGAAAGTACATCCGATCCGCAACATGAGGGACACACCGCCGTGCTGGAAGGAACTGCCACGCGTGAGGGCCAAGAAACCCCTTTCACCATCATCATCGATTCGCCACTCGGCCGCGTATTGGCCGATGCGCCTACGGATTTGGCCATCTCAAAGGATTCCACTGGTGCCCTACTCTTCCAGGTGCTCACGCGGTCCGCTCTGGATGACGCCACACTGTTCGATGCACTAGACTTTCATGCATATCGCACGGATGACACGGACACGGTCACGATTCAGGCGGGCGATACCGCCACTGAAGACGCCTACAATACGATCGTTCGAGCATTTCAATCCTTCGACTTCTATCGGGTACTACATGCGAACTAGGCTCTCGACTCCTGTGGCGCACTCCGCGTCAGTGCTCTGCCTTATCGGCCTGCTTTTCAGCGCATGCGCAGATTCAGAGACGGCAACCGTGGACATCACTCTCTACGGTGAAAGCTTCGTGGAAGAGCGCTTGGATACCGACGACAAATGGACCGTTACCTTCGACACCTTTCTCGTTCAGATCGATAGCCTGGCTGTGGGTGGCCAGGACATTGCCCCAACACCAGCCGTTGACCTCACAGAAGACTCCCAAGGTGCAGGTCAGACAGTGGCATCACTGACCTTACCCGTCGGATCCTACGCTGATCTGGAGTTTGCCCTGCACATCGCCTCGGTTTCCGGCACGGCGACCAAGGAGGGCATCACTAAGACCTTTGACTGGGTATTCGGCCAACGCACGGTCTACGGTGCCTGCGAAACTCAGGTGATTGCAGCGTCCCAAGGCACATCATCGACAGAAATCACGGTGCACGCTGATCACTTTTTCTACGATAGTCTGGTCTCAGACGCGCCTGCGGTGCTCTTTCAGGCACTGGCCGACGCCGACGCCGACGCGGATGGCGCGATTAGCCAAGCCGAGCTCTCGGCAGCAGGCCTCGGGGCCTACGATCCGGGTAGCACAGGCACCGCAGACAATCTCTGGGACTGGCTTCTCGCCCAAGGCCAAACGCTCGCGCATATCAACGGAGAAGGACACTGCGCTCAAGTTCGCTAGTTAGAGCCGCTACCTGCGCCGCTGCAATTTGCATGGTGTGTTCTTGGGCGGCTCATGCGCACCCTCGTACCGCGAGCGATATTCGCGGACGTGTGGTTGACGCACAGCTAGAAGGCGCTGGGGTACCTGAGGCACTTGTACGCATCGAGGCGTTAGAGATTACGGAATTCACCGACGCGTCCGGGTACTTCACCCTACACGAAGTCCCCGAGGGAAATGTCGTTCTGACCGTCTCGGCAGAAGACTACGAGACGACGTCCGTCTCACTCACTGCAGCCCAGCGGAATGACTTGGTTCGGATCACTATCAGCTTTTCGGCTGCAGATTCCCTGACCGTTACGGTGGAAGGCACCATGCCCGAACCCGAAACCGCCTCTACCACCCGTGTATTTCCGGAAGATATGCGCGCCGCTCCCATACGAAATGCCGAAGAGATCCTCCGCCAAGTACCAGGTATCACTCTGGTCCAGCACGGAAGTGAAGGTAAGGGCTATCAGTACTTCCTGCGCGGGTTCGACGCGACGCATGGCGCCGACCTGGAACTGACCATCGACGGAATCCCACTCAACGAATGGTCCAATATCCATGCACAAGCCTATCTCGATCTGGCGATTCTCCTTCCTGAAGCCGTGCACGAAGTTGCCGTTACCAAAGGACCATTTAGTCTCACTCAAGGTGCGTTCGCGATGGCTGGTACCGCCGCTTTTCACCTGGGTATGCCCAGCGATGCCCTCGGATGGCGAGCTGCCTATACCGTGGGTACCACCAACCGACACCGGCTCTACTTCGGCTACTCCCCCGAGGAGGGAGAAGGGCAAAACTTCATCGGCGCAGCGGCCACCTATGATGACGGATTTGGCACACGGCGGCAGTTTACGCGCACGATCCTCAATGGTCGTGCCGTGCTCTTCGACGACGTACACACCGGTACAATGACGCTCACAGGCCTCGGCAACTATTCGGTATTTCAGCTGCCCGGTACACTCCGTAATGCAGATATCGACGCCGGAGTCGTCGGCTTTGATGGCGCGTATGATCGGCAGGCGGAGGGTATGAGCGCCCGCGGTATCCTCGCGACCGACTACCAGTACGACCACGATGAACACCGAATCTCCGTTGGAGCCTACGGCGGCTTCCGGCAGCTGGAGCTGTTAGAGAACTTCACCGGCTTTTTGATACGCCCCGAGGAAGGGGACCGACGCGAACAAGGCCAGCGCACCTACTCTTTCGGGTTCAATGCCAACTATGACTGGCAGGCACTGGACTCTTTAGCCCTCCAGACCGGAGCCGGGGTGCGTGGCGACAGGTTTACGCAAAGCGAAGACAATGTTGGCCAAGACCTCGCCGTCCTCGCACCTAGGCGAGACCTGTCGGCGACCCAACTCATCGCGCATGCTCTGGTAGGCCTCCGCTGGAACCCGGTCCAATCACTCCATGTCGATGTGGGAGCGCGGGTAGATATGCATTACGTCCACACGACCGATCACCTCGCAGCGGACCTAGAAAATAGCGAGATACTCGTGGTGGCATCACCCCGCGCCACCCTGCGTTGGAAGCCCCATAAGGCATGGGGGATATTCCTCGCCTACGGTCGTGGATTCCGCCCGCCGGAAGCCCGTGCCTTCAGCGCATTCACGCCGACGCAAACCGGACTTGCCAACGAGGTCACGTCGGGCGGTAGCCCCAACGCGACGGTCTCAGATGCGGTGGAACTAGGCTTCCGCTGGGAACCCGGGGCCTGGCTGAATCTACGGTTGACGGGATTTGCCACCTTCATCGCACGAGAGACACTCTTCGACCACGTTTCTGGGGTGAACTTGGAGCTCAATGGCACGCGGCGACTCGGAGGCGAGCTTGTCGTATCTACCCAGCCGTTGCCATGGCTTAGGCTCAGCGCCGACCTCACCATTGTGGATGCGCGATTTGTGGAATCAGGAAACCAAGTCCCCTTTGCGCCGTGGCTGGTATCCGGAGTCCGAGCCTCGGTAGACCACGAGAGCGGATTCCGTGCCGGACTCCGCCTATTAGCCGTGGCCCCCCGTCCCCTCCCAAACGATGCTCGAGGCGCAACCCTGCTCATGTTGGACATGACCGTCGGATACCAATGGCGATGGCTCCAGGTGAGTATCGAGCTGGAAAATGTCCTCAATCGCGAACTTCGGGAGGGCGAATATCATTACGCCAGCCACTGGCAACAGGGCCAAACTGCAAGCCAAATCCCGGTCCTGCACACCACTGCCGGCCCGCCGTTTAATGCGAGATTTACCGTAGGCGTGCAGTTCTAACGGGTGCGAAGCCAGGCACGGTGTTACTCCGCGCCTGTTCAACACGAGCTTACGCGAAACCGTACCTAATAACGTTCGGATACGTACACTGCCCGAATGCCGTACTGACGCATAGAATGCGCGT
>PKDL01000485.1 GCA_002863065.1 Pseudomonadota bacterium
ATATCAGAGCTGGTATAGCCCATGGCGCCGTGCGCATAATGTTGCGTCGTATTTACAAACGAGCGATGCGTCTGCACAACCGCTTTAGGCTTACCGGTTGTCCCTCCGCTGAATAGCCAGACTGCCGGGTCGTCTCTGTGGCTATTGGCGGGCAAGTAACCAGAGGCCGCCGAGTGCACATCGGTCATGTTTGTCAGGCATTGTATGGAATGTGCCGCCTGGGTAGCGGCATGACCAAGTGCAGGCGATATCACGTGATTGTAAATGACCCCGCTAGCTCCGGTGTACTCGACAAAGTAGTCGAAATGTTCGCGTTCCAGATACGGATTTACCATCACGACAACTGCACCGTGCTTTATTACGCCAAAGAAAGCACCTACGAAGTCGATACCGTCTGGGAGCGCAATAATGACGCGTTCTCCAGCACGGATACCGCGAGCTGCAAGGTGATTGGCAAAACGATTCGAGAGCACATCCACATCAGCATAGGTGTACTCTGCGTCTGATGTGATGACGGCGGTTTTGTCGGCAAGTCCTTCTCGAAGGCGAGCGCATAAGAACCAGTCAGCGATGTTCAACTGTTCAGGGATTCGAAATTTTGCCATAGGGTAGCCTCCGTTGCTTCGCCCATTGTGTCAATGGAACTTCGGAGGCACACTCCGCAATCAGCAAATGACAGAGTCAGGTTCTGGCACCAGTCTATGAGAAGGAGCGTGCGCGCATGGCACTAATCGATTTAGCAGAAGCTACCTATCCTGAAGTAGCTGCCTTGCAAAAGCAGCGAGTGATACCTGTACTACCGGTCGGGGCGGTGGAGGCGCATGGCCCTCATCTGCCATTGACTACCGACGTCATTATTGCGCGGGCAATGGTACGTGGAGCGGTGGAGTCTCTGGGAGCGGCAAACATAGATGTCCTGATGCTACCGGCCTTGGCCTATACCGCGGCTCCATTTGCTCATGGCTTCTCGGGCACCTTTTCGGTATCGCCCGAGACAGTAACACGCCTAATTGTCGATATATCGCACTCCTTGAAGCACCACGGGTTTACGCATCTAGCGATTGCCAATGGGCATCTGGACCCAGCCCATATCGGTTCGATTTACGAAGCTAAGAAGCAGGCCGCCGTGCAGATTATATACCCAGATGTGACACGCAAGCCCTGGGCACTCCGCCTTAGTGATGAATTCAAAAGCGGCGCGTGTCATGCGGGTCAGTATGAAGGCTCGATCATCATGGCGGAACGACCAGATCTCGTGCGAGACAGTATCCGGAAAACGCTAGTCGAAAATCCGCAATCACTCTCTGTGGCTATTCGGACTGGTAAGACTTCTTTCGAAGACGCGGGTGGTCCAAACGCATACTTTGGAAACCCTGCGGGTGCTTCTGTGACGGAGGGGCATGAAACGATTGCTGCGCTTGGGGGAATCCTTGCAGAGGCCATTCTATCGGCCTTCGAATCGGAGCGACTTACTGAGGATGATACCGACTGAGTCGCCGAATGCATTGACGCTTTGAAGGTTACACCGATAGAGTCACCCGCGATGTCACTGAAAGGCCGAAAAGCATTGGTTACCGGTGCCAGTCGTGGGATTGGGGCTGCAATTGCGGATGCATTATTGCGCAGCGGGGTAGAGGTGCTCGCTACGGCACGTAGCATGGAGTCGCTGTCGGACGTAATGAGTGCGTGGCGCATGGAGGAGCTTCCCGCGCACGCGGTGGTCTGCGATATGGCGAACCCAGATGCGGGTGAGCAGCTGCTTACCGCAGTAGATGCGACACTCGGGCAGCTAGATATTTTGGTCAACAATGCTGGAGTGGGGTTCGCGGCACCTTTGGCTGCCACTCCATTGAGCGAGTACCAACACATCATGGCCGTCAATACGACAAGTGTGTTTCTTACGATGCAATCGTTCATCCCCCGGATGAAAGCGCGCGGATATGGGCGGATAATCAATATCGCATCGACTGCGTCTAAAACCGGCACCAAATATACGGCAGCGTATACCGCCTCAAAGCATGCTGTACTGGGGTTGACGCGATGTGCCGCTGCTGAGTTGGTTGGTTCGGGGGTAACAGCGAATGCGGTCTGTCCAGGGTTTGTGAACACGCCGATGACTCAGCAGACAGTAGACAACATTGTGAGCAAGACCGAACGAACACCTGAGCAAGCATTGAACGCGTTGTTACAGCAAGCCGGCCAAGCGCGGCTTATCGAGCCGAGTGAAATTGCGCATACAGTGCTGGCGTTGGCTGCTACCGAGGCCGCAGGGGTAAATGGGCAGTCTCTGATTATCGATGGTGGTGCACTCTTTGGGTAGAGGGGGCTGAGCGATGGAACCGATAAATCCGGAAAGTCTTGGCGCTCCGCGGGGCTACTCGAACGGTATGCTTGCTCCTGTCGGTGCACGCATGTTGTTTGTGGCAGGACAGATTGCCTGGGACGCACAGCAGCAGGTAGTGAGCCAGGACTTTGCTCAGCAATTTCTGCAGGCATTGAAGAACGTCATGACTGTGGTCGAGGGCGCTGGCGGCGGCCCAGAGCATATTGGTAGCCTCACCATCTTTGTCACGGATAAGCATGCCTATCTGAACGATCTGAAAAATGTGGGAGCCGCCTACCGAGAGGTGATGGGGCGGCATTATCCGACCATGGCGCTCTTGGAAGTAGCAGCCCTCGTTGAAGACGATGCACAAGTAGAGATTCAAGCTATAGCCGCGATCCCATAAGGGTGCTGCGCCTGACCGAGAGAAGAGAGATGCCGTTAGATCCACAACACTTTGCCTTCGATTTTGACACCGCGACTGGCGTGGCGACGATCACGTTGAACCGACCGGACAAATTCAATGCACTCACTTTCGAGAGCTACAATGAGCTACGAGATGCGTTTAGGACATTGCATGCGACGGAAGACGTTCGGTCGATACTGGTAACAGGTCAGGGCAGGGCATTCTGCTCAGGCGGCGATGTACAGAAGATCATCGGTAAGTTGCTGGAACGGGGGTATCCGGCATTGCTAGAGTTCACTCGAATGACGGGGCAGCTCATTGCGGCGATTCGGCGATGCAATAAACCAGTGGTTGCCGGGCTGAATGGTCTCGTAGCTGGTGCTGGTGCGGTGGTCGCGTGCGCCTGCGACATTCGTGTGGCGGCGGAGTCGGCGAAAATAGCATTTCTTTTCAGCCGTGTCGGTCTCTCTGGAGCGGACATGGGTGCCGCATGGCTCTTGCCTCGGATTGTGGGACATGCCCGCGCAAGTGAGCTGTTGATGCTGGGCGAATTTATCAGCGCGACAGAGGCAGAGCGTATTGGATTATACAATCGGGTGGTCTCAGATGACGAGCTCATGTCCGCCGCACGAGAGATGGCAGAAAAGCTTGCTGCGGGCCCAACTTTTGCGCTTGGACTTACCAAGGAGTTGATCACTCGAGAAGCCGCGATGGATCTTGAGACCGCGCTAGAGGCAGATTCGCAAAGCCAGGCCGTCTGCATGCAACATCCCCACTTTCAGGAAGGGTTTGACGCGTTTGTTGAGCGACGTAAGCCGAAGTTCGTGTGAGGTATCTATGACCATTGAACTATCGTTGATCCGTGCGTTCCTAGAGCCAATGCACCACGAGCTCTGCGCGCAGGCCAGTGAGTGGGCGCAGCGGAGAATCGCTACCCTCACTCCGCAGCATGAGGACGGACCTGCGCGCGCGCAGGCCCGAGAGCTAGTGGCGATTTTGGGGGAAGAGGATTGGCTCAGTCACGCGATGCCGCGTACGGACCTTCGGGCCTGCGTCATGCTTCGCGAAATTCTGGCGTATCAGTCCCCACTTGCAGATTCGGTCTTTGCTCTCCAATGCCTTGGAAGTATGCCTTTGGTGATTGCGGGGTCCGATACTCAGAAATCTCGGTGGCTTGAGGATGTATTACAAGGCCGTGCCATGGCCGCGTTTGCTATGACGGAGCCTGATGCGGGTTCTGATGTCGCATCGATGAAGACAACAGCTGTTCGCGATGGCGACCACTACGTTCTAAACGGTGAGAAGCATCTCATCACCAACGCCGGTGTCGCCGATTTCTACTCAACGTTTGCTGTCACAGATCCGGCGGCGGGAAGCCGCGGGCTGACGTGTTTTCTTATTCCAGCCGATACACCCGGTCTAATTTTTGACGCTCCGCAGGTGCTGAGTGAGCCTCATCCGCTGGGGCGACTTCGGTTTGAGG
>PKDL01000050.1 GCA_002863065.1 Pseudomonadota bacterium
GGTCCCGAGACACTAGAAACCAAAATCTTCGGGCGATTATCGGCCTGGCAGAACTGGATATTCCAACGAGACAATGCCGTTGGCGCCCAAGGGGCATTGACACTCTACGGGCGTCCCGAAACCGCACGATTCATTTTTGACCGAACCTAGTTTATGCGGGCTGAAACCGCGGAGGGCGCATGTCTATCTCCCTAAACGATAAGATTCCGAATAACGTCGACCTGTCTAGCAACCGGAAGCTGCAAAAAGCCTTGCTTGCTTGGCAGCCGAATTTCATCGATTGGTGGATGGACATGGGACCGGAGGGCTTTCAGCAGGATCAAATCTATCTGCGCACTGCAGTAAGTGTTGAAAAAGGGGGCTGGGCTCATTTTGAGTATGTGAAAATGCCCGAATACCGATGGGGGATTTTTCTCTCGCCGCACCAAAAAAACCGGACCATTCCATTTGGTGACAATATTGGCACCCCGGTCTGGGATAAAGTTCCCGGTGATCTACGCAAAGAACTGCGGAGGATTATCGTCACGCAAGGGGACACGGAGCCTGCGTCGGTGGAACAGCAGCGTTTACTCGGCAGGTGCGCTCCGAGCCTGTATGACCTCCGGAATCTGTTTCAGGTGAACGTGGAAGAAGGACGGCATCTCTGGGCGATGGTGTATTTGCTGCACCAATACTTTGGGCGTGATGGCCGGGAAGAAGCAGAAGACATGCTGGCGCGGCGATCGGGTGATGCGGACTCGCCGCGCATTTTGGATGCGTTTAACAAACCAATCGACGATTGGCTCTCCTTCTTTTGCTTTACCATGTTCACTGACCGTGATGGGAAATATCAGCTGGGTGCATTGGCAGAGAGCGGCTTTGATCCGCTCGCTCGGTCGACTCAGTTTATGTTGACTGAAGAGGCACACCACCTTTTTGTGGGAGAGAGGGGCCTCCAGCGGGTTGTGCGAAGGACAGCGCAATTAATGAATGAGGTGCCGTCTGGTGATGTGGTGAAGGTGGGTGGCATCCCACTCCCTATCATCCAGAAATATATCAATGAGTGGTATTCGGCGTCGTTGGATTTATTTGGCGGTGAAGATTCGTCTAATGCGGCGAGTTACTTTGCCTCGGGACTGAAAGGCCGGTTCAAGGAGTCTTCGTCACGAAAATGGACCGACCATGTAGCGCTCGAAGGCGTGTACGAACACCACGTACCAAACAGCACGGGTGGCTTGACGACGGAAGAAATCCCGATGCGCCGCGCAATGAATCTGGTGCTGCGCGATTCGTATACCGCCGATTGCGAACGTGCCCTTTCGCGTTGGAATCGCGAGTTGGAAAACGCAGGGCTCACGGAGCGCCTCTATCTGCCTTCGGACCGTTTTAACCGTGATATGGGTGTCTTTTCCGGCTTCGGATATACTCCTCAAGGGGAGTACATGGACTGGGAGGCCTTCCAGGCCAAGAAGTCTCAGTGGCTACCTACCGACGATGACCGAAACTATGTGCAGTCTTGCATGGTCCCAGTGTACGAAGTGGGAAAGATGGCTTCGTGGATCGCGCCCCCCAAGAAGGGTATCAACAGTCAGGCGCTGGACTTCGAATACGTGAAGTTCCACTAAGCCGAACGAGTCCGACGTGAGAGGGGGAATGGTGGAAGTTCTCAAGAGTTACCTACACGGAGCTTGGCATGCTGGTGCCGGTAATGGTGTGCCTCTGTACAACCCTACGACGGAGGACGTGTTAGCAACGACCAGCACGCAGGGCCTCGATTTTGGAGCGGCTCTTCAGTTTGCGAGAAGGGTCGGCGGCTCTGCGCTGCGGACAATGTCGTTCACGGAACGCGGAGCATGCCTTGCGGCAGCCTCAAAGGCCGTTCATGCGCATCGAGAATCCCTCATCGAACTTGCAATTGCGAACGGCGGAAATACCCGCAGCGACGCAAAGTTCGATATTGACGGTGGTACAGGGACGATGATGTTTTACGCCAGCTTGGGGCGCAAGCTAGGCGAACAGACGTTTTTACAAGATGCACCATTACAGGCCCTTGGACGAGCCCCACGGTTTGTTGGGGCGCAAGCGAGTGTGCCCTTACGTGGTGTATCGGTGCACCTGAATGCCTTTAATTTCCCAGTGTGGGGCCTTATGGAAAAGGCCGCAGTCGCCCTCTTAGCTGGCGTACCAGTGATGACAAAACCCGCCACCCCTACTGCATTGCTGAGTTATCGTGTCATGCAAATCTTAGTAGAGGCGGACGTGTTGCCTCCTGGGGCCTTGCAGTTTGTGGCTGGGGAGCCGGGTGATATTTTGGACCACGTAAAGCCGGGCGACTGTGTGGCGTTCACTGGCTCCAGCAAGACCGGCCGGTTTGTCCGCTCACTGGAGCATCTTCAAAATGCCTCCGTGCGAGTGAATATTGAGGCAGATAGTCTCAATGCAGCAGTTCTCGGACCCGACGTCGCTCCAGACGGAGCAACGTTTGATATGTTTTGTCGCGAAGTTGTACACGAGATGACTCAGAAGGCGGGGCAGAAATGCACGGCGATTCGCCGGATTTTCGTTCCGATTGAGCGTGTCGATGATGTGGTGGCGGAGCTACGGGAGCTTTTGGCGGAGACCGTGGTGGGTAATCCCGCGACTCGAGGGGTGAAGGTTGGTCCGTTGACGAATGCGGCTCAGCTATCCAGCGTGAGCGCTGGTATTGACCGGCTACGTACGCATACAGAGGTGGTGTATGGAGGCGATGGTCGTGGAGAGTTACGGGACATTGACCACGACCGAGGGTTCTTTGTGCAACCGACTTTGTTTCTAGCGGATTCACCCACGCATACGGGCGTGCACGCCGACGAAGTGTTCGGTCCGGTAGCGACGGTGCTACCGTATAGTGGCGACCCGCTGGATGCGGCGTCGCATATTGCCCTTGGCGGGGGTGGCTTAGTGGCGAGCATTTTTAGCGATGACGTACAGTTTTGCTCAACCGTTTTTCAGGAGGCGGCAGCCTGCAATGGGCGCATGTATCTAGGTAGCGAACGTATTGCCGAGCATGCAACCGGTCATGGTGTGGTGTTGCCTCAGCTACAGCATGGCGGTCCAGGCCGCGCTGGTGGAGGCTCAGAGCTGGGTGGTCCGCAGGGGCTTGAGTTTTACCTGCAGCGTGTCGCGCTGCAGGGCTCGAAGCCAATGCTTGAAAAGATTCTGGGGAACTAGGCAGCCAGATGGGTTTTAGTACTTTATATCGGCAGTGGTTATGAGCTCGTATTTCGAATGGCGGATTCGTGACCTGGCCCTGCGGCGGGTGTTCATGCTGCTTATGTTCATGAATGGGGTGGGTTGTACCGATTCCGGTGTACAGAGTGGTGAGATGGGCTCGCAGCCGATAGACGACTTCCCTGCGCAGGGAGTCGACGGAACAGATGGACCGGTTAGCGCATGGCCAGAGCAACAGCCTGGACTAGACGACCCAAACGCTCGGATTTGGCACCGGGCCGGTCAATGGTACTCCGACGACCCTGGGGGACTTTCCGAGTATATTCAGCAGCTTTTTGTTGAATTTGGTGTAGAGGAATTGCGTCCGGCGCAAGGGATCTTGACGCCACACGCAGGGCTTGCAGCGTCCGGTGCAATTGCGGCGCAGGTCTGGAGTCGCATTGAAGTGCCCGATCTCATTATTGTCCTGGCGCCAAACCATGGGGATGTAGGCGCTAGGGCTGCGATCTGGCCCAGTGGGCCGTGGCTAGCGCCTGGGGTCGCCATGAAAATAGATGCGGTGCAGTCAGAAAGGTTGGCCAATGCTCTGCCAGGTGTGACCCTTGACCGTGAGGCATTCAACCATGTGCTAGCGCACCCGCTGGAAATGCAGCTGCCATTTATTTCCCGCATTCGTCCGGATGCCGAACTGGTAATGATTGGGTTTTATGACCATGAGCGGATTACGTATCCAGGGGTCGATGAAGGGCAAATAGAAGAGTGGGCTCAGGTACTTGCGGACCACATCCGTTCGTTGGAGTCGGAAGGAGTCAATGTATTGTTAGTGGGAACGACTGACCTGTCGCACTACGAGCCGCTGTCGGTCAACGATCCATACGACCAGGAGATGATGGAGTCAATTGCTGACTTGGATGTGCCTGGCTTACGCACTGTGGTCGAATCTGGCGAATACACCATTTGCGGGGAGGTCGCTGTCAGTATCTTTATGGCGACGCTGCGGAATCTTGGACACGAAAAGCTA
>PKDL01000091.1 GCA_002863065.1 Pseudomonadota bacterium
CAGGTTTCGGCTCCAGCTCGGGCTCGGGTTCTGGCTGTGGCTCGGGTTCTGGCTCCGGCTCCGTCTCGGGTTCGAACGGTTCCGGTTCGTCCGGTATGACCGGTGCGGGAGAAATCGGGTCGGAGCTCGGCGCTGGTTCAGTTGGCTCTGTGGGCAGGCTGCCAGAGTCTGAATCGTCACCAGGCTCGCTTTCGAATGGCTCCGTACTATCGTCGGTTTCTGCGTCAACTGTACCTTCCATTCCCGGGTCATCATCACCCTCAGAGTCGGAATCGTCAGTTTCCTCTGGGTTCTTTAGTGCTTCTTCTTTGGCTTTTCGAAGCTCATCCATAATGCGCCGTGCTTCCGCAACATAGAGATCGACAGGATCGTCTTTCTCTGTACGAGCGCCTGCTAAGAGTTTGTATTGGTTGAAGTGTTTGATTGCGAGGTTTAGACGGTCTTCGTCGCTCATATCCGTCAAGGTGTTTTCAAAGTAGAGGATGCCGAGGTTGAACCATGCATCTGGATAATTCTCATCGAGTGCTAGGGATTGTTCGTATGCGCCCCGAGCGCTTGCGAATTGTTTCAATCCTCGATACGCATTGCCTAGATTCAAAAATGCGGACTGGTACCCGGGTGATGCTTTTGTTGCCTTCTCAAGCGATGCTACAGCGGAGGGGTAATCCCCGACCTGTTGATAGACGACACCGAGGTTGTTCAGTGCCTCTGCAAAGTCTGGGATCTTTTCTACTGCTGCAGTCAATGCGGCTTCGGCTGCCTGCCACCGCTCACGTTTGATGTATACTTGACCCAGTAGAAACTGCAGAACCGCATCATTTCTGAGGCGAAGGCCTTGCATGATGACGAAACCGGCGAGGTCGAGGTTACCCATCGCAAGGTGGCACCGGGCGATATTTCGTATCGCACCAATGTTTACTTCATCTTTGCGGAGGATGGCTGAACTCGCAGTTACCGCTTGACGATACAGACCGAGTGCGATGTCTACTTCCACCGCCATGTTCAGGGCGTCTAGGTCGTCCGCATTATCTCTAATCCAGTCTTGCAGCTCTGCTCTCGCGAGGGTGGGGCGTTTGGCGCGAATCAGGGTGCGTACCCGCATTGTAAGCGCGAGCTTCGAGCTCGGCTTTTCGAGTCGCCAACGTTCGGTCAGTTCCATTGCTCCGGTGATGTCGCCCAGCCGAAGCCATGATGCCGTTAGGGAGTACTTCGCATCGTCATCGTCTTTAACGAAAACCAAAGACTCTCGAAAATGTTTAGCAGCCGCATCAAAGTCTTGTGAGGCTAGAGCGGAGCGACCGGCCTCTTTTGCTTGTTGAGATTCGGCTTTCGGGTCAAAGGTTGGCTCTGCGGGTGCTGACGTTAATGCCGCAGTAGTTGGGATGTTCTTCGCCGAAGACAGCTCCTGCTCTGGTCGGGTGCTGCCGCAGCCGGCGATGAATATGCAGGCGACGATTGTCCAACGTTGCATAATCATGGTGTGCCCCCTTCAGGGACTGGAACGTCTTCCTCAGGCTCAATCGGTGGCACATCTAGGGCTTCGGGGGCGTCAGGTTCTGGCTCTGGCGTGGTCTGTTCGGTGCTGGTGTTCTCTTCTGGTGTCGCATCTGGAGCTGCGTCACCTTCTGTATCTCCCGGTATCGGGTTCTGTTCGGGACTTTTGGGCGTTTCGGGGTCGACTGATGCATCGTTCGATTGTGGGGGGGCCACCGTTGCATTGGGGCTTAGCTGAATGGGCATACCAAGGCCGAAGTCATAACTTCGCTTTTCAGATTTAAACAGCGGGTACTCCTGCGGTTTGTATTTGTTCAGCATCTTCAGAGCCCGGAAGGTCCACTCATTGACGATCTTTAGTCGTCTAGCTTGTGTGACAGTCACTCCATATCTCTCGACAGCCACGTTCTCCCACTTGAGAGCTTCGTCCTCAATCATGGTGATATAGGTGTCCATTTCGTCGTCGCTTAGGCCTTGGGGCTCTGGGGCGTCGTACAGCATCTTTGCGAATTCTTGGTACAGTTGCCCAATTCGGAAGTACGCAGCGATTGTCCAGTCGAACGCTTTATAGTTGAAGACGTCGACGTAGCGGCCTTCTAACTGTTGTATAATCTCCCGCTTCTTTTGAATGATCCTCCCTTGATTTTGCAAGCTCCCTTTGAGTTTCAACTTCTCGTAGCTTGCGAATTCGCGATCGACGAGAGCGAATTTGGCTTGTGCGGGAAAGGTTGCCACTCGCGAACCGATGGCCAGACCTCGGCTGGTGAATTCCTCGATGGTGGCTTCATATTCTTTCTTCGCCCGGGTCCAGCTGCCTTTCTGTTGGTGGAGTTTGCCGAGACGTAGGTGTGCCTCAACTACTTTCGCATCAGTTCCTTGTTTCGATGCGTATTTCTCCAGGAACTCTTTCCATGTCTCAATCTGTCGTGGAACATCATTCTTTTTTTCGTACACGAGTCCGGCGGAGAAGAAGTTTGTTGCTGCGTCTTTATGATCGGGAAATTCGGTGGCGAAGCGCAGATATAATTGAGCCGCTTTATCTAAGTTACCCTGCATCTCCTCGAGCTGAGCTGCCCACTGCACGCTATAGGCCGCTCTTTCAGACTTCGGATAGGCTTGGGCCAGGGATAAGTAGCGGCTGATCGCGCGGTCGAAGGTGAAAAAGCGACGACTATTTTCTGCCATGTAAAAGAGGGCTTCTTCTCTAAACTTGCTACCACGGAATCGTGGCTCAGTAGCGACCCGCTCAAATAATCGTGCTGCCGAGTTGTATCGTTTGGCTTTTTGGTATGCGACTCCCGCGTTGAAAAGTGCCTTATCCCCGACTTTAGATTTAGGGTCTCTGTCGACGACTTCTTCAAAACAGACAGCGGCATCGACAAAGACTTTGTCTTCAAATAGTGCAATACATCGGTCGAACTTTTTGCCGAGCTTCCACTTACCAATTTTCGCCTCTAACTCTTGCCCAACTTTGGGGTCTATGCCGAGCTCCTTCACCTTACCAGCCCAGAGTTCAAGGTTCTGCCAGTCATTTTCAGTCTCGAAAGAAGCGAGAATGAGCTTCACTGAGTCGGCTGCGCGGGGATGTGTCGGCCATTTTCGAATGAGCGCTTCTAACCGAGTGCGTGCTTCCTCGTAATGAAGATAATTGTAATAGCCAAGCGCCATACGAAACGCTTGCTGTTGCGGAAAGTCGTCTATTGTCGGGTGTTTCAAGCCCATAGCTACGTATTTATCGGAGTTCTCGACCCATTTTTCGTATTGCTCTGGTAGTTCTTCCTTTTCGACGCGCTCTATCTTACTCGTACGGTCGCCTTTCTTGCCTGGTGGGCTCCAGACCTGTTCGGCCAGGACTTTCGCATCAACACGTCGTGCTTTTGTTTCGCCCTCTAGGTATGCCTGGATGGAGATGATCGCTCCGAAACCAGCATCTTGTCGGTGTGGATTTTTACCCTGTATTTCCCGGACGTCAGCATATGCATCGGATGCTTCAAGATAGCGTTTCGAGAAGAATAGTGCTTCCGCAAGCATCCAACGGATGTACGTTGTTTCCTTTTTATGCGGGAATTGGGCGAGGTATTTTCGATACCCGGTGACAGCTTTGGCGTATTGAGCATCTGATTCGGCTAATAGTCGCCGTTGTGACGCGGCGTCTGCGGCATCGTTCGATTTGATTTTCAGATCCTGCGCCAGTTTATGATGAAAACTCGCACGGTCCTGAAGCGCGGCCTCAACTAGTTTATCGGCGAGTTGAGTTGCTTTCGTATTTTGGAGATTGGCGTTGTACCAATCCGTTCCCTTGGCATATCGCGTTACAATTTGTTCGCGCTGCGCCGCCCCTTGGGCTAGGTCCCCCGCCAGGTCATATGCCTCGATTAGCTTCTCATGAAGCTCTGGGTTACGTTGGTCTAGTGGGTCTCTATCTAGCAACACTTGATATACCCGAGCAGATTCACGGTACTTCTCGGCCTCATGCAAGTCGTACAGTGCCCGTGCATAGGCTTCTAGGATTTCAAGTTCGAATGGTAGTCCCTCACTGAGATACGATAGAGCACGGTTTACGCCAGCGTTTTCATCAATATCTCCGTCTCCATCCCAGTCGTCCTCCGCGAGTGAACGCGCCAGGTATTCGATGGCTTCCTCGCGTAATGCGCTCCCTAGTGCGGATGTCTTGCCGGTACGCTTTTGCGCGTCATAAAAC
>PKDL01000021.1 GCA_002863065.1 Pseudomonadota bacterium
TTGCGGTGCACAGGTGGGCTTCTCGGTGGGACAATCCGCATCCTCGATGCACTCCTTCGTTGCATTTGCGTCTGTACTTGTTGACGCTCCATCGCTGGCAGAGACTCCATCGGTCCCGGTTGTATTGCCATCCGTGGCGCTTGTTGCCCCCGTGTTTCCCGCCGCATCTCCGCGTGGGGTGCTATTCCCCACGCATGCCGTTGTCACAAGGCTTAAGATTACGATTGCTGCCCGCATTTTTACGTTGCCTCTACTGTTCAATGGTCTGGGGTCCGTTACTTTGCGACTGTGTATTGATTCACATGACCGAATCCGATGTTCCGATTCGAGAGACGTTTCGCACTGGCACATAGCGTCAGTTCATTTACCAATTTGGCGGCCTGCCTATGGTTCGGTTTCCTAGATGCTGTGCGGACGTTTATGTCCTTTTCCCCTACGGCGTACTGTATATGACGAAATGTGACGCGGTGTATACGATTAATTTTGGACCCTCAAATAGTCTATCCCGCGCCGATGGACGGCTAGCCACGGATTCTCGCAGTCTATGAGCGTAGTAGGATCAAGCAGCCCCCACCAAGCCGCACTGAAAGGTGTGAGCCATGTTGAGGCGGTCTCATACACAGAATGGGTACAGTGTGAACTATCTAATCCAGGGCTGAGAGACCAAGTCCCCCTGGATATCCATACGATACGTCGCGGTCGTAACCATACACTGTGATCGAGACAGGTCCGTTCGCGCTGATCCTATGTATTCCGTCGTTCACGAGTTGTCGATATGCAGCGTACGACGTTCCACTTACCGTGGAAAAAGAGCTCGAAGGAAGCGTGACACCGTCTAGTGTGACGTCGATGCCCGCCTGAGTCACGATGGTGATGTAGTCTTTCGCATAGCTATCCGGGGTGAGGAATACGTACTCGTTTTGCCATTGTGCGATAGGTACGGCGAGTATGAGTGCGGGGTCTCCGATGGGGTAACATTCCAACCCCCCGAAAAGTGGGTCGAGCGATACACATACATGCCCACTAGGACAATTGAGATCGGTGGAACATGTGGGAGGAATACAGGCTTGCCCCAGCGATTGTACGTCGAAATCACACAAATAAAGAGCGCCACACTCCGAAGCGGTCGTACATGGCTCTCCTATTTTTGATACTTCGTTACTAGATGCCAGCATTTGAGCCACCATGATGGGTTTATCGCCGGCGACCTTTACGTCGGTATTTGTTGTGAATTCCCAGAAGTCTCCGGCATTGAGTGTTTTTGTACTCGGTGTCGCGACTGCTGGAGTCAATGTGACAGTCGTTCCGTCTTCGGAGGCTACGACTCGTACATAATCTGACTCGATTCCGCGGGGTTGCGATCGCCCGACGACGTATTCCGTAGCCCAGGTATTCACCGGCGTCATTTGCTGCTCAAGGTGGTCCGCGCAGCACTTCGTATCGGTATTGATCGCGGTATGGCCGCTCATCACCGCTATCGGTTTTGAGGAAGTGATGCGCGAGCCAGTCAAGTCTTGGCCGGCACCTTGTGTCACCACGTTGAGTACCTGACCTTTACCGAGGGTGACGAGATGCGATGTATTTGGGAATATAGATGGTACGCCGCCGCCCGCTGCGGTGCTTCCTTTTGGAGTGATTGTAACGTCTGTTTCGCCCTCTGAGGTCGCAACGATCGTAAAGTAGCCTCCGAAGAGATCGCTCGATGGCTTCGTGACGACGTAGTACTCGTTACCATTCGACGACGTGGGCAGAAGAACCGACGCATCATTGGAAAAGACACCTTCGTTAGACAGCGGGTTGAATTGATACAGAGTAATGGGTCTGTCACTCGTCACCCGAAACGCGCTGTTGGTAATATTGGTACCGGACAGCGACCAAGTCGGCGGCAGCTCAAACTTTTCGAGTGATTGTGGCGCCACCGCTTTTGTCATGGTCTGACCGTCGGGCATGGTGACCGTCACATTTGCTGCACCATCTTTGGATGTGTTGGAAGCAATCACCGCAAACTGCGCATTTTGCGCATCAAGCATTTGCGGTTCGGTTACGAACGCATTTTCCAGGTCTACTGCAACGAAATCACAGCCGGCGTTTGTTTTAGTCAGGCTACCGCCTCCACCGCATGCCGACTCGCACTTACCGCCTAGCGAGTTGCAGGTACCGCCAGTAGCAGCGCAGTCTTCATTCACCTCATAGCTCTCGCCAAATTGCGAGCAAACCAGTGATACGTCGCCATCGCAGACATACGTTCCGGGATAACAGAAAATGCAGACACCTTGAGGGGCACAGGTCGGTGTATCGGTTGGGCAGTCGGTATCTGAGTTACACTCTGCGAGGTCTGGCGAGGTGCTTCCGTCCGCTGTTCCAGCCGTTTCGCCACTGGTACCAGTCGTGCCCTCGTTACCGTCTGCGCCGTCTGCGCCTTCAACCCCGGTTGATCCGCCATCATTATCGATAACGAAGCCACTATTCCCACTCGCACCGCCTGATGTATCTCGGCGACCTAGTTCATTTGATCCCGCGCACCCAAGGGTAATAAGGCTAACTACAGCGATGATTATCCGCACCATGACGTATCCTCGGCTGCGGTACGCAGCCCGTATATTGCAGGGAGGCCGTACATTGGCCTCTGCCTGCAGACCGCACATGATGCAGCGGCCTAATTATGAAGTTCCCATGCTTGGAATGCTCCGCGAGAAAGTGAAGGCCATTGTCTCGCTTTCGCACTGGAACCGATTCCATAGCTCTACCAAGGTAGCACACTCAATGGACCCTAAATCTACCCCCAATGGGAGATGCAGGGTCTTGTACAGCAAACAGGGATTCGCGCAGCTGACTGGGTAACCCCCGGCGGACAAGACCAACCTTCCGCCTCATCCATCTGGGGCTTTTATCCGTTTGTTAGGAGGTTGCGAAGCACGAATTGCAAAATTTCGCCTTGAACGTAGTACTCGACCGTTGCCGGTGGATCCTGGCGGTAGGGGCCATGAAAGCTTTTCTGGTTTGAACTATCTGCAGCCATGAGGGTCGCTCTGACTCGAGGGCATGGTGCGAGAAAGTCAGCTATGCCACTGCTATCAAGTGGTCCTTAGCCCTTGGAGTGGAACGATTTACGAGAGTCGCTCTGCGTCCTCGGTAGCGGAAGTGCGCTAATACCCGCGAGGTAAGGACCTGGCATTTCGACGATAAGGAACAGTAATCTCGGTCATTTGCTTTCTTACCAGCGTCTACTTTCTTGCGAGGACTAATAGAGGTGCCAGAGGTACGATTACTGGAAAAAATACGAGTAACGACGGAAGCGCCTTCGCCGACTTCACGTAATACCGGGTCCAGTAATGGTTCACACTCACCAATATAGGTTCTGAGTACGTATTGCTGTGCAGTCTACTGCGGTAGGCACTCCTGGGTAGTCTCTGAGCTACGGGCGTATTATGGGTATGGCGCGCGATATTTTCCTGGAGACACTGTTTTGCCACCGAGATTCGGAACTATCCTGACCTTTCAAGTCTGCGATTAGAGGTTATTGCCGCCATCGTAGCTGCTGGGGCCGTTCGACACGTGTGAATGATGTGTTGTTGAAGCGATAGGTCAAAACAAGCACGAGTTGGTGTGCATCGGTATCGTCATGGCCATAGAACTTGGGATCGAGATATACAAACTTCCAGCGCCAATTAACGCCTAACCAAAAGGTTCCGTGGCCGTTGGGGTTTCCCAATGGCACATCGACACCAGCTCCCCAATGAAGTGAAAACGCCACATCATTGCGGTCGAATCTTGAGTCGTCGCTGCGCAAGTCCATAATCTCTGCGGACAGCCCCAGCTGAAGATACATAGCGGACAGGACTCGAGACGCATAATCAGCGGCGATGAGCCGTAAAAAGAACGGATGTAGGTTGACCGACGAAGAAAGGCTGTGCCTCACCATGTCTGCACGGACAGGACCTTCAGCGAGCACGTGCCCCGTGACCGAATACTCCAATTGAACGTCGAACACACTCATCACGCTGGCGGTGCGAGCATATACACCAGTTACCCATCCTATGCGTCGATCCCAATCACTTGCACCGAGTACTTCGATGCCAGCGAACAGCCCTGGAGCGATAAAGCCACCATTATATTGAGTGCCAACGTCCGACTTATCAGCCAAAACGGGCGGTGCGTAAGCTATACATAGAAGTGCAAGGGGCCATA
>PKDL01000181.1 GCA_002863065.1 Pseudomonadota bacterium
ACAAGGCAGGTGGGCTGGGGGTCGGATGCCTCCGCTACCCTGAGTTTTCGGCCTGGCAACGAGCCGATGAATAACCGTATCGGGATAGCCAGCATAACCATATAAGGGCGTTCAGGGTTAGGGGAAGTAGATGGCGATTCCTGTCGCAACCATGCGCATATCGTAGTGCTCATAGCCGTATTCGTCGTACCAGATATCTTCCTCGGTCCACGAATCAGTTAGGATGACCGCATCGGCGCCGAGTTGCCGTGCCTGGTCTTTCATGACGCGAACGAGTGAGTCGAAGTCCGCTGACCAATGCATACCTTCGGCCCGCACAATTCCCACCTCTGCATAGGGTAGGGCAGGGACGGTATCGATGAATACGTCAATCGGCGCTGATGCAGGCTTGGGCGGGAGAAATATGCCGGTGCGCTCCGCGGTCCCTTCGAGGCAGCCCGACATGAAAAGTGTGCCGACCAACAGGGCGCCGAGGACTGTGCGTTTCGTCAGCCGTTTAATCTGTGTTGACATAGTTCGCTCCCGTTTCATTGTCCACGAGAAGGCTAAACACAGTTCGTGCCAAGAGTGGGAAGCTCAATCAATCCGTGCTGTTTGCTGATATTCCGTGCCTTTTATGTGGGTCTCACGACGCAATAACGACACAATCGTGGTGTGCCGTATTCACAGCGCAATGGATGTGGCGGAAGCGGGGGGCAGCGACACCGTGTCTTGTTGTTTGGCCATGGACTCGTGCAGCGCGGATCGAATCCGTTCGTTCGCTTGACCCGCTCTCTGTTGCCATGTCCCAGTGGCAGCACAGTTTGCACTAGGACATACTTCATTTACGGGACACAGTTCACACATCGGCTTTCGGGCCTTACAGGTATACCGGCCCAGTAGCACTAACTGATGGCTTATTTTGACCCAGTGCGTACGCGGGAAGTGCGTCATGAGGTCTTTCTCGATTGAGGCGACAGTGCTGGCTTGGGATAAGCCGAGCCGATCAGCCACTCGTCTGACATGGGTGTCAACTACGATTCCCGTGCTAAGGCCATAGGCGATTCCTAGCACGAGGTTTGCCGTCTTTCGTGCTACTCCTGGGAGGGAGGTCAGTGCGTCAAGGTCTTGGGGCACTTTACCGTCGAAGTGAGTGACGATTGCGCGCGCAGAGCCCACTAGACGCTTCGCTTTTTGGCGATAGGTTCCCGAAGCACGAATGTAGGGCTCCACGTCTTCCGGTTCTGCGGCGGCCATTGCTTCTACGGTCGGAAATCGGTCAAACAGGCCCGGCGTTATCCGATTGACGCGCTTGTCAGTGCTTTGTGCGCTGAGGATCGTCGCCGCAAGCAGCGACCAGGCATCGTGATGCCGTAACTCACACTGCGGATTGGGTAGCATTTTATCTAATCTTGTCGTGAAGGAGGTAAGATCAGTAGGAGAAGAAAAAGTCGTGGGCATGGTACGTGTACTCCTGGATAGACTCTCTCATGACAGAGAGCTGCTCGTTACACGTTCAATGATGCGAAGCTTTGCCGAACGGGCTCTCGGGTTCTTCTGAGCTTCATCATCGCTCGCAGCGATTGGCTTCTTGTTCACTAATCTGAATGCTGAGCCGCGTGCTTGAGAGTGTCGTCGGAACAGCTGTTTTACCACTCGATCCTCGCCGGAATGGAAGGTAATCGCCGCGATACGGCCACCGATAGTTAGGCGTTCGAGGGCATAGGATAAGCCGGATTCGATCTTTTCAAACTCGTGGTTGACCGCGATGCGGATGGCTTGAAAGGTTTTTCTCGCAGGATGAGCGCGTCGCCTTGGACCACCTGGCACTGCAGCGATGACAGCGTCGGCCAGCTCCGCAGTAGTTGAGATGGGTAGGCGTTCCTTTATGACGCGGGCGATGCGACCCGGATATTTAACTTCCGCGTAGTTTCGTAAGCAGTGCGCCAACTCATCTTGAGATATATCTTCCAGCCATTCTGCCGCCGGCTGGCCCTGTGTCGGATCCATACGCATGTCTAGCGGACCATCGAGCCGATAACTGAAACCTCGTACGGCAGTATCTACTTGTGGTGAGCTGAGTCCGAAATCTGCTAGCACTGCATTTGGGGATGGCCATGTTGATGCGGCTACACTCAGGGAACGTAAGTCAGCATGAGCAATGACTGCTGATAAGTGTCGGCAACGGTGTATTGCCTCAGGATCTCCATCAACGGCGTATCCTTGCGCAGAATCTGGAGCCTGGGAAAGCCAGGCGCTCAGGTGACCCCCGGCCCCGAGAGTCAGGTCCCAATACACTCCACCCAGTGCCGGACGCAGTGCATCAAGTACTTCGTCGAGCATGACTGGTATGTGCAGCTCAGATTGCATTCCTGGGTATTACAGCGCTTCAAGATGGACGTAAAGCAATGTCCATGAGGCCCTAACCGGCTTATAGGCCGTATATGTCAGCGGTTATCGCAGTGTTTCGCCGGGCTCCGTGTGAATCGTTCCATGCCCGTCGGCTGATTGCAGTGACTCAATTATCGTCAGTTATTCTCTATTTTCTTACCTCTTGAATCGCGGTCCGGCGTTGCGTCTCACGTGACAGGATGGTAACAACCTCCCCGTTACTACAATTTTCCACAAGCCGTATTCGTGAGGTCAACATGACGGAAAAGGCCAGCCTGCAGCTGGGCGAGACCACTATCGAACTCGATGTCCTAACCGGCAGCGAGGGCGAAAAGGCGATCATTACCAAGCCGCTTCGAAAGACGACCGGATTCGTGTCTCTCGATCCCGGTTTTGTGAACACTGGTTCCTGCCAGAGCGATATCACGTATATCGACGGTGAGAACGGGATTTTACGCTACCGCGGCTATCCCATTGACCAGCTCGCAGAGAAGTCCAACTTTGTCGAGGTATGCTACTTACTCACCGAGGGGAAGCTGCCGACCAAGGCTGAATATGATGCGTTCGAGACTAGTCTGACGCGCCACAGCTTGATTCATGAAGACCTGAAGAGAATGTTTCAAGCCTTCCCATTAAATGCGCATCCAATGGCGATCATTTCGTCCGTCGTATCTGCTCTCTCGACATTTTATCAAGATGAGTATGACCCGATGAATCCCGAGCAGGTGCGCATCAATACGCACCGGTTATTGGCAAAGCTACCAACGATTGCTGCCCACGCGTATAAGCAGTCACGCGGACAACCATACATCTATCCTGATAACTCATTGTCGTATTCCGGTCGCTTCCTAAAGATGATGTTTGGGTATCCGACGGAGCCGTATGTGGTCGACGAGGATGTGGAGCGGGTGATCGACCAACTTTTGATATTGCATGCGGATCACGAACAAAACTGTTCTACGACTACTGTACGCATCGTGGGTAGTGCACGCGCGAACCTCTTCGCGTCGGTCTCCGCCGGTATCTCCGCACTCTGGGGACCGTTACACGGTGGGGCAAACCAGCGGGTGCTGGAGATGCTGCAAATGATCAAGGACGATGGTGGTGACATCAACAAGTACTTGAACATGGCACGCGATCGGAATTCGGAGTTCCGTCTTATGGGCTTTGGACACCGGGTATACAAGAACTATGATCCAAGGGCTGCGATTATCCGTGACTCGGTGGATAAGGTTTTGACCAAATTGGGCGTCAACGATCCGTTGGTCAATATTGCACGAGAGCTTGAGACGCGAGCCCTCGAAGACAGCTACTTTGTCGACCGCAAGCTGTACCCGAATGTGGACTTCTACAGCGGTATCATTTACCGAGCGCTCAAGATTCCTACCAATATGTTCACCGTGATGTTTGCACTCGGTCGACTTCCCGGCTGGATTGCGCACTGGAAAGAAAACCTCGCGCAGGGGTTACCCATCGGTCGGCCACGGCAGATTTATATCGGTGAGAATGTCCGTGATTACACCAAATTGAGCGAGCGCTAAGCAGGCAGTCCGCTCGACTGATACTCGGGCAGGCATGACGCTTTCGCAGGCATGGTGAAAAGACCGCCTGGGTTGGACGGGTTCCAGCCCCGGTGGTTTTTACCTCTCTCCCAATCTCATATTGCTGGACGTATGAATCGCTGGACCAGGTATCTAGGATTCATCGCAGTGGTCCACGGTTTCTTTACCCGTCGTGTCTACATTACTTTTGGGAAACCGAGTAGGTAGATGCTAGGTCGGTAGCTTCTTTCTCCATGGTTTATTCGG
>PKDL01000037.1 GCA_002863065.1 Pseudomonadota bacterium
GTGCACTACCCAATGACTTTACGACGGTTGCTCCGCTCACGGCCCAGTCAGATAAACCAAAGTAGCCAAAATCGTTCAACGAACATCCGTAACCACCACCACAACCAATACAGGTATTGACACAGGCCCCCCCCACGGTGCAGCTACCGTCCCCACACGAACCGCAGGACCCACCACATCCATCTGGGCCACACACTTTCCCCCCGCAATCGGGAATGCATTCGCCACAAATGCCCGCATTACAGGTCTTACCTTCAGAACAGGTACCGCAAGATTGGCCAGCGCAACCACTCGACCCACATTGCTTCCCCGAACAATCAGGCTCGCAATCGGTAACGCATTGGCCTTCGTCGGTACATATGAGGCCTGGATCGCATGCACCACAATCCGCATTACAGTAGCCAGCACCACAACTCTTAGAGACACAGGGGTCTATCGGGCATGTATTCAAGCAGCTAGATATGTTTCCGCCTGAACAAATACCGCTCACAGAGCAATCATCCAAGACCACCAGCACAGGTGTTTCCTGATTGAGGCATCCTATGGGCGATGATGAAAGAGATGTGCCGCAGAAAACTTCTCCCGCATCTCCGCACGAGGCATCACACCCGATGCCGTTCCAGATGGGGTGTTGACACGGCGCCACGCACCGTCCGTCCCAACAGATATCCGAGCCCATACACTGGCCACTATCTGCACACTGTACACACACGCCCTCCAAGCAATATTCGTCCGTCTCGAAACAATCTAATGAGCTTTGGCACAGAGGCTGTTGGGGGATGCAAACCCCTTGAGCACAGATAGCACCTGGCTGGCAGTCAGCGACCGCCACACACTCCACACAACGAGTTCCTCCTGAGGGTGGGTAAAAGGCATCGAAGAGTGCGCCCTGCCCAGCAGTATACGTACCGGATGTGATGGTCCCTGGCGACCCGCCTACCACACCCTGGCTGTCGCACACCAGTTCATAAAGTTTACAGTCCAGGTCATTTGTACATGGAATCGAAGGCTGGCACACACGCTGTACACACGTTTCGTTAGCACCCGTACAGTGCGACGAAAATAAGCACTCTACACACGTGTTAGTCACAGAGTCGCACACCGGAGTATTGACGGAACAGTCCATTGAGCTACCGCATACACCCGCTGGGTTTGTATCGGGACTATCATCCGAATCCATCCCCGTATCTCCGTCGACCGTATCGGAGCCATCATTCCCATTACCGCTAGTGGCACTTTCAGTCCCATCATTGCTGTCTAATCCACTACTTCCATCCAACCCGCTGCCACCGTCTGAGCCGGTACTCACATCCAACCCGCTGCCACCGTCTGAGCCGGTACTCACATCCAACCCGCTACCACCGTCTGAGCCGGTACTCACATCCAATCCACTGCCACCGTCTGAGCCGGTACTCACATCCAATCCGCTGCCACCGTCTGAACCATCGCGTCCGGTGGTTGTGTTTTCCGTGGCACCCCCGTCAGCAACATCCACTCGAGCCGACAAAGACTGCGAACCCTCTGAATCAGCAGGGCTACAACTGCTGAGTGTTCCTAAACCCAGCCACCATACTGCTAGCCAGGGCACTCTCCGCATTCTTAGGTGAGATTTGAATACACTCATAACCGCCACACCCTCTAGTAACAATAGCACCTGCAATACACGCTATAATTACCACCAATAAACCGTAAGACCGGGCTCTTAGTGTAGCGCGGAACCCTTCCAGGGCGCCACTCACTGCACGCGGCCAGCATACAGAACATTTCGTCCGTGTCGCAGCATGCTGAAACCTGCGACCTGGTCACAGGCGTCCCCATCACAAACTGCCGCCCTCGTAGGGTGATCCGCCGACAGGATCCCAATTGTACACGCTAGCCAATGCGTTTTCAGGAACCATGTGCCGTACTACGAGATGTCGGGATGCTATGGTGAGGCCCGTACAGCGCCCACAGATCCTCGCGGGACATAAATACAACTACCGCGGCAATCTAGATATCCAGAGTGACTCCAAAACAGCCCCCTTTTTCAGCACGACATATCAACCACTCCACGTCGCCGGACGTAACCTTTACGTCCAGCGCTGCGTACACCTAGCCCAATAAATTTTCCCGCTTTCAAAGGCTTGGTCCGCCTTGGCCGGCCGTGATATGCCGGATGTCATAGGAACGGCAGAATGCACTGACATATGTTCAACATGGCCCCGGAGGTCCTCAATGCGTACGACTTGGATAGGATCATTTTTGATAGTGGCAACGACATTGGGCTGTTCCACGGAGAACCTAGCTAACAGCGCGTCCGACACTATGACAACGGGAGAAGCCGATGCCGCAACAACAGCACGCGGTCCAAACGACGATACCTCTTCCGCCGGCGGCAGCGGCTCGACAGACGGCACACTGGATTCAGGCGAGGGCTTGGACATGGCGACCAGTGGCCTGGACTCTGGCGATGGCCTTGATGCGGGATCGAATTCGGGGCTGGACGGTGGACAAGCGACCACTAGCAGTGGCCTCGATGTGAGTGACGAGTCAACGGATGGTGTGACAGCGAGTAGCATATCCAGCGATGGCTCAGATGGGATGAGTAATGATAGCGGTATGGACACCACGGATACCGGCGGATTCGATGGTCAAGAAGGGACCGATGGAGAAGCTGGGACCGAGTCCAGCGCTGGAGATGGGTCCGACACGAGCGACGGCTCCGGTGCCGGTGGTACGGATTCTCTAGATGACGCTGGCGATGATAGTGACACCAACAATGATAACGATTGGCAGCCTGATACGGAAACTGGGGCAGCTCCACTAACCTGCTCTGAGATTATATCTTGCATCAACACGGTTTGTGCCGACCTCGATGACCCAAATGACAGCAGTGCTTGCATCACGTACTGCCAATCCGAAGCACCATTCGAAGCGTCTCAGGCCTTTACTTTTTTCTTCCAGTGCATAAGCCAAAACTGCCAAGCGGTGGACGAGACAGAGTACACTGCATGCGTCAACACCAACTGCAGTACAGAGTACGAAGCATGCATTATCGGTGCGCCTGGTGGCTCCTTGGATTGTGGTGGTTTCCTAGGTTGTTTGAACGGTTGCGCCACGGCTTCTGACCAATCGGCCTGTCAGCAGGAGTGCATTAATGACATCGAGAGCACCGAGGTTTACAACACCTACGCGACACTTGAGGGCTGCATTTTTAGCGCCTGTCCTGCCGGACAAAGTGGCACTCCAGATGCGTCCTGTGTCTCTGCAGCCCAAGCAGAAGGAGGGGAGTGCTCTGACGAGTTGGAAGCATGCATACTCGGCAACGGCGGTACTTTGGATTGCGGGGGTCTCTTGCAATGTATCCAATCGTGCACCACTCCGGAATGCGCATCAGATTGCCAGGGGCAAGCACAGAGCAATGCAGTGCTGGGTGAGTTCCAACAAGTAACTCAATGCGTAATTGAAGCGTGTCCCGACCAGTCTGACAACGCGTGCGTCGTTGCTGCGCTGTCTGATGGTGGGTCTTGCTTTGATATACTGACTGCATGTATCGACGGAACGTTGTAGACACAGCGCACCGCAGAACACTCTATCTCTATGTTGGACCCACTAGTCGTCATAAAAGAAACGCTGCTCAAGGTGAGACGAGTATTGTTTTTCGCCTCCCAAGAAACCGACACATAGCGGTAGTTCTTTTCCACTAATCTGCTACATATTGTGTAGACACAAACATTCCTACATGCGGAGCCCATTTGTATGTCCAGACCTTACGTCAGCCTCACCACGTGTGGTTCGCTTATCGGCCTGCTACTCGCCACTGCCATTAGCCTGGGATGTTCGAGCGCTGACTCCGCCGATACCGGCTTTGCGGGTATCACGGGCATCGGTACGGGAACTGATGCCACTGACGAGAGCACGGAATCCGATGGCCAAGCGCTAGCGAGCTGTGAACCACTGGGCGGTACCCGCTGCGTCGGAAACACCGTCCAAATCTGCACAGACGCTGGGTGGGAGGTCACTGTCTCCTGCACCTCTACCGGTCAACTCTGTGAGGACGGTGCATGCATAGGAACCCCGAGCACTGCTGAGGGCTGCGAGGCCAATACCTGCCCGCCCGGCTCGTACTGCGCTAGCGATGGTTCCAAGTGTCTAAACTCATGTGTAGGTATCGTGTGTGGCCCATC
>PKDL01000517.1 GCA_002863065.1 Pseudomonadota bacterium
ATCCTCGGGAAAATCGCGGTGCCGCAGACCGCGGGATACGCGTCAAGCAAGTGGGCCCTGCAGGCGCTTTCCGATGGTCTGCGGGTAGAGGAAGCTCCTAATGGGATTACAGTAACGGTTGCCTGCCCGGGCTCAACCGACACGGATTTTCGTAGCAATGAATTGAAGGCGGGGAGTACATTACTCAAGGAGCGCCCCAGACCGCAGCTTCAGACAGCAGAGCATGCTGCGGAACTTATTTGTGATGCGATTGCACGCGGGAAACGCGAAGTGTTGCTCACCGCTTTTTCAAAAATATTATGCGCAGTCGGACAGAATACGCCGCGAATTTTGGATCTGGCACTCTCGCGGACCTACCATAAATGATGGCGCAAAACTGGCTGATAATCGCGTGTTGCGCATTCGCTGGCTGCAGTATTGCGACATCTCCCCCCGACGTATTTGACAGTTATATCGAAGCATATGCCGCGGGAGACGTAGAACAATTATGGACACTGTCATCGCCACGGGCGCGGTTGGATTCGGATCGTGTGCGCCGCGAGCTTCTCATGGGATTAGAGCATCCCGACATGCCAGTCCGAGTACACTTTGAGGGCACGTTTGGGGTGACGGCGGACCAGGTGAAGCCGATGAATCGGCAGCAATTTTTCTATTGGGCTGTCGCGATGGTGCGTCGGCGATTGGGCGTAGGCTTTATTCGGTCAACCATGCGCCGAACGACTCGGGTGCGGATAGATACGATTGACCATCGCCATAAAGTAGTGATCTACAGGCAAGGGGACGCAATAGCGCGGTTGGTGTTGGTAGCTACTAAAGGGGACATCTGGCGCGTCGACCAGAGCCCGTTTTTTCCCGAAGTAAAGTCTCCTAAACGAACGCGAATACAAGAACCCGATAAAAGCGATGACGCTGACATGGACGATGATACCGCGACGTCAAACCCGGAATAGTGCGTGAACCTCAGCGTCCTTTCCAATGCTCCATGGACCGATTGACTCCTAGTGCATGTGCGAGAAAGTCTGTGAGCTTATTCGGAAGCAGTTTCATGATCGGGACGGTCTTGACGAGTGGTGGCATCACAATCATACGTTTGTTGCTTTCGATTGCCTGCATGACGCTGTCAGCGACTTGGCTCGGTTGAAGGATGGGCATCAACATCGGCGGGCTGGCTCCTGAAAACATCCCCGTGTCGATGTATCCCGGGCAGACGCTAGTGACCTGGATTGGATGATTTTCCAGTTGCAGCTCGTAAATCAAAGACTCAGAGAAGCCAAGAACCGCCCATTTCGATGCGGCGTAGCTCGCCATAAGTGCCACTCCACCAAAGCTCGAAGCCGATGCTATGTTTACGATATGTCCACGGCCTCGCTCCAACATGGAAGGAAGAAACCGTTTCGTGGCCAGGATGACACCGAGCGCATTTACTCGCAGTGTGAGTTCATGGTCTTCGTCTGTCACCTCATGTACAGCTCCACCTCGCACGATACCAGCATTGTTTATGAGGATATCAACCGGGCCGATTGTGCTCAGGACATCTTCGGCCAGCGCACGTATTGATTCCGGGTCTCCCAGATCAGCATGTCTTGTATGTAAGCGGCCTAATGATGAGAATTCCCCCGCAACACGGGCTAGGCCGGTTTCATTGCGATCGACAAAGATGACTTCTGCTCCGCGCCTAAGTAAGCGTTCGCCCATGAGTCGCCCGATGCCGCTGGCGCCACCGGTAATGAGAGCAGTGCTTCCCGAAATCATTGTCATGATATCTCCCCCAAGTTTGGAATAGGATCTGTTGGCGAAAGAACAGTTCCCTCCGTATTCCGCGATCGTTGTCTTGCGTCGATATGCGAGCGGAGGTAGAACCCCGCCCTATGACCCTACCTGAACTACTCCTTAGTGACGAGCGCCGTACGGCAGTCGTTAGAGATTGTGTGCAACTGGTGGACGCAGAAGTAGCGCGTCGACGCGGTGTATCTGGCTTTGCCCTTCGCAATGGCTATAAAATGGTCAAGAAGCTCAACGGAGGGAAGATGATTCCCGCGGCAGTGAATGACTTGCTACCGGAGTTTGCCGACGCCATCGAGCCGTTCCATGCGGAGTATCGGGGGGCTACGAGTGAGTCCTTCGCGCAATATATCAGCGGTCGAGAAGGGCAGTTGTCGGATGCGTTATTACGGATTACAGACGAGAAAGCCCATCACGCGGAGAACCGAGTGCTGAAAGGTGTCTATGACAAACTGCGTCCTACGGCGAAAAGGAATCTAGACGAATCGATGCCCGAAGTAACTAAGCTCATTGATCGACACCAGACCTGAGCACGTTCAGACCGGGAATGGTGATGTGGTTAGACGAATGCTGCGATTGAATGTCGATGCCTTCTAACGGGTGGACTGTCACTAGCATGTAACATTGGCTTTCCGTATCGCACGTATTCCGGTACAACCCCGCCACCTCACGAGGTAGCCAATACATTGTTCGTATATCCCTCTTGGGTAGCGCTTTACGCATTGTTTGATGAAAGTCAGCCGATTGGTCAGTCCGGTAAGTAGGAGGAGTTCAGTGAAAATCGCAGTGATGGGGACAGGTTACGTAGGGCTCGTCGCAGGAACTTGCTTTGCTGAGTTAGGTAATCACGTCACCTGTATCGACGTGAATCAGGACAAGATCGATAAGCTTAAGGAAGGGATTATTCCCATCTATGAGCCAGGACTGGACACTTTAGTCAAACGAAACGTGGCGCAAAACCGCCTCCACTTCACAACCCAAGCTCCGGATGCGATACGCGACGCGAAGGTGGTATTTATCGCCGTCGGAACGCCGCAAAGCCATGATGGTAGTGCAGACTTAAAGTACGTCTGTGCGGTGGCTGAGACCATTGGTGAATATCTGACGGTCGAAGATGCGATCGTTGTGTGCAAGTCTACCGTACCTATCGGAACGAACGAACGGGTCCGGAGTATCGTGGCTGAGCGCTCAAAGGTGGCTTTCCATATCGTGTCCAATCCGGAATTTCTGAAAGAGGGCGCAGCGATTCAAGATTTTATGAAGCCCGACCGAATCGTGGTGGGTTCCGAGAGCGACCATGCAGTGGCTGTAATGGATAGCCTCTATGGCCCACTGGTGCGCACAGGTGCCCCGATTATTCACATGGACGTCGCCTCCGCTGAAATGACGAAGTACGCGGCTAATTCGATGCTAGCTACGCGCATTTCCTTCATGAACGAGATTGCCAACTTGTGCAGCGCCGTTGGTGCGGATGTAAGCCAGGTTCGTCGGGGAATGGGAACCGATCGCCGTATTGGAAAACATTTTCTCTTTCCGGGAGTGGGATACGGTGGTTCTTGCTTCCCGAAAGACGTCCGGGCTCTTCGCAAAACGGCGCGAGCATACGGTGCGGGAATGCGGATTCTTGATTCTGTTGATGAGGTCAACGAGGCGCAAAAGATGCGGATTGTAACGCAGGTCGTATCTCGTTACGGAGATGACCTCAGCAACATGCATTTTGGGATTTGGGGATTGGCTTTCAAGGCACAGACTGACGACATGCGTGAGGCCCCATCCTTGGTCATTATCAACGCCCTGCTTGAGCGGGGTGCGACAGTATCCGCGTTTGATCCACAAGCACGTGAAACGGCGCATGAGGAACTAGGTGAGTCCATTCAGTATGCGAATAACGTGTACGATGCCGCTGAAGGCGCAGATGCCCTTCTTGTTGTGACCGATTGGGCCGAATTCCGCCATCCCGATATGGACCGGGTCCTTGGCCTCATGAAGGAGTCACCGTCGCTTTTTGACGGGCGGAATCTGTATGATCCAGAAGGCATGCGAGCGAAAGGATTCGCGTACTACTCCATAGGTCGGGGTGCAAATCCGACGAAATGACGAGTTTGGCCGTAGAAAGCGGTTCGAATTCGTGTCTGGGGTAGCGTACATACCGCATGACGAACGCAGATATTGCTTGACTCAGAATGCGGTTGGGGGTAACCCTCCGCGCTCGCACGAGTTAGGTGTTATACAAATGCTTTGCTGTGCGTTGAGACTGAACATGGCGGGCAGGAATTGCCCGTCCGAGAAGAATCTCGAGTGATGCAGCGAATCCATTCGCCGCAGTCATTCGTCAGGAGTGTATCGTGGCCAATCATCCACAGGCCCTAAAAC
>PKDL01000301.1 GCA_002863065.1 Pseudomonadota bacterium
GTCGGTAATACGGGAGAAAAACGGAGGTTCCACTAGTGAGACGGATAGCTGGTTCATCTACGTGAAAAAGGACGCAGGTTCGTCAATCCTCCGAGAAGCAAAAGAGGACGGAACGGTCTCGTTCGATTTCACCCTCGAACTGGTCGGTAATGTCTACCTGATGAGTGGGCTCACCCCCGGTCAATCCGGTCGACGCGTCTTCGACGTAGAAGTCAGTGATTTTGACGGCACACTTCAAGAAACCGTTGGCGTCGAAATAGCCGGCACCGAGAGCCGCGATGCGTTCCCACGATATAACGAATTATTTGAGGACGGCATCTTCGACATCGCCATCCATTTTGGCGGGGATTACAACGAAGAGCGCCTCGATATACAGACCGCCGAATGGCTGGTAGAGCATCTACTCGATTCGGGGTTTTCCCATCCGACGGTACAGTCATTTGAGGACCTAAAAATCGATTCCGAATGGTTCACTCGCACGGTTACGGTAGAGCATCGTCCCATCGAAGTCCGCGTGCGTGTTGTGCATTCAGACATGGTAGAGCCAGTCGAAGAGCACAAGTTATCAGATGCGATGAAATCCTCGATGGCGATGGCCGATGTCGTGTTCTATTCGGGCCACGCGGGCCCCGGTGCGGGATTCATTCTAGACTATCAACCGAAACATGAGATCAAGGCCAAGGAATTCGCGTCTCTGGATCTACCCAGTAAGTATCAAATCTTTGTGCTGGATGGTTGCCAGACCTACCGCACGTATGTCGAGGATCTGATGTCGAATCCAGCCAAGACCTGGGACAATATGAATATCATCACCACGGTGAATACCACGCCGTTCGGTGCAGGGTACCAGGTACTTTGGGAGTTCCTACACTGGTTCACCATCACCAACGACCAGGGAGCTCACTTCCCTCTAAGCTGGAAAGCCATACTTCGTGGAGTCAATGCACTCACAGCCAACTTTGAGTCTATCCACTACGGAGTGCACGGGGTGGACCATAACCCTGGACTGAATCCACATGGCGGCGCCGAGCATCTCTGCCAGCCCTGCTCTGGCGATGACGCATGTGGTGCTGGAGGCAACCTATGCTTGGGGTATGGCCTCGGTGCGTCTTGCGGAGTCGCATGTACGACAGATAGCGCGTGCCCCCAGGGGTTTCGTTGCGCCCGACTAACCGACGATCCAAAACAATTCTATTTGCCCAAGCAATGCGTAAAACGCGATTACATGTGTAATCGGCCGTGAGCTCCTAATGTAGGCTGCGCCTCAGCACATCACGCTGTGAACGCCAAACAGTGGGCTGCGATTGGGGCGACGATATATTACCGCGAGTAACGCGTAGAGAAGCACGATAAAGACCACATACAACAGCGGCAAACCCTTGCCGAAGACAGCAGTTCGTTGTATCCGCCTCGTCGTAATCTCCTGCATGACGAGGATCTAGATGGGAAAGAAAGCAAAAACAGCGATCGTTCCGACACGAGAGCAGAATTATCCGGAGTGGTATCAGCAAGTCGTACGGGCTGCGGACCTCGCGGAGAATTCACCGGTACGCGGGTGCATGGTGATCAAACCCTGGGGCTATGCGCTCTGGGAAGGCGTGCAGAAGCACCTCGATCGCATGTTCAAAGATACGGGCCACGTCAATGCCTACTTTCCGATCTTCATTCCGAAGAGCTTTCTCGAAAAAGAGGCTGAGCATGTCGAAGGATTTGCTAAAGAGTGCGCAGTAGTCACGCATCACCGCCTGCAAGAGTCTCCGGACGGAGGACTTGTACCCGCTGGTGAACTGGAAGAGCCACTGGTGGTCCGCCCCACTTCCGAGACAATCATCGGGCATATGTTCGCGCGTTGGGTTCAATCCTATCGGGACCTCCCCATACTCATGAACCAATGGGCAAACGTCGTGCGTTGGGAAATGCGGACTCGCCTATTTCTCCGAACGGCGGAATTCCTTTGGCAGGAAGGGCACACGGTACACGAGACGGCCGATGAAGCGATGACGGAAACGCTGGATATGCTTGAAGTCTATCGTTCATTCATCGAAGACTATATGGCAGTGCCAGTCATCAAAGGCGAGAAGACACAAAGTGAGCGGTTCCCGGGCGCCGTCAATACGTTTTCGGTTGAGGCAATGATGCAAGACCGCAAAGCGTTACAAGCAGGGACTTCTCACTTCTTGGGGCAGAACTTTTCCCGAGCACAAGACATTCGCTTTCAAAATCGTGACCAAGTCGAGGTCTTCGCATGGACCACCTCATGGGGCGTCTCTACCCGCCTTATTGGGGCTCTGATCATGACACACTCAGATGACAACGGCTTGGTGTGTCCTCCAAGACTCGCCCCAAAACACGTCGTTATTATCCCAGTCCTCCGCGGTGAAGAATCCGACGCAGAAGTACTTGCATCTTGTCATGAATTAGCGGCAAACCTCAGGTTGCAGCAATACGACAACGAACCGGTCCGGGTGCAAGTAGATGCGCGGGATCTTCGTGGGGGAGAAAAGACATGGGAATGGGTCAAAAAAGGTGTTCCCGTCCGCATTGAAATCGGCCCACGAGATCTGGAGAAAGGTTCTGTCGTCATCTATCGCCGCGACAAAGCACCTCGTGAAAAGGAGTTTGTCGAACGAACGGAGGCAGTGACGTCCATCACTGGCTTACTAGAAGAGATACAACAAGGACTGTACCAAAGAGCGCTGGACTACCGTGAAGAACACACCAAGCGAGTGGATTCTCTCGAAGAGTTCAATGCATTCTTTGGCAAGCGACAACCCGGTGGGTTTGTCTGGTGCTACGCCGCAGATGTTCCAGACTATGAGGACCACCTCAAGTCATTGCAGGTCACCCCAAGAAACATCCCTCTCGACACTCAGGGAGACAGAGGTGTGTGCATCTTTACCGGACATGAAGATGCACCACTGACCATCTTTTCCCGCGCGTACTAGCCGCGCATACCCCCATGCTTGCTCAAGCGACCCGTGTGCGGTCTTCACTAAAGAAACCGGGATAACGGCGCCCAACATTCTCAGCAATCGGCATGAGCCGCCGAACGGTGCGCCCCCGCAGCGCCATAGCGCCCAAGACAAACGGCAGTTTCGGGCGTGCTGCCGGACAACTAGCGCACTGTGGGTCGGCACCTGCGTCGCCAGTCGCATGCAACATCCGCAACCTGACCATGGCCTCTGAATTCCAGATCGACTCCAGCGATTGGTGTTTCAATGAACCGACGGGCTTCCCTTCCGCCGCATGGTGGTAACAGGCGTACACATCTCCGTTGTATCGAGCCACCATCGGACCGCGCCAGAGCAAATGGCACGGGTTTTGGCGTAGGTGACCTTCTACGGCATAGGTTCGGTGTTCCGGGAGTCCGATGTCTTCTTCCTTGATACGGACCTCATCGATACCTGGAACAGCACGCCATAGTCTCTCGAACTCCTCCGCTTGGTGCTGGTTTTCACGCATTCGGATGAATTGAACCACGAGCGTAATGTTGGAGCCCCGCTCCAGCTTCTCGCGAGCTAGGGCGCGGACATTCTCCACCACTTTCTCGTATTGCCCCCCAGTGCGATAATGCGAGTAGGTCTCTGCGTCTGTACCATCGATGCCTATGAGTAGGTGGTCACAGGCGGAATGTAGCAGCCGTTCCCGCCGATGCGCATTCAGAAGCGTAGCGTTCGTCGATAAGATGGTGTGCAGGGATAGCGATTCACAGTAGGTAAGCAAATCGAAGATTCGTTTGTCTAACAGAGGCTCACCGAGCCCATACAGATAGACATGGTCGCCTCCCAGACGAGCATGGTCCTCTAGGAGGGGCAACAGCATGTCATCCGGCATATCATGATTACCGTAGCCTGCGCCCGTTCTCGGACACATGGGACATAAGAGATTGCAGCGGACCGTCGTTTCCACCAGCAGGGCACTTGGTCCGCTGACTTGGTTCGTTCGTCGCATTAGGTAGTCGCCCATAAGGCGGGCGCGGTCGGTAATTCTCCTCGGCACGATTAGCTTACCGCTCAGAGTCAGTGGAGGTTCCCAGACGCCGCGGTTTCTACCAGCGTGTCCTCGTCAGAGACATTTAATCGTCCGATGACGAAGGAGCATTACAGCTCCCACCATTGGCCTCATCGGAGCTTGGCAACCCATTCGGACACAT
>PKDL01000509.1 GCA_002863065.1 Pseudomonadota bacterium
GGGAGTAGCCACCTCAACCACCGATTCGTGAAGCTCTGGTTGAATATCGCTCGACTCCGCCAATTCCAGGAGTCGGGTCATCGCACTCTCAAGAGCGAATGTATCCTGGTTGACGATTTGAAATTCTTCTTCGACACCCAGCGTGAAGTCCGTCATATCTGCCTCCGTGCAACGAGAACGAAGCACCGTCTCGTTTGTCGCTCAGATCCGGCAATGGGTCAATGAAGTCGCCATTCCGTTGCGGTTCCCAGACAACCTTCTATCCGCTTTCTTGCGGAAGTCGCTAATTTCTCGGCATATTTTGATAGTGGATATGCGGTACCTCTGTCTTTTTGCGCGATGTACCGTTCAACAGCGCTGCGGTATGGGTACCAAGCGCGAGACATACAAGATGAATCACTGGGCATACAGTCGCACACTTCAGACGCTGCCTCAGTCAATGCATGTAACCATGCGTATGAATCGCACTTCGATAATTTATGAGGAAGGGGGGCAGAGAGATCGAGCTGTCGCCCTGCACATCGCTGTGCTCTGAGAATACGACACCCAAGCGGCTTGGCGACTTCCCCTGGTGCTCCTGTCTTTTCTTCCCAATACAGCATGTAGATCCTTTCAATCGATTTTCCGGCCGCTTTTGCATCCCTACACATGAAATCAAGCGCTCGTTTACGATGCGGTTCATACTGTGGATACCAAAGGTTCATCCAGTATTTGCGCCAACGCTGTGACGAATAGAGGTCGGAAATGTGCGATGGCTTGTCCATCGTGAGGAAGGCTCCGTCGGGAGACATATCGGCACTATTGGATTGGATCTCCGTCTTGTGAGGCCATAAGAAATCAATGTGGCCTTCCGATGTAACACCAGCAATAAGGAACCAGCCATCATTCACGAATGGCATCGGCGAGAACATATCCCACTGCTGATCAATGCCGATTAATTCACCAATCCAGCGACTGCTGGCGGGGAGTTTGAGTTCTACCTCGGTACTTCCAACCACTACAGTGGGTGGTGAGGCGATGCTGAAATTATTCCAAACAACGGCATAGACCAGCAATGCAGCACCGACAACCGTACCGAGGCGGTTTTTGGATTTGAACCGGGCGGATGCGAAATCTGACGCACCGGGCATGCATCGCTCAAGACGGTTCCAAACACAGGCAGGCAACCAGACACACCATGCGGCGACCGCTATCACTGAAAACAGCCCTAAGTTGAGTCCTAATCCAAACCCAACGTGTAACAACACCATAATGAGCACAGCCAAGCACCGAAGTAAGTTCGCTTTACCCGGAAGAAACCCAGCCAGGATTAGGAGTGCCGGCCCCATGAACTCGGCCACCAAAGTGCTATATGTGAACAGCTGAGTGAGCCCTTCGAATTGACGTATCCACGCACCAAGTGAAGTGGCAAAGTGGTCGATATGTAATGCGTAATGTACTGCGGTCCCATCCCTCCAAGGAGCCCCTGACTTCAGTACAAGTCCATACCCGTAAATCACTACCAACTGGACGAGCAGCCCCAGTGCCCCAACATTGAACACACGTCCGACACGATTTGATGCGCCGCGAATTGCTGCATCTACGGACCATGTCGCCCCGAGCGGTAGAAAGAGCGACCAAAACAACAACAACCGCAACATAACATCGCCGCCCTGCAGTACCATCGGATTGCGCCGATGCAGTCCCAACAAGAGAACCCACATCACCACTTGAGAGAGCCGAGTCCGAAATCCCACCGTGAACGATGCGGCGAACATGGCATGGATAACGAAAAGACACGCAATGAAGAGCCAGGACCCATTCGCTAGATACGGGCTAATCGCCGACGGCCCGTAATAGGCTTGGATGTGTTCTGCCCGTGGAAGTACACCAAAGTCAGTATAAAACGCCGTGATATCTGTCGCGCGCACACACAGATCGGCCAGGACAATGAGTCCGAGTGAAACGCGAAAAACCGCTAACGCCCGTACATCGAGAGCCCAAGCATGTTGTACACCCTGAATGTAGCTGCGTGTCGTCACTCAGTAAGCCAATCCTGTCTCTGCCTACTCACAATACACCTGCCCCACAATGTCCCCTACAACGTTACGAACGATGGCGTTTTCCGAAAACCATGCATGGTCCCGGTCGAAGCAATCGTTTACGACGGTAGAGAGGATGTGGCGACATGCGGCTGCTCTAGCCACAGAATGCCCTGAGTGCACTTTCAAAGCGATACCAGTCTGTAGGTGGGGGATTGCTATACACAGTAGACCCGCCGCACCCACCTTGGAAATTACCTGACCACTGGAGGCCTGCGATACAGCGAGGTCTAGCCTGTCCGTTCCACTCATGAGTTCAGGATGCTGTTGCATGGCAACACCAATAGTGCTCAGTGCGCCAGTACCTTCATGAATCGCCACAGCAAACTGCTGCCACGCTCTCGCCATCTGCTCTAGAGAAAGGATCCAGCACGGCACACCACAACCATCCGTTCCCGGGCTATATCGCATTGGCCCGGTAAAGCGCTGAATGACAGATTTAACATGTTGCTGAAAGGGATGCGTCACCGCTCGATAGTCCTGCCCCGAGTACCCATTTGCGGCCAAAGCGCCGACCATGAACGCATGTTTCCCTGAGCAGTTGTTGTGAAGCGGGCTGAGGTCGGTACCCGAGCGGATAAGATGATGGTAGCTGCTCGAATGAATAGGTGGATGCGCTCCGCACCGTAAACTATGCTCGCTGATATCTAAGACATCCAACACTGCGCGTACCGTGCGAATGTGGCGCGGTTCAGCTGAATGGCTCGCAGTTCCAATCGCTAGCAGGGGTGCACTGTAGTCCGAGCCGAGCCATTCCAAACTAGCGAGGAGCTGAAACGGCTTCGCTGAACTCCGCCAAGTCGACATCAGCGATGGACCAATGCGCTGCGTCATATTTGGCAACACCCCACATATCACTGCGGAAAACGGGTGCACCGTTTCTGCGCAGTCTCCCCGGGTAGTGATCACTCGCATAGGATTGTTTTCATGTCTCCATAAATATTGTTCGATATGAGCGCTCAACCTGCTCCAATTCACCACGCTCGGCCATCTTCAATAGATGCCAAATATGAGGTCCCAAGACGTCGACTTCGGTGGATGTGTAACGCTCTCCTCCAAACCGCTGAATATTGTCCGTTTGCTTGGCCAACATCTCGGCATCCTGCCGAAGAATTTTCCGGATGACAGGCTCAATGACTGGGCGAACCAATGCCCCAGGTACCGGTAGCTTGACCGCGACCACGGCATACATGCGAGTCAGGAAGTCAGTTATCGGAGTCAAGATGTTGGTTGCAATCAAGTGACTCCGCTCACCGAGGCGGTATTCCACCTGAGCCGTGGATGGAAGTAAAAATCGATCATAATGAGTCGTTACCCCTCCACCTGGAGCAAGAATACGCCCTATTAAACCCGTTGGCGCTGGCTCTCCAATATACTCACATTCCACCCCGTAATGGTCCCGTACGACCCGACATTCGATGCGATTTGAAGACGCCTCAGAGCGAAATAACCCTCCATGTAAAAACGCAGTGTGCGGCACATCAAGTGCATTCTCCAGAGTCGCATGGAGCGTTCCAGGAAAGTCTAATTCAGCTCGCACTACCGTATATCCATCTCGCCCCACCCCGGGGATATCTGGTGGGCCGGGATCGTCATCGGGAATAACGTCTTTGGCATAGACCCAAACCAATCCATCTTTTTCGGTACAACCCCAGGATGTTGCTTTTCGTCCTCGATGTTCGGGCGATCCACAAAATCCCGGTACCCGCGTGCATGTTCCTGTCCGGTCAAACCTCCAACCGTGGTAGGGGCATTGAAGATCGTTGTCTACCACTGAGCCCTCAGACAGTGGTACATTTCGATGTGGGCACCGATCCACCAGGGCACCCACATCCTCACCGCTACGGAAGACCACTAATGGCATCCCCAGTACAGTGCATGCCATCGGCTTTTTTCGTAGTGCCTTTGAAAAACATACGGGGTACCAATAGCCGGATAAACGGGCCACTGAAATGCGAGTAGCCGGTTCGTCCGGGTGTAGTTTTGGTTTTATTTGTGACATAGACAGACCGTAGCATGGTCGGCATGCGTTGGACTCCAGCAGTTAC
>PKDL01000445.1 GCA_002863065.1 Pseudomonadota bacterium
AGGAATGCCTGCCACGTTCTGCATGCGGCTCATAGGGTAACGAACGCATCCACGTATAGTGCCCGTCTGCTTCGACCAGCCAACGATAGCCCGCCAGTGGGTGGTACAGGAGGTATTCTACGAATGTGAATGACCACTTCGTCGCCTCCCGCTCCATAATAGCTATCACCGTAAATTCGTGACCATCAAAAGTGCCTTTGTCACCAAGCTTCAGTAGGTTCCCGATGGGGAGATTGCGGGATGCTTCCACCTGATACACGCTAAATGGTTCGCTGCTCGTATCGATTGCCGAGCCACAGAACTGGCAATGTACGGAAGCTGCTTGCCTGCCAGTCACGAATTCCAGTCCCCCGCCACAGTTTGGGCAGTTCAGAGTTCGGGCCGCGGTCGTAGGAAGGCTGGCCGAAGCCTGCACTTCACTTCCTGGGGAACGGAGGTTTTGTAGTGACAGTGCAGTGGCGTCAACCCAATGCCCCATAAAAAGGCGCGGGCTAGATGATGTGGGGTCATCACTATAGTCAAGCGTGACACAGCCGCGCCCATGATTGACCAGGTCCACAAATGGCAGTTTGTAGCCACCTGAATTGACCGGAAACGGGAGACTCCCCTCCCCGGCTAAGACACTTGCCTCTCCAATACCAGAGACAATAAACGGCTCGCCACAGACATCTACGGTCTCAGTAGGACGATATGCTTTGTGCGGAAGATTAGGTGGGTCAGCGGCTACTGGACGCTGTATTGAAAAGTGTCCTTGGGCTTCGGCTAGCCAGCCAAATGTACCGTCGCCAAAGCCGATATGCCACTCGTTCCAAAATCCGCCTTTATAGGTAATTTGTAAGCGCCCGAGGACAGTGAATGTATTGGAGTCGTATTGCCCAGTCACCCCCACCTGAATAACTGAAGCATCATCCTGGATCTCACCGACTGTACCGTAGACTGACAGGTCCTGACCTTGCCGGACCGATACTGAACGACAAGACCCGCACACAGTGGCAAGTGACCCCTTATTCGCAAATGAAATAGGGGCACCGCATGATGGACAACTGGCAGTGAGCACAGCCGCACAGTACCCTCGTGAGCGTCACCAGACAAGACTAGGTGGTGTCCAATAGTCTCAGCGCCGCTTGAAGTAGGTCGGTCCTCGTCGCATCCAAAACATGGATATCGTCCATCGCCCTAAACCACGTCCGTTGTCTACGAGCATACCGACGGTGCCCACGCTCAATGAGCTCCTGTGTCACCTCTAAGGGTTCACTAGTGTCTAAATGATGTACGACCTCTCGATAACCAAGGGAGCGCATTGCCCGGCACATCGGGTCGACACCAGATGAGAGCAATGCTCGAACTTCATCCACTAAACCAGTCGACAGCATGGACTCCACGCGCTTGGATATTCGATGAGCGAGGGTCTGAGTATCAAATTCCGGCATCAGAATGGTGGCGTGATACCGTATGGTTTGCGACTGCTCGGCCCAATAGCTCGATAGCGGTCTGCCGGTGTGCACCGCCACTTCTAGTGCTCGAAGCACACGCTGGGTATTTCGAGCTCCACCTGAAATTCTGCGAGCAGCTATCCCATCGAGTCGTTCCAAGCGTTGATACATAGCGTTCGCACCATGAACTTCCAACTCTGCTCGCAGTGCTTCACGTACATTTGCGGGCACCGTGGGTATATTGGCAAGCCCGAACAAGAGTGAACGCAGGTAGAGCCCGGTTCCACCCACAACAATGGGGACCTTGTCTCGTTGGATTATTTGGTGAATTGCTTCATCAGCCAACGACTGATAGCGACCTGCGTCCGGCGGGTCGTTCCACTCTACCGACTGAAAAAGATGATGTGGAACTGCGGCATAATCACCAGAAGATGGTGCAGCCGAGCCAATAACGAATCCCCGAACCATCTGCACAGAATCACAACACACGAGCTCGCCCTGTACTTCTGTCGCTAAGGCCATCGCCAACTCACTCTTCCGGCTAGCGGTCGCTCCGCAAATGACGATGATACGCTCCCGCGATGCGACGGCTGGACCTGTGTCAGAAGAAACCGTCATGAGCCGTCAAACCAGCGCGCAATACGAGCAAATGGATGACTGACCAGCACTGGCATCCCACTATTGGCTGAGGAATCTACGACTAATCCATCGAGTTGTACGAGCAAAGCTCTTGCCGCATCCGATGTAAGTTCGTCGCCATGGCGATACGCTCCGTGACTCGCCATCGCCGCAAGCAGTACCTCAATTTGATAGTCCGAATCTGGTCCTGGTCGCCGTTGAACGAGGAGTCGTAACACATGTGATGCGGTAGCCACCGGATCTCTATCCGCAAGTGCGTCAGGTACTTCCGTGATGACCCATTCGGCTCCACCGAACGGCTCCACGCCAAGCCCCAATCTCTGCATCAATCTCGCATACGCACCGGCTGCTTCCGCGAGGGCTGGCGTCAACGTCATTGGGATAGGGAAAAGCATTCGCTGCGACGGCGATGTATTTGATTTCCATGCGGCCAACAGCCGTTCAAAAAGTACCCGCTGATGCGCAGCATGCTGGTCTACCAAGTGCAGAGAATTGGGTGACTCGCAAAGCAAGTACCTGCGACCTATCTGGGCGTGGAATTTCAAGCTTTTGAAAAAGCCAGGTTTATCGGGAGTGTCAGGTCCACTTTCAACGGAGGCGGCATAACCCTCGGTATGTTCCTCTGAAGATTGCGCTTTTTGGTCATCGAATGGAGGTAATTCATCTGACTCCATCGATACCCCAGCTCTCGGCGCGCCCGAAAACAATCCGGACAAACCGTCGGCCTCAGTACCCATTCCGCCGAGTGGACCAGATGATGGTGAAAGAATAGCTTCGGAATCATAACCCCAGGGCGCGTCGGCGAGTGTTAGTCGCAACGCTCTTTCAATGAGGCCGTGCACTGCGCCACTTTCAACGAAACGCACCTCTGCCTTCGCTGGATGAACATTCACATCTACCGATGAAGGCGGAAGAACTAAATACAGTACGCATGTTGGGTAGCGCCCCCGGTCTAATAACGTCCCATACGCTTGGGTAATCGCGTGTTGCACCACTTTGTCACGTACAAAACGGCCATTGATATACGTGTACATCCCTCGTGCGTTAGGTCGGTGAAATGACGGCTCGGCAGTGTAACCAAAAACGCTATGCTCTCCCATTTCAAGTCGTACTGGAAATAGCTGACGACACACATCTCGGCCTAATACCGACAAGATTCTCGCTTGCAAATCACGATCAGCAGGCCGCTCTGAACGACGTTTACCGTTGTGGATCAACGAAAAGTGTACGTGAGGCCACCCCAAGGCAAAACGGTCCATCAGCTCGGTAATACGCGACATTTCAGTGGCTGTGCGCTTGAGAAACTTGCGACGTGCAGGCGTATTGAAAAACAACTCACGGACGGTGATGTCGGTGCCTGTGGGACAACCTACTGGTTCGGTTGTAGGAGTGTCGGCGCCATCTGCGGTAATCCGCACGCCAACATCATTTTCGGACCTCCGAGTCCGGATAGAAAAGCGAGAAACGGAACGAATCGATGGCAAGGCCTCACCTCGGAAGCCCAAAGAATTTATAGAATGTAAGTCGTCTGCTGAAACCACCTTGCTTGTTGCATGTCGCTGCAAAGCAAGTAGGGCGTCCTCCTCGCTCATGCCACTGCCATTATCAATAATCCGAATCAACGACTTACCGCCGTCGTCTACTTCGACTCGGACATGAGTGGCACCGGCGTCCAGAGAGTTCTCCACCAGCTCCTTCACAACGGAGGCTGGTCGCTCAACAACCTCCCCGGCAGCGATTTGGTTAGCGACGTGGTCTGGCAAAATAGAAACAACACCCATAGTGGGATGTTGACGCTTGACGTAAGACGAATCAAGGCATGCTGTTGACCTCTTCAACGTCTTCATTGACGAAAGAAATATCCATCCTATGCCACTGGAAGGACCGGAACCTTTCCCATTTCGTACTTCCGCTGCTATAAGGCTCCCGCTATGGCATTTCGTTCACGTACAGTTTTGATCTTAGGCGCCGGCGGTATCGTTGGTCGTCAGCTTTTAGAACTCCTCGCTGAAGACAGCGAAATATCCAAGGTCGTTGCTACTCATCATGAGCG
>PKDL01000356.1 GCA_002863065.1 Pseudomonadota bacterium
CCGAACGCTCCGGGAATGGCGCAATGGAAGGTAAATCATAGATATTGTATCCGAAGTTTGCCCCTGGCTGAGCGTATAGAGCTCGTAATTCAACGAAATCTAATAGGGTTAGTCCAGACGTCTGACCATCATTCCATTGCGCTGCATTATGCCAGTTCGAGTTCATACAGTCTCTCAGCGAATTACTTATACGGAACATTAAATATGATGCACTGAAACGGGTACTAGTTGCTTATCAATGCGCCAATACAGCCCTTCGTGAAGAGTGCGACATACGATCTCAGTAATATAACTGTGCCCAGAGGTGGGGCTGGCACAACGAGTAAAGTGTGGACATAGGTTTCGTAACGCAAATCATCGGCCCCACCACCACCCGCAAGGACGACGAAGTCTTACGCCCGGCTTGGCCACTCATAGCCTGAAGATCTGGCGTTATGTCCTTTGGTTTGCGCTGTGAGAATAGAGCGTCTAGAAGCTCAGCCCATTGGCTCTAGTTGCGGGACTGAAGTTGCCGATGGAATCAGCTATATCACCGTGTACAGCCCATGCACCGGTGAGCTCTGGGGAGCGAGCAACGCTCTGATCGAGGTTAGTGAGAAGTGGGTCGACCAGAACCGAGAATATCTCAGTACCATCTGCTAGGGTCAGAGTGACGGTATCCCCACCATTATTGAGTCCGAGGGACCCAGAGCTGGCGACATCCATATAGACGCTGGATGGAATTGCAGTACACCACGTTCCGGGGCCGGTGCCATCGAAGGTAGGAGTACCGCCTCCGAAGATTACGATGATGCCTTTGGGACCTACAATGGTCCCGTCTGCGAAGGTATGACGAATTGACACGCTATCCGAAAGAGTCGCACCGCTCAGGTCTACCGACGTCAGCGCATCATTGACGATTTCAACGAACTCATCATCGGATGCATCCCGAACGCCATCGCAATTCGCATCACCGGCCGCATCGTCAGGCGGGTCGAAGAGGATCTCATTGGCAACAACTAGTCCGGATGGAGGGATTTCGCACGTACCGGAGATGCAGATTGTATCTGCATCACATTCGCCGCAGGTCCCTCCGCATCCATCGTCACCGCATACTTTACCGATGCAGTCAGCACTGCAGTCCTCGATGCATAGTCCGTCAATGCATGTGGAACCTGCGGCACACGTTCCGCATGAGCCGTCGCAACCGTCCGTCCCACAGTTCTTGCCATCGCAATTTGCGATACAGTTTGAGGTGCATTGTCCATCGATACAGGTTGCTGCATCGCCACAGAGCCCGCAGGTGCCTCCGCATCCGTCGCTTCCACATTCAGCGATAGCACAATCGGGGACACACTGGGATGTGGTCCCGCACGTTTCATCGGGGAGACATACATTCGGTGGTAGGCAGGCACCACGGCAATCGAGGGTTCCCACACAACCGTCATACAATGCACTACCACATTGGTTGGGGTAGTCAGCGCACGTTTTTGATGGTGCACAGCTGGGTTCTGGAATGTCGATTGGGGTTCGCAAAAGGTCACTTGATGGTGCCAGTGTATCGGACGAGCGGACATCGGCTGACGGTGTACTGCCTGGACTGTCGGACGTGGTGCAGCTCACCGTAATCAACATGATGCCGATGGTGACAAAACGCATAATTTACCTCCAAGTGGGAGACCGGTTATCAGAACTCGGAGATGAGATCGAGGGTTTCTCGATACCGCACTTGAAATCCTGGCGAGCGGAGGGCGGACAAAGTGTGACTACATCGGTCTGTGTATCGCCTCCTTGTAGGACCTAATACGCCCCTCATCGGTATGGTTTTCTCCGGAGGGCGTACAGTACAGTTGAGTGGATTCTGACTCAGGAGGCGTGGCCGCGCACAAAGCCGGTTCTGCAACACTAGCGGGAATGATGTGAGTTATCGGGGTGCGGCTTCCGTGTGTCTATGTTGCGTATGGTTTTAGGCGAGCTGATCGTGAGAGGCACATACGGGTGACTTCAGGCGCGGTCTCAAAACGAACTGACTGCATCGCCAACCAACGTACCGATGGCAGCGGAGCCAGCTATGGACGGATGGATTTTATCTTCATCATAGAACTCAGGCGTTGTCGTGGGCGCCATGACAGTGGACGGGTCGATGTAGGTCACATTGTGATTGCTGCTGGCGATGGCTGAATATCTTGTGTTCAGTGCGGTACGCTCTAGCTCACAGTCATCGTATTCTGAACCGGGCAGGGTCTGATAGTAGCCTAGGAGCACGACGCGGGCTCCCATGGTGGTAATTGTATCGATAAGGTTCACCATCTTTCCCGATAGTCCTTGGCTATCGACGATAGCGTCCACCCGGGACATGCATGCGCCGCATGTGCAATCGATGTTGAGGTCATTGGCCCCTCCATTCACGATCACCACCTTGTAATTTCCAGAGATGTATTGACTGGGTATCCCATCGTCAGGGAGGAATTGCGCCCCGCCAATTGCAGCATTGTTCACTGTCATTCCGCTAATTGCGCCTGCGACCTCTGGAATCGAGCCTTGGTCCGACATATTCCACTCCAACATGGAGTCCCCGATGGCGAGAATATCCACCTCATTAGGCATAGTGGCGTCAGCGGCATCGAACTCCTGTGTTTGGTCAGGGGGCTCTTCAGAAATCATCTGCGATTCCTTCCCTTCAAAGCAGGTATCCACTTCGTCAAAACACATATCGACCGAAGAACCGGCCTCGAGGCATTTCACGCCGGTATCCAGGCAGATTGTGTCTTCTCCTTGCTTTTTGAGACAGCTTGAGAGGGCTTTTAGGCAGGTGGAGTCTGCATCAGTGCACTCTCCGAGCTTCTCCTCGCAGATGTCCCATGGATCATCGGTCTGGCCGGTATTGGATGATAGGTCGCTTTCATCGGCAGAGATGATGTACTCATCAGCCTCAGCGGCTTCAGCGCCATTGTGAGACGGGTACGACTCCGTACTGTCGCTCCGTGGCGTATTTTCGCTTGTGTCGCTACGAGGCGTGGCTTCCAGTTCGAATGATGGGTCACATGCACTCAGTACGCATAGAGATAAAGCTGGCAAAATAATTCGCATGGGTTGTGTCCTCCTACATTCTGATCGACCGCTTGGCCTGTAAAAGGTGTCACCTTCAATGGTTGTTTTTCGCGTTGCGCACGGTCTAATGCAGCACTTGTAGCGCCAGTTATCCCACCGGTTGCTTGGACACTGTGCACGATTGGTCTGGGCCCATACGTCTTGGTCGATGGAGTGTGACTTCGGGCGGCATGCCGCTGGAATGTCGAAGGGGCCTCCGGCGTCGGGCTGGTTTGTCGCCGCCGAATTTGCGGGATACAGGGAAGCGGACCCTCACCCATTCATTCCGCGCATGGATTACACGGAAAATTCGAGTCATCATGTCGGCAGGGGAGAGCGCCTGGGAGAGAAAGTACACGTCGCGACCGTATGCGGTCTCGACGGACGCGACGTGTTTCGGCAGCTAGAATGCGTTCAGGGCATCAGCGACCAACTTTCCTATGGCAGCCGAACCCGACACGGAGGGATGGAGTTTATCCTGGTCATAGTGCTGAACATTCAGCGTTGGCGTGATGATCGATGATGAATCGACAAACGCTACCGACGGGTTGCTCTGAGCGAGTGCGGCATATCGCGTATTGAGCGCGACGACTTCGGCAACGCATCCCTCAAAGTACTCGTAGGGCACGAAATATCCGACGATAACCACCTGAGCGCCCCCTTGAGTGATTGTTTCTATCAGGTCAAACATCGGTCCTGATTGTCCGGAAGGCGCAATAATCGAATCGACGGTCGGCATGCTTCCATCTTGATTACAGCCGGCTGGGAGGTCGTTGATACCTCCGTTGAGGATGACGGCTTGGTAATTTCCGGGAGTAAACTGGGCTGGGATACCGGCTGGGGCTTCCGCGAGGAATGCTTCGCCACTAATGGCCGCATTATGTACTGTCATACCGGCTAGCTGACCCGCAACCTCGGGAATTGATGCGCCATCCCACTCATTCCATTCAAGAATGGAGTCGCCGATAGCGAGAACATCTGCTGCGGCTGCGGTCGCTGTATTGTCCTCGCCAGTCTCAGGGCCACTGCCGACCTCATCCTCGAACTCCT
>PKDL01000163.1 GCA_002863065.1 Pseudomonadota bacterium
GGAATAAAAGCGATACATAGCATCCGAACACACCGCTTGAGGGGTAGGAAACTCAGGCACGATTCGGTCTCGTAGGAACCCGTAAAAATCGTGAGGGACGATGTCAAGTCCCGGGACATATACCGTGGGCGTGCCGTATTTTAGCAATGTCAGGTGGCAGCTACTATTACCCGCGAATACGAGGTCACATTGGTCGGCATCTTCGGTGAGTAGTGTCTCACCGTCGGATAGCTTTATATCTTCGGATTGTGCAAAGAATGTGTGTGCAGCAGGATCGCGAATGGTCTGATTGGGGTGGAATCGGATCAAAATCTTGGACGGGTTGAGCGTTGCTCGAATCGATTGGATGACTTTAGCTGTCTCTTCCCAATCCACTAACAGTGAGGCGAAGTAACCAACAGCCAGGCGCCGTCGTTTCAGTCCGTGTACACGTAAGGGTTGATAGGTCCCTTCAGCGCCTTTGTATGCGATGGCGCCCTGAACAGGCGCTACTCGGTCATACACTTTTTTCAGCTCTGGTCCATCCAATAACCATAAGTCGAAGTCTACACGCGGAGGGCCAGAGGGCATGTGGCCGTGCGTGATGTAGACCCGAGGGATTCCCATATCTCGAGCCACTTCGCAAATGCTGGTGGCGTACGGGTTGGTATCGCTACTCACGATGATTGCATCAAGGTTGGTATGGCGTGAAAGTATACGGCGGAATCGTGCGGTGTAACCAACAGTGGCGGCCACTCGGCAGCTGACAAGAAAATCGCTGCTCTCTCCATATCGATGGATCAATCGCAGACCACCAATCACTTCGGCCGGGCTCATCAGAAGATTTAGAAGGTCACGGATGCTTTCACTACGCATTGCTGCAGAGGTGGTAATTTGCACTCTGCCTATGTCTACGCCAGCACATTGTTGAACAAAAGCGAATTGGCGTTCTTCATTGCGATATCTTCCCACAGACCATAGCCGGCCTGTATTCGGAGTGCTCACACGAAGGAACGAGGCGATTCCATACCCGCTTACGAGGAGGGTGGCGGCCCAGCGTTGTTTACCCAATAGGCGGTATAACGACCGAGCTAATGTCACGGTTTTTTTATGGGCAGCCAAGTATTCGAAGGCGCTTTGACGGAAAGTACCCCTATCTTTATGTGCAACCGTGGCAGCCGCTCGAACCACGTCGCTCATGACTGGATCAACCCATGGATGGCCGCCCGACCCATAGCTAGGATGGCGGCGTCCGTATGTCCGCCAATATGCCCGGTAGTGATGACATTCGGCATTTGAAATAGTCGGTGTTCGCCAGGCGGTTCGATTTGAAATACATCAAAGGCCGCACCGCTCAGCTGCCCATTGGTCAACGCATCAACGACGGCATCTTCGTTCACCAGCCCCCCACGTGCTGTGTTGATAAGTATCGAACCAGGTTTCATACGAGCGATTCGCGGTGCTGAGATGATATTTCGCGTGGAGGCGTCGAGCGGGGTGTGGATAGTCAGTACATCGGAGCGGTGAAGTAGCTCATCGAGCGTGCATGGGTGCACGTCATGTGTTTGGTAAAATTCATCGTATGACTTCACGTCATGTGCGAGAACCGTAGCTCCAAACGCCCTGCAGTGTAAGGCGACTAATTGCCCGATATTTCCACAACCGAGTACACCCACAACGCATGATCTAAGTTCTCGGCCCTGTATTTGGCGGAATGTCCCAGCAGACAGCTCCTTTTGTGATTGTGGTACATGCCGAAGGAGGGAGATTATGAACGCCATCGTCAGCTCTGCGACCGCACTTCGATTGACGCCAGGCGAGGTGCAGAGTTTCACGTCATTGGCTTTGAGTAGACCTTCATCAATTCGGTCGAGCCCCACGCCGTACTTGGACAGAACCCGTAACTGTGGAAGCTGGTCAATCAGAGCAGCATCAATCGTTTCCATGCCAATGATGGCGGCGACACGGTCCTGCAAAAAATCGATTAGTGTGCCACCTGTGAGGGTGATGCCGGAGTCGTTGAATCGGATGTTTGAAAAGTGATGCGATAGCTCCGCTCGTAGCACAGGGTGGCGCGAGAAGGATCGGCTGCAAACGGCAATTGGAACGACCGATTTCACGTGTTGTGTCTCAAGTAGTTGGAGACCATGTGTGCGACTGCGAGATGGCCATCTTCAGCGATTCCATAATCCCCGATGGACGTGGGAATGTGTATGAGGATATCCGAGCATGATTGGAGTGCTCCGCCGTCAAATCCAACGACGCTTATCACACGCGCACCCTCGGATTGAGCCGCTTGCGCGGCCTGTAATAGGTTGGGAGATGAGCCCGAAGCAGAGATAAGAATCACCAAGTCGATCGCTCGGACCCGTCCTGCAAGCTGCTCAGAGAATGTGTGACTAAACCCCTCATCATTACCGATACACGTAAGTACACTGGCATTGGCTGAAAGCGCGTGGGCCCTGAACGCGGGGCGACACTGTATCGATATGAGGTCATTAGCCCAGTGCATCGCAGCAGCAGTGCTGCCGCCATTACCCGCAATGTAGATATCTCCGTGCGCATGCCGTGTATGATTTAGGGCGGCGACTGTGGCCTGTAAGGACTCTGGCGTTACCTTACTCAACGCCTCATTGAGTAATGCAACATAACCGTGCATGTAGCCCGAGAACGATTCAGTGTGCTCTAAGAGGTCTGCTACCCGGCTCATCGATTGGTATCCTTTGCCGGTAGGTCATCCATGTTGGATTCAATTGTAGCAGCCATCTTCGCCCCGGCTCTGAGGTTAACATCAAGAACGCGGAAGTCGACAGTATAGGCAATGAAGCGGAACCCTTGATCATGTCGGATTTTTATCTGGTTTAGGTCTGGTTCCACTACGTGGATTCCAGCTGAAGCACGATAGTTACTACCTACAGCACGTATCTTGTCCATAGCCTGGGTTACGTCCGGATGGGTAAAATCACCGGGGTAGCCTAGGCTCGCCGAAAGGTCGTAGGGCCCGATCATCCATGCATCCAGTGCGGGGTGGGATAATATATCCGATAGATTGCCAAGAGCTTCCTTGTGCTCAATTTGTGCCACAAGGAGTGCATCGTTGCTTTGGCGAACATACTCCGCGAAGCCCGTGCCATATCTTTGCGCTCGAGCGAGTCCGACGCCTCTCTCTCCTCGGGGTGGATAGTGCATGGCTCTCATCGCGGCATCTAGCTGGGCTCGCTCTGTTACATTAGCGATGATCAAGCCTTTGGCTCCGGAGTCCATAAGTCGTTTGATCCGATGTGAATCTACGCTCGGAATGCGCGCAAGGCAGGGGACGCCTAATAGGTCCGCAACTCTAGCATGCGCCTCAAAATGGGCATCAGAAAGGCTGGTGTGTTCAAGATCCACAGCCACCCATTCCAGACCGCTTCGTGCAGCGATTTCAGTAACCGCCACATCAGCCAATGTGATCCAAGTCCCGACGGTACAACGGCCATTCGCGAGTCTTTGGGCTAGCGGTAGCATTATTGGTTCCTTGTATTACCGCGGTACACGTTACAGACGGTCACAATTAGAGGTCAAGCGATGTGGAACCAGATTTGTTGGTCCACACAGTGCTAATATACTCGGTATGCAATCTTGGGATTCATTGCGTTACCTGTGTTCAAGATGCCCCGTCCTGATGCTAGTTGCGATGCTGGTCTTGGCATCATGCGAGCTCGAGTCGAACTCTTCTTTGCTAGATCCTTGCGGTGCAAAGTGTGAAGGTATGATGAAAGTGTCGGCTCGTGAGTTCACGATGGGGGCGCCTCTGTTCGAAGGGTCTACAAGAGAGCATCCTCAGGTGTTGGTTGAATTGAACCGGACGTATTGGATCGACCGTTTCGAGGTGACCAACGCGCAGTATCGTGAGTTTCTTCTCTCGCAGGGAAACGTATGTTCCTACGGCGGTGCAATGTACCCGTGCCATGATTGTTTTGAGTTTGCGAAGGAAGATTCAGGGTTGGATTGTGATGCACAGTTCCAAGTCAAAATGACGTGTCAATCCACTCCCGGGGGACCGGCGAATGCCTCTTGTGCTAACCATCCAGTGGTCAACGTGACCCCGGCAGGCGCACTCGCCTACTGTACTTGGAAAGGCAAGAAAC
>PKDL01000334.1 GCA_002863065.1 Pseudomonadota bacterium
AACCACTCTCCGCCCGTTTCCAGGCATAAAACGGTGCCAGCTGACGGGTCGCAGTCTTCTGTATCAGTGCACTCTCCGTTCTCAAACACCTGTCCCACAGGACATTCACACTGCGGTATGCATATTTTTGGACAGGCTTGACCTGGACTAGGAAGATTGTTGCACGAGAAGGGACCGCATCCCGAACCACAAGTATTCCAGGTTCCGCCTCCTGCGCTGCATTCCGCTTCTGCACTGTTTGGGCATTCCGAGGTAGGGATGCAACCTAGGGCTGCATCCCATACATTCCCCAGTCCGCAGTCGCATTGCGGTACGCACACTTCAGGACACAGCTCCAAACCAGTGCCTGGGTTATCGCAAGTGAACGGCCCGCATCCAGATCCACACTCGGCCCATTCACCGCCAGTCTCAGTACACAGGGTGAATTCGGGATTCGTCTCATCTTTGCAGGACTCTGAGTCAATGCATCCAATGCCAGCCTCGAATACTTTCCCAATCGGGCACTTGCATTGCGGTACGCACACATCTGGACACGCTTGGCCGGGTGTTGGGGGATTTTCACATGTGAAGGGCCCGCATCCGGACCCACATTCCGTCCATTCACCACCTGAATTCACGCAGCTTAATTCATCGCCGGAGGCGGATGTACCGCAGGTGTTGAGGTCGATACAGCCAATCGTATCATCCCAGACTTCGCCCGTGGGACATGTGCATTGAGGAATGCATACGGAAGGGCAAAATGCTCCTGGAGTCGGGTTGTCGCATGTGAAGGGACCGCATCCCGAACCACAATCCGTCCACTGACCACCAGTTCCTGCGCACAAGCCTGGGTCAGCGCTGGCAGCAGAGGCGATAAAAAAGAAGGGTATTACGATGCAGTATTTAGTCATCTTTATCTCCGGGTCCGTATCCCCGCAAAACGTTGGCGGGGAACGCGTGAACAGTATAGCCGATAGTGACCTATCGAGGGTTTGCGCGGAGCGCCCTCTTCTTAGCTGGACCTTGGCTCCGAAAACTCAAAGGTGAATTGCTTCTCGGAGTCAACTCCTACCCGTACCGTTTTGGGTAGTGGACCTAACGCCATTTGCTCAAGTATTCTGTTGGATAGAATCGGCATCAGCTGTGCGTTGATGACTGCATCAACATTCCGCGCGCCAGTCTCGCGTTCAGTGCAATCTGCAGCGACTGTATCGATGACCAAATCATCTAACTCCATGGTCATCTTATGTGTATCAATCAGTCGACTTTGTAATTTGCGGAGCTTGAGGCGTACGATATCGCTCATCACATTCGTACTGATGGGGTAATACGGTACAATGGTCATCCGGGCGAGCAGTGCTGGCTTGAACCAGTCAGAAAGTACGGGGCGGATCGCGCTAATGAGTGGCTCCAATGGGGGGCGTGCATCTCCAGGGCAGTGAGCCATTAGTACGTCTGAAGCGAGATTACTTGTCAGAAAGAGAATGGTGTTTTTGAAGTCCACAATGCGGCCCTCGCCATCTGCCAAGACTCCTTTATCGAAGACCTGATAGAAGAGGTTGAGTACCTCCGGGTGGGCCTTCTCTACCTCGTCCAATAGAACGACAGAGTAGGGGCGCTGCCTGACCGCTTCAGTTAGCACCCCACCTTCGCCGTAACCCACATACCCTGGTGGCGAACCGATCAGTCGGGAGACCGTGTGCTTTTCCTGGAACTCGCTCATGTTGATTGTGGTCATAAAGCGTTCGCCACCGAACATTAGGTCCGCGACGCCCAGAGCAGTTTCTGTCTTGCCCACGCCGGACGGACCGACGAAGAGAAAAACGCCTACGGGGGTCTCAGGGCTCTTTAATCCGGCTTTTGCCGCCCGAATTCTGGCGGATACCAGCTCTAGTGCATGGTCCTGTCCTTTTATTCGTTGGTTTAACTGGGCTTCCATTGTGAGCAGTGCGCCTGCCTCGTCACTGATCATTCGACCTAGTGGAATGCCAGTCCAGTCAGACACGACCTGTCCAACAACTTCTGGAGTGACCTCCACGTTCACCATAGGTTCACGGCCCTGGACAAATTTGAGGTGTGTGATGGTTTTTTCGAGCCGGTTTGTGGCTTCTTTCATCATCCCTTCATAATCTGGTTCTACCGACTCATTGGTTTCTTCTGCATCTACAAGTACTCTGGCCGGGTCGAGGCCTTTCGCCCTCAGCGACCCCTCCAGGAATTGTCGAGCATCGACAGGCATACGACGGTACGCTTCGATGAGCTGCACGGTGTCTTCATCCAGTTCCGCAGGTACCGCTTGTCCAGGCTCGGGGGCGTTTTTCAGCGCCTGAATTTTTTCTTTCGTTTCGCCGAGGGCTTGTCTCGCACTGACGACTTCATTGGCCGCTTCGAGCTGCGTATGCCAGCGCTCTGTGAGTCTCTCAAACTCGCCTTGGTTCTTCTCAATCAAGTGATGCAATTCAGCGATGCGTTCTTCGTTTGGTACCGCGCACGCTTCGGCGTCGCGCTCCAGTGCGCTCAGCTCTCGCTCAAGGGTCTGAATTCTCCGCTCTGCATCTTCGACTTCGCCCGGCCGGGAAGTGAGGGCAACTCGTACTCGGGCAGCAGCGGTATCGATCAAGTCGATCCCTTTATCCGGCTGCTGACGTCCCGATATGTAGCGAGTTCCCAGTTCGGCGGCGGCCACGATTGCGGCATCCTGAATCAGGACGCCATGCGTATCCTCGTAGTTAGTACGTAGTCCGCGGAGCATGGTAGTCGCGGTTTCGATATCTGGCTCATCCAACTTTACGAGTTGGAATCTTCGGGTGAGTGCAGCATCTTTTTCGAAGTATTTCTTGTACTCGCTCCAGGTAGTTGCTGCGAGCGTGCGCAACTCTCCGCGCGCCAATGCGGGTTTCAGCAGGTTCGCTGCGTCGCTTCCACCTTGCTGCCCGCCGGCACCGATTAGCGTATGTGCTTCGTCGATAAAAAGAATGATCGGGATAGGTGAGTTCTTGACCTCGTTTATGACGTCTTTGAGGCGGTTTTCGAACTCTCCTTTCATCGAAGCACCGGCCTGTAAGAGCCCCATATCGAGTCCGATTAGTTCCACGTTGAGAAGCACATCCGGTACGTCTTTGTGGGCAATACGGAGGGCGAGTCCCTCGACAAGAGCGGTCTTTCCGACCCCTGCTTCGCCAACGATAATGGGGTTGTTTTTTCTACGTCGCGCCAAGATATCGACCATTTGTCGGATCTCTCGGTCCCGTCCGAAAACTGGGTCGACTTTGCCGGTTCTTGCGCGTTGCGTGAAATTGGTGGCGTATTTGGCCAATGCGCCGCCGGCGAGTGGGCCCTTGTCTCCAATGAGGTCTACATCATCGTCAATATCTGGAGACCACCCACCATCCGTTTCACTCGAGTTTGAGGTTAGTTCGTCGAATCGTGTTTCAACCAGTGAAGCGTCGAGCGTACCGAACCAGTCCAGATGGTGCATAGGGCCGTCAATGGCAGGATCAGCATACTTTGTAGGTGTCTTCGTGAGTGTGACTAAAATTGCACCTGTACGCAGGTTATCCGAGCCAAGTGTCATACTGCAGATAACCCATGCATCCTCCAGCAGCGCGACCAATTCCTCGGAAAAGGCAGGCTTGTCCAGGTTATCCTTACGGAGCACTTCCAAATGGCGGCGAAGCAGCTTTTGAAGCGCGCCGCCATCTTTGCCCAGGTTTTTCAGCATGCTTGGAATATCGGTTGTGGTGTGGTCTAGACAGGCGAGCAGCATGTGCTCTGGCGTGATCTCGTAATGGCGGGCGTTGTGCGCGAGGCCCGCAGCGGCCTCAAGTGTTCTCCGTGTAGTTGGTGACAGCCGCTTAATTAGTCCTTCGAGATTCGCCATTCCGTATGTTCTCCTGCGCCAAAGCTGCTGCTCTTGTACACTAGCTTCACCGCTGTAGTAAGGCTCCTCCGGGAAACAAAATGCCGGGTATTCCTTCGATGCATCCGAGTGATCCGAACGAGGCACTGATTTATGTAGAAATGTAGGGGTACGGAATTGGGAAAGTCCACCGATGTTCGAGTACACTGATGCGCGGCCATACACGCCCTTTTTTAGTCTTATAAGATGCGCAAAGGTGCATG
>PKDL01000074.1 GCA_002863065.1 Pseudomonadota bacterium
CTTCGGTCGAACTGTTGGCTTCGGAGTTCGTGACGTTTTTAGTGCAGGTTTGGGTGCCTTTCCATTCCGCGGTTTTTTGGTAGGGTCCGGATAGATTGCCCTGTGCGCGGTGACGAGTTTTGCGACGCGTTTTTCATCAGAAAAACCGGTATCCATGCCGCGAAGATCCCACTTGATATACGACGCGTCTGATGCCGGATCGACGAGGTCTTCTAGGTCGAGTGACACTTCCTGTAGTTCCGTTTTGAGCTGGACTAAGTTTCGTTCCAGATATTCCACGGAGCTTTTGCGCTTCGGGTCCTTGCGAGCACTCTCGATACTCCGCTCTCGGCCTTTGATTCGCGACTCAAGTGTACGTTGCTGACGAATGAGTTGTTGCCGCGCATTGCGGTCGACGAACTCCAAGGACTTGTTCTGAACGTATAGATCCATTACGGACAGGTTTTTTCCTCGCATGTAGGCTCCAACGACCCACGCATTACCGACTTTTTTGGCTCGAGAATCCATCTTGACCCATTGCCCACCCAATACGAATTGGATTTCAGGATTCGACCTGACTGTCCGCTCGACTTCAGATTCATTGAGATGGCCGAGAAGGACAAAGAGCTGAGCTCCTTTTGCTTTTGCCGCTTTGATTTCCTTCGCTACGGACTCCTCCGGTGCAATGACTTTGATATTATCGCTTTCTTCAAGCTGATTACGATTCACAAAGAGACTTGTGGTCGCGCCGATCACTGCGATCTTAAAACCAGCTTTTCGGATGATTGTGTGCCCTTTGAATACCTTCGCACCGGAGTCTTTATGCACCACGTTAGACGACAACAGCGGGAAACTCGCTTTCCTAGCCACTGACCGGAGAGTCTTCAGCCCGAGCCCTAGGTCCCGGTCGCCGATGGTGTACGCTTGGAGGCCCATTTGCTTATACGCTGCGAGATATACCCCGATGGCCGACATAACGCCTGGCCTCTCTGCATCTGAGATGTTGTAGCCCTTGTGGAAGGCATCACCAGCGTCGAGGTGTAGAAACGGGGTCTTTTCCTTTTGTAGTCCACCGATGAATGTTGCTCGCCTGGCAAGACCGCCAAGCCGATTCTTTACTCAGCCACACGGTTCGAGCTCGCCCTGCAGGTTGCACGAGTGCACCAAACGTAAAGTGGGCGGTGTGGCGTCGATCTCCGGGGGCGCTGTAGGTTGGATTTTCTTGGTGATGATTGGCTTAGTGGCCAGCGCAGTCTTCACTTTAGGTGTATTGGCTGGTTTAGCGATGCGGGATTTTGCCGGCTTGACGGTTGCAGCCGGTGCCGGTTGCCGAGAGCCTGGATTTGGCGTCGCTGGCGGCATAGGAGGCCGATTGTCCACGGTGGTAGTGGGCGATTTTTTCAGGGTAGGGGGGCGCTCTACGCGGGGAGGTGTCGTCACCTTCTGGCTGGCCTCCTGTGTTGTAGCTGAAGGCTGAGCGACGGTAGCCGGCGGCGCAGACGCTGGTGCCTCGGTAGCGGGCGCCTCGGTAGCTGGGGTACTTAGCGTTGGCGGTGTGGCGGGTCGCTCCGGCGTTGAGCAGCCGTGTAACCCGACGAGCACTAGCCCTAAAATGAAGACACGTAAGTAATTCATGCTGCGGGAGATTACCGGACCTCGTTGTCGTAGGGAAATACCAATTGCTCGCTTTTCAGGTTTCTTTCCAGGAAAGGGGGTCTGCAGGTAATACGTCATTCGTTGCATTGGGCTCAACCCATTCCCGGATGGCTTCGCTAAACGCGACTGTCGCGCCCGCAAATATTGAGATGAACAAGATATAATTGCGGAGCGCCGCTAGAAAGCCATCACCGGTTTCTTTGCTACTTTCTTTGAGCAGCAGCGGAAACAGGAATGCCATGAGATAGGTCGATGATCCCCAGCCTACGAGTTTTGCGGGTACAGTTCGGTGGTTCAGATACCGAGAAGGCTTTAGCGACGGGATAGCGAGAAAAATGAGCAGGAGCGGAACAAAATAAATGCTGCCGAAATACACGGCAGACAGTTGCACTTGTCCTAATAATTTAGGATCTCGCCCCAGTTTTTGAAAATGTGAGTTGTAAATGATTTCGGGGTCGAGTTGATACAGCCGATTCTCTAACGCTCTTACTCCTGCTTGGATCTGATCCGGAAAGGCATGGTATTCGCTGTATAATTCAGCATTTCGGATAGCTGGAACCGCTCCAGAATCGTATGGCAATACATAGTAGGTTACCAAGCACACCGTCGCTACCGCCATGAGGTATCCGCCTATGGGAGAGGCTTGTACCACCGCGCGGTATCGACCCGCGACGCCAAAGAATCCGAGCCCAAGACCAAGAAATACGAGATGCAGGACGTCTTCTCGCGGGAAGTATTCGCCGGTCACCATGCCGAAGGTTAGCTCTGCGACTCGTCCGTCAATGGGTGGGGTTACGATGCGGAGGACGGCAAAAGGGTTGATTCCGATACCAAGCAGAGTGAGTAGGCCGACGGACATACACGTCGTCTTCATGCGTACTGACGATCGGACGAACGCACCTAATATGACGAACCATACCCCCACTGCTCCTGGCAATAGCAATCGAAGAAGCTCAAGCGGACCTGCGATACCGAAGGTGTCCCAAACATTCACTGGAGCCCCGTTTTCGCGCCCGATCGGTAGGAGCCATGTAAACATCAACAGGACACCAATCGCTGTCGCTGTGAAGCGGACAGCACGTTGATTTGGATCCAGTAGCGTCTCATCAAGCTCGCCCCATGTATCCAGAACATCGACTACGCGTTTATGCGGTGGTCCGTGTGGCTCCGACCCGTCTGCGGATGGTTCCGAAGTACTAGGGGGGTGGTGTGTCTTTTTAGAATCGGCGTCCATCAATCTCCTTGGGTTGCGCAGTACGCCAAAGACTAGTGGGTATGACATATCCTGACATTTTCGCTCCGATAAGTCCTCCTTCGGTGGTATTTCGGGCTCGCCCCTAGCCAGTCAGAGATTACATTGTTAGTTTCCGGCCGTCCGAAACCGGCGAGACGCAGTCCGCCATTCACGAAGGAGAGATAAAAATGCGAAAACTGCTGATGCTCGGTGTGGCCCTGGGACTTGTCATTGGATGTGGGAAGAAAGACGGGGAAGCCCCCAAAGAAGATAAAGCGGCGGCAGAGAAATCGGCTGCTGAAGAGAAGAAAGCCGAAGGTGATACACCGGCTGAAGAGAAGAAAGCCGAAGGTGATACACCGGCTGAAGAGAAGAAAGCCGAAGGTGATACACCCGCTGAAGAGAAGAAAGCCGAAGGTGATACACCGGCTGAAGAGAAGAAAGCCGAAGGCGACAAGTCGGCGGCAGCTCCAGCCCCGGTCGCGGGGACACCTGGCAAGCTGGTTGGTAGTTGGAAGGTCGATATTCCTGCCCTAATGACGGCGAACCCAAAGATGAAAGAGCAGGTTGACGCAAAGCCGGAAGCCAAAGCCATGATGGAAACTATGTTTGGTAAATTGGTCGTCGAATTCGGGCAGGATACGTTGACTATGTCTGGCATGGGGCAGGTGAATACGGGCAACTACAAGGTGATTAAGTCGGAGGGTAACGCAGTTACTGTTGAAGCGAAGAAAGCGGGCGAGGACCAATCCGAAACGTTTACACTCACCTTCGCGGACGATAGCCATGTTACGATGGCGAAGGTTGGCGACGATATGAAACTTACGCTCGTCCGCACCAAGTAGTCTGTGCCGAGAGCATCCCATTCCTACCATCTGTTGCTTACCCACCATTTGACCGACCGTGTTTCCATATGTCACGGAATGCCGTGTGTCGCAGGCATGTCGAGTACTGCAGACTGGCGCGTATAGGTTGGACTGGTGGTGGATGAGCCATGTGGGATGCATCGCCTGGTCGTCCCTGGTTGTGAAGTAAGGACTGTGAAGTGCTGGCGCATGTGGACCCGGACTGGTAGGTTCCCGCCGACCAACCAAGGCGCGACGTAGTCCGCCGAGTAATATGGGAGAAAAACATGCGGAACGCATTGGTACTACTGGCAGTGTTTGGACTGATCACCTTCGTCGGCTGCGGCAAAAAAGATGCCGGTGCAAAGCAGGATGAG
>PKDL01000429.1 GCA_002863065.1 Pseudomonadota bacterium
CAGTGGCTTCTGCTAGTGCGCGTAGACGGTGGTAGTCGCATGGCTCCCAGACTTCTTGCAGCAGCCAAATATCAACATCTTCCTGCAATATCCGCCGTGCAAAGTAGGCCCGCCGTGCTTCTATCTCGGGTACTTGGATGCGGGTGGTGAGATACCTACGGTCTAAAAGACCAACGTTGAATGTGCCGACTGTCAATGAGGGGGTCTCCGTTGTGAATCCAACATCTTTGGCTGCCATTGCCCGTTCTGGTGCTACGGTGAATCGAGGCACGGCTCCTGCCGCAAGCTGTCCCGCAGTAAACTCACCTGCCGGTAGTGCTGCGGTGAGATGGCCAAGGGATTCGCTATTTGTAAGAGCGATTAAGTCCAGTTCGGTTTCTATAAACGGGCGCATCATTTTGTGACGCACGTGGGTCCGTCTTTGGGATCCAGTAGTTCAAGCAGGACGGATGCGAGTGCATTGATGTCGCCAAGCGATACCGATACGTGTTGACCGCCTCCGTATGCTGCGATGAGCGCATTGTCCGTCTGGGTACCTGCCGATGCATCTACCACATGGATCGTCAGTGGAATTGGTAGGTTATTGTAATCTTTTAGATAATTTTGCTGCTCCGGGTCAGTTACCTGCAAAGCCACATTCAAGCATGTGCCCGGGCATGGCACGTCCTCTCCGCAGTTCCAAGCAGGGCAATCAGCATCTGTCTCACAAGACATTGGGAGCGCATCGCATATTGTTTCGGGGACAAGGCCCGCGGGCGGTTCACATTGACCGCTCGGGGTGCAGCTGGCTCCATTGCTGCACTGGATGTCCGCCGTACACCCCAAGCCAAAGTGCATCCGTTTTGCTTGTACGATGGGATGGAAATAGTCCTCTTTATCCGTGAATACGGTCTCCTGACCGTCCGTAAATAAGACGATTTTGGTTGGGCGGCATGCGTGAAAAGGGTCGCTGCAGGTGCCCTCGATACATGTATGGTGTGGAGACGCACAGTCTACATTCTCTAAGCAGGCTTTACCTTCGACTAATACTTCGCGACGTAAGTACTCTCCCGCATAGAACAGGCTTTTACCGAGTGGGGTCGGGCCCACACCACGGAGCTCCGGGTCGGTATGCGTGGCACATGCGTTCTGATCGCATAAGAGCTGGGCACAATTGAGGTCACTGATGCACGCATTGCCATCAACTCCGAGGGTCTCTGTAAAATCAAACCATTGCAGCATGGCATCGGCATCATTCGTAGCAGTGTCCTGGCGAAATGGCACCACCATGACTTGCCACAGGAACTCAGTAAACCATTCACCCGCCTGGTGCGAGCCGTCGTCTCCCGTCATTACACCTAGCCCAGTATAGTGGCCGGATTGGCAGGACGCAGGGGCGTTTAGTCGTTGAGGAAAGCGCATCAAGGCTAGTCGAACATCGCTGGTGATTTCATCGCTCAACATGGCATTCAATGCGACTTTGGTTCTGCCTAGTCGCGTCTTAGGCGCTGTCGGGTCATCACAATCTGGATAGTTCCAAGGTGGACAGTTCTGGGTACAGTCGTCTGGCCATACGTCAGGCTGGTCCCATAGATAGCTCATAGAGCCTGACGTATCGACGACTAGAACGATATTGGGAGTAATTGCGATGCATTGACCGTTGAGACAACCGCTTCCGCCAGGGCAGGGTGATAACTGCATTTGAACGCCGTCGATACATGTAGCCACCTGACCATCCACACACGATGGGTCACTGAGCGGGTCGCAAGTGGGGGAGGTGCAGTCGCCAGCGCTGCATACCGTGTCGTCAATACAGGCCTGGGTGCCCCAGCCCGTCCCCGTGGCATTACAGACCTTCCTCTGTAGTACCGTCACACACTCGCTTTCGCCCGGAGTACAGATGATAGGTAGGCACATCGTCTCGATACAGGCCTCCTGGTCTTGGCAATTGCACGAGCCGGTGGCATCGCTCAGGTCCACAACGTTGCCGTCTTCGGTTGTGAGCGCTGTATCCAGTCGTCGTTCGGTATCCTGCGCAGGATGGCTGATATCTGACGAGGGATGATCGCTACCGGTTTGCTGCCGACTATCACTTGTAGCGTCCGTTACATGGTCGGGTACCCATTCGACGTTTCCATTGCCCCTACAGGCGATAGGTAGTGACGTACTTATTACCAGCCACATGATGATAGAGCGCATCGGCATCAAAGGAACGCGCGACTCCGCACATTTTCGCGCGTTGTGTGGAATGAGCTTGCACCAGATGGATTGGATGGTACCCCCACCGGCTTATCTCCTCAGTTGTTGGTGATGATAGGGCTCGCCTCGCCCTCAAAGTATCTCCGCGCCAGTTCGACTGCAGCTAAACCTATCTTTGAACCAATAATTCTGCCGTCAAAATCGTCCGGTGCGACGTGGATTCCGCCCCATAAGCGGGATGCGCCAGCTTGATCAGCGGCATCATAATAGGTTGCCCATCGTAGTGTTACCGGTTCGGTTGGACCGGCTTCGAATACGAGGTAGCCGGGCTCAAAGAGCAGCTCCGAGGAGCCGCCGGGGAAATAGGTGCTTCCACTCAATTGGCTGAGCACTTCTGCCCCCGCACGACTGAAGCAGCTGTGGCCAGAGACATAACCAGGGAAGGCGGGAGATACGAACGTCCGTCGTTGATATGACACCCACTCTTTGGCCCGAATCCAACCGTGACCGCCGTATTCGGTCTCTCTATCTCCTGGTTCCCCACGCCAAGACCAGACTGCGAGTTCGCCCTTGTACCGCGCGAGATGCGCGTGTGGTTGATCGGGTTGAGCCGTTTCGTCCGTGATCAACTCGACGAGGCCGGCCTCTAATGGCAGGCCTTGTGGATGATATGAGGGGAGGTCTGGATCGGAGCGTTGACCCAAGCCACCCAAGGTGCGGATGAGTGTGATAGGCCTGGCGGTGACATATTTACGTTTAAGTTCCCAGGCTGCAATGGCTGCATCATGTAGTGCTCCGTTGAGTGCGAAGTGCACGTGCACGTCCCATGACAAAGGGCTTAGCAGGTCGCCCGTACCGAACAGTCGACGCTCAATGTCTGGGTCGTCGGCAAGAAGATTCGCTAAGGTATTCCAGTGGCCGGGAGGGGTTTCCGAATCTAGTCCATCGGCCCAGAACTCGGCTAGAACGCGCCCAAAGTCGCTGCGTTTCACCAATATCGGTTCATAGGAAGCACCCGTTATCGGGTTGATGGCGTACCCGGTGCCATCATCCGTACCGAGCGTGCTATTCCCCTGAGAGGCCGGTGAGATGTCGATCATGGTGTTATCGTCCGCATCCAACCATGCCGTTCGGCGTAGGACCTCCATCGTATGTTCAACCAGTGCGTCGTTTAACATCAATGGCGCATTATCCATTGGATAGTATGGTTCGCCTTGATTTGGACGCACCATGGCAAACGGAGTAACAGCTCCCCAGTGTGCTCCGATATATTCACGCACACCGCTCCCCTCAGCGATGCCGTTCTGGGTTACTGCTTCGGCTAAGACAAGTTGCTGCCATGTGATTGGGTCGTCGGTGGCGCTCCCAGGAAGATCGACGGTGAGACGCGGTTGTTCCGGGGTGTAGTCGTCCGGGTCTTCGTAATCATTGGCTTCGTTTGCACCATCATTGGCAAAAGCCAGGATATATGCCTCTGCCATGCGATTACCGAATGCACTCGGGCTGTTACCTTCGGTAGACACATTGTTCAGGTCATATCCAAGGTGCGACATAAATGCATCGAGGCAATCGGTGGTGATTTCGCCGCCAATGGCATTTACATAGCGATGAGTGAGTAGCCGGTAGGCAGCATACGACATCGCTTCGTTGACTGCCTCGTCTGAGTCTGTGCCCGCATCACTGCTGAGGTCTTCGTGGATGAGGTAGCTTGCACTGCCCGCATCTCCATACGATGCCCAGATGTCCCAGAGCGCGGCGGATAAGTGAAATAGATTCCGTGCGTGTACGGTTGGGCGCGGTATATCGCGGCGTATGGCGTTGAGCAGCTGTTCGTTCCATTGACGGGCAATGGTCTTGCCGGGTGCGAGGTCAACTGCGTCTGCCGGGCAGAGTGTACTTGCTGG
>PKDL01000482.1 GCA_002863065.1 Pseudomonadota bacterium
AGCACTCGATTTTCGTCAATCAGTGGTGTGCGACGCCATGTCGATAGGTCAATCGACTCGATCCGGCTATAGGTCCACACCCCATGACCATAGTTCACTTTGCTATGTTTCTTCTTGAGCTTTTTCCACGGATCATCGGTCGCCTTCTTCTGCAAGGCCACATAGAGAGTCGTTCCCGAGTGTGAAAGACGAAAGCTCTGAATCCCCTCGGCATACTGAGTAATTGCTCGTAAGCGATCACCATCAGTGTCCACAACGTACACCTGCGTCTTGCCAGAACGAGATGATGAAAAGTACACCTGCTTACCGTCGGGAGAGAATATGGGGTGGAGGTCATACGCGCTATCGTACGTCAAACGACGGGCCTCAAACCGTCCGCTTGCGGAGGTCAGCCAAATATCCGCCACGCGTGTTTTTGATAAATCATCCCAACGCATATCCACGTATGCCAATGTATCGCCATCGGGCGAATACGCGACATCGATTACCGTGGCTAGACTGAAGTAGTCTTCCACCTCAACTGGCCGTTTGGCACCAGCAGTGCTCCACGAAACGCTTAGAAGCGTAGCGATGCACGCAGGAGTAAAAACCGATAGATACTTTTTCGAGATTATCTGCATAGGACGGCTATACCTCGCTCGACCACCACGTCAAGGCCAGGCCATGATGTATACGTGCTTGTTCAGACCCGATTACCGGCTTCATACCTTCTCAGTATACTTGGCCATTGGAGTTGTCTCCGCGGCAACGCACGATGAGATTGGTGGCTCTCCCCGAATCAGGTCTACCGAGTACCGAGCATCGCCAGAAATGCGAATAGAGATCGGAATGTTCACTGCAGATGCGCATCACGGTCCGCGGTCCTGCGCACACGTTCTTCAGAGTGCTTTGACTCGTCACAACAGACGCTCATGCCTGTAACCAGCGACATGCTGGTAGTTCCCCATAATCCAACATACCAACCGCTCAAAACTCTGGACGTCTAGGCCTGGTTTGGGTACCAAGACGCCAATGGGAGTGTTACTTCATAATGCAAAGACACAGGATGGTTACCCCTCGTCATTCCGGGTAAGAGATATCGTTGTTGAACCTGCTGTGGTTCTCGCCCCGATGGAGGGGGTAACGGACGTCGCATTCCGCAGATTGATCCGACGCATCGGGGGCCCTGGGCTGACCTACACGGAGTTCATTGCCTCAAAGGGCATTGCAAAAGGTAATCGGCATGCGTGGCGTATGGCTGAGTTTGATCCCGATGAACGGCCTATCGTACTACAAATCTATGGTCGTGAACCGCACCTCATGGCTGAAGCGGGCCGTCTCCTGCAAGACTCAGGCGCCTCCATTATCGATATTAATATGGGATGCCCCAGCAAAAAAGTATGCAATCACTCCGGCGGCTCTGCGCTGATGAAGGAACCGAAGCTGGCACTCGAAATCGTAAAAGCGGTACGGGCTGCCGTGACGATCCCACTGACAGTCAAGATGCGTTCCGGGTTTGACGCCACTAACCGTAATGCACCGGAACTAGCCTGGGCATTCCAGGAAGAAGGTGCGGAGGCTATCACGATCCATTGGCGAACACGCGCCGACCGCTACATGGGTACGCGTGCCGTCGATAAAATCGCAGAGACGGTACAAAAAGTTTCAATACCAGTAGTAGGTAATGGGGATGTCATCGATATTCCATCCGCCAAAGCGATGTTTGACGATACAGGTTGCGCCGGCGTGATGGTCGGCAGGGGAGCGCTGAAAAACCCATGGTCCATGTTAGAAATCGGCTCCTGGCTGCGCGATATTCCCTATACACCACCGGCTGCATTGGAACGGCTCGGCGCCATTGAGTTTTATATCGAGCAATTTATCAGCACGATGCACACTCCAGATGGTGACTTTGCCGAGACCGCAGTGCTTGGAAAGCTCAAGCAAATGAGTAAGTACTTCATCGCAGACCAGACGACACGCTTGCAGATACTGCGCAGTCAGCAACTGGTGGATGCCACGGACTTATTGCGGCGTCATTTCCACGGAATGGCCGAGACTGCGCACGCAGCTTAGTGTCTCGCGCCGAGCATTCCACGTAACAGCTGAGTTATCGTTGAAATGGTTCGGCCGCTTGCCAGCCTACCGTTGTATTTCTGCACTTCGCGACTGAGCGGTCGTCATATCCTGTGGGCTTGTGGTACGCAGCGCCTCTGGAATATTACGGGCGGCATACTGATGGTTTTCCATATCGACTAACGACGGACGGCCTACCCCATACACACTGTTTCCAGAACGCACACGATATTCGCCCGATTCCCGTTGAGCACGCGCTTCAAGCTCTTCTGAATACTCAGCCGCAGATTCCGTACTGGCTGTCCTCAAATCACGAATATGAACACCGGTACCCGTACGCGCATAACTCCCGTTCTGAATGCGTCCGGACTCGAGACGCTCAACGCCTCCATCGGTCGCCGCCTTAATGCCCTTCGTATTTCCCTCAATCGTCACGAGTGTTTGCGTTACGGGATCATAGGATTCCACCATCACAATATGGTCCGCACTACCATTATTTGTGTGATCGATAAGCACGATATCCCCTGAACGAATAGTGGCTGCGCTTCGGCCTGCAACGGCAGCCGCAATGGCCGTTTCATCTGTCCAAGTTCGCACGGAACCTCGGTGCTCGTGATACTCCTCCAAGCCCCACCAGCGCCCATCCGCCCAGATCGAGCGAGGAGAACGGGATCTATTATACCGCTGCTCGTAGTTGAAAGTGTCCTTGATATTATTCGTATGCAAGTAACCCTTACGAAGCTCATTATCGATCGCCGCGCCGCGCCACAGACTGGCCGCAACAAACATTCCGCACCAATCCCAGATGCCTGTGCCATGGTCCGCAGCAGCGCGATTACCGAATGCCCCACCCGCGTCCTTGAACACTTCGTCCACCGTATTCCGTTCCCGACCGCGTTGCCCGGCGTTTTCGCGAGTGGGCTCCTCATCGTTCTCGCGCCACATCTCGCGCGCACTCAGCACAGACTGTGCTTGTAGTATTGCTAGAGCGGCATCATTGGCATGCGTCGTACCCGCCAACACAGCTTCCGCACTGCCCTGCAGTGCGGGATCAGCGGCAATGGACTGTACGGACCGTAGATGCGCACGGAACCCATCGGTTTGCTCTCTATTCGGAAGCGTAGGATCGGCGGTGCGTTCGCTATTTATAACGGACGAGCTCGTCATAAGAGCCGACAGCCCAGAGCGTATTTGTCTCGCTGAATTGGTCAGCGATATACGCATCAGCTGCGCTCCTGCACGCAGACATTCATGAAACTCATGATGCGTCTCTTGCGTGGTGTGCGCATATGCTTGTGCGTCACGAAGCAGCCCGCGCACCTGAGCCAGCCAGGCAATGAGTGAGGTGATTTCAAGACCGTTCTCGGCACTCTGAATCGTGAGCGGTGCAGTCAGCCCGTTTAGGCGAGATATCAGGCTGTATGCCTGCGTTCTCGAACCGGAGAGTTCATTACTCACGCCAAGAACCTTGTTTTGGGCGTTAAACCCGCCCATGCCCGCCAATGTCTGTGCACGCGTAGAGCTACCCGCTTCGCTTTGCGTAAGTCTCGTGTTCGAAGACTTAGTAGCCGATTCGGCAAAATTTAGAGGTTCTGTCATTTGGCTTCTTTCCTTGGGCAGATCGGCTGCAATTTAGTCACTTCTGAGGTCGTTTCCACGAGGCTTGTTCCCTTGAATATCCACGTCCGTGAACGTGTGCGAACCGTCCCTTCATTCACCCGATCGGTGATTTCAGTCACCACCAGAGCCGGTCCGACTGCAGTAGAGGTCAACCGAATCCCACCCACCGGCTTTGGCTGACATCCAACGGTCTTAATTTCTAGCTCGGTTAAGATTTCGACCTCGCCTGCCACCACAGACAACTTTTCAGAGACACCTTCCTTGAGGGTAATAATGCTCTCAATTTGTCGGTAGCCGACACCGATTTCCTCCTTACAGCTCACATGGTAGACAACAGATGGTGTGTTGATAGCGAGTCGCCGCACAGAGAATCCCGCGCTGCATGAACGCTCAAAGACTCCC
>PKDL01000216.1 GCA_002863065.1 Pseudomonadota bacterium
GTCGAGATGTTCAGAGAGTTCACCGTAATCGTGCTCGAATTATCGACCTGAATTGTATCGCCCACGATGGTGAGACCTGGACCAGCAATTAACGTAGTGCCCCCCGAATCGTCCGTTTCGCATGTTACGGACCCGTTAGCAGCGATAGAACGTATCGAGCTCCCAGGGCTACAGCCACCTACCACTCGGCGCTGTAATCCTGTCTCGCACTCAACAGTGCCGTCTTCATTAATGGTTTTTATCGCCAGACCAGCGGCAGCGCATTCGCCAGTCACCCGATTCTGAAGTCCAGTCTCCCATCGACCGGCAACGCGCACCGTGGTCAGAGCATCAGCACATTGTGTCGTACTGAAGCACGACATGATGACGCGAATAACATAACGGTGACCCACTTTAGGCTTGAATGAGATGTTGGGGTTTACGGTCTTTGATGTGCTCCAAGGAGATGTATTGAGGTACAGTTCTCCTCCGGCTACCCCTGACGGGTCCACATCCAAGATGAACACATTATACCAAGACTTGGTCCCAGTCTTTCCGAGCTCCAGCTCGTCTATAAACACCGTCGCATTGGCTGTGATTAGGTCGTGAGGGATTCTACTCGTCAGGTCGATATTAATTTGCGTATCAGCCGCCCCGCCCGAGCCAAACCGTGAACTTACTATGTTAGCCGTCCCCGCCTGTATCCCATTCACTGCGTTAGCTCGTGCCGGCTCTGGTAGCACCGTGTTGAATGTTACACCGGCATTGGGCGAGGTTGCTCCAATAGCGAGATCGGTAAAGTTGAATGCCCCTGTGGAGGTCGTCCCCTCGCTCAAGGAGTCGCTTACGACCGGTATCAATGACCGGTCCACATACTCTTCGCAGATGACCAGGCCATTCGCGTCGACGCCCACCATGTACTCATCACTCGCGCATCCCTGGTTCGAGAGCGCAAAGTCAGTGCCGTCATAGGTCGTATTTGCGTCGTCGACACAGTCCCAATCGGAACCAGTCCACTTGAGGACCTGGCCCGAGCCACAATCAGACGAATCCAAGCGAATATCATTACCCACTAAGGTCACGCCTTGGCTCGCCGTATATTCGATAATACCCACATCGTCTGATGCGCAGTACCATGCGGCTCCATCGGGTGTTCGTTTCAATACATCGCCACCGCTACAGCCCGACGCATTCACGGAAAACGTAGAGCCATTTAGCACGAGCCCATCACCCGCGGTGTAGGTGCTGTCTGTATCCAGCAAACACGTCCACCCAGATCCTGTCCATTTGAGCACGTGACCTGTGCCGCAGCCTGTCGAATCCAAGCGGAAGTCTGTGCCAACCAGCGCCACGCCACTACTCGCCGTGTAACTCATTTGAGTATCTGCATCGGGCACGCATGTTACCGCCCCGGTGCCATCGATAGCCGACACCACGAATCCGGAACTACAGCCCTGACCGCTCAGCGCAAAGTCTTGCCCACTGTAGGTAGTATTTTCGTCTTGTGCACACTCCCAACCGTCATCACCGAGCTTGATGATGTCGCCTGTCTGACAGCTAAGACCGGTCAGTGCACCATCGCTACCAGGCGGTCCTATGAGGCTTGCACTAAGCGACGTCGTGCCATCGGATAAGACAATCTCGAGTTGGCCCGCATTATTGACAGTGGCTGAGACCACACCGACGCCCTCTGCGCCATCATCCCCCTTTGCGCCATCAGTGCCAGGGACTCCATCACAGACATACGCCGCGTTCGTTATCTCATCACCCGCGAGGGTGCCGCTCTCATCCGCATCGTATCCACTGAGCACTTGCACTCCCCCGGCGGGGCAATCCGGCCCTGGCTCGACAGGCAAGAGGTCAACCACCGCATCCAGACCAGGCCCGATGTTGTTCTCATTGAGATAATTTTCTACATCCAGATCGGTGTAGTACGGACCCGGGCTATACCCGTTTTCGCTTAGGTAGTCGGCGACATCGCTGTCCCCGTAACATGGGGCTGTACAGAAACCTTTGTCCTCAAGAAGCTCATCTACCTCGGCCGGAGTAAGGAAATCCTCCGGGGAAAATCCTCCGACCGTATCCGCGTCAGACGCTTTGTCGGCAGTGGTGGCGCTGACTGCATGTTGTGCCTTCAGCGCAAATGCACTACTGGCGACTCGTAAGCGCGGCATCAGCTCAGTGCCCTCGTTTATCGAAAGCCCTAAAAACAGATCTGCACCAGCTACCACGGCTAGCGTAATGGGAGTCGGAGACCCCAATGTAACCTCGAAGACACCGTTGCTGATTTCGACATTCGATTCGGCTTGCTCAAAGAGCGCGTCACCACCATCTACCTCAGCATAGAGACGAAAAGTCATGCTGTAGGTGTCTGTACATGACCCATCATTCAAACAGTGCACCGGATTGCCTTCAATATCCGAGAGAACTCCTTGGTAGTGCAAAATCTTCGGGACATCAGCATTGGCTGAAGAAGCGATGAACGCCACGCAAAGTAGTGTGCCTGTCACACAAGTTTTCGTTTTATGAGCCATCATTGAACACTTCCTTTCGTACTTCCGGATTGAACCGAGAACGTCTCACTTGCAGTCATTCCGCCAGCCCGTGGTGCACCCAGCCGTTGTCTAATCCGATACATATTGTTCTGTGCCGCGCCTTGGCCATCTCCGAGTGACTGACCTCGTAAAATCAAAGTGCAGTCCTCATCGGTTAGCCCATCACAATCATTATCGACGCCATCACATACGTTGCTTTCAGTCGTGACTGTCTCACCATTGCACTCGCCGTTCTGACAGCTATCGCCGACCGTACACGGGTCGCCGTCGCTACAGTCTGATCCATCGAGCGGAACGGTCGTGCAACCACTCTCGACGGTGCATGTATCTTCAGTGCACGGATTGCCGTCATCGCAAAGCGTGGACTGAGGTGTACTCACGCAGCCGGATGCTTTGCTGCAGCTATCGGCAGTGCAGGCAATACCATCATCGCAATCTACTTGTTCACCAACACAGGTTCCGGTGCTGCATGAATCGGATCCGGTACAAGGGTCGCCATCGTCACACTCCCCCGTATGGATTACGGGCGTGCAACGCTCTTCTGAGGCATCTGCTACATTCGGATCGCAGGTGTAGCTCGACACGCATGCATCCAAGTCTGCCGTCAACGAGACGCACGGGTTCGTCGCCGCATCACCTACCACCACTGACACCCCCGCATCACATCGGTAGTCAAAACACACATCACTAAACTCGAGCCCAGTAGCCGGTACTTCGACACAAAAGTTAGCGGCTTCGCTACCTGAGGTTGCGTTGCACTCAGCCACTGTGCACGGATTACCGTCTAATTCTTCGCACACACGCGGCGAGCCACTTACACAGCCACCGGCGGCATTACAACGGTCATCGACAGTGCAGGGATCACCATCATCGCACGAGCGCCCGTCTGTTGATGGGCCAGTACATGCTGGGCTCGACCCACTGGCATCACCAGTAGGACTGTCTCCGCCTGACTCCGAATCATTCGCGCGGCTACAACCCAGGCTAAGAGCACCCATGACAACGACCATCATCACTACAAACGCCATCGATGCGAGGTGATGCCACCTGTGCTCTGTCCTTTGGCTCAACAGATTTGGTAGGAAATTAGTCCACATCTCCGCATCTTACGCACTCAAAGCACGATCGCACAAACCATGACTTGATTGCCTGAATACGCACTCGTTCTCATGTGGTGACGCCGATGTTGTTCTTCATGGACACCTATGTCACCTATCTTGTTCGCACTACCTTTCTAATATCACCCTTCGGAAATGTGGACATCACACCTGGCACGCCATTGCCCGGAGAGCAGCACATCGGAATTCACCGCGGAGAGACGGGAGATATGAAGATGCCACACACGTTGAAGGGATTGCTGGTTCTTTTGTCCGAGCCCCAGCCAATTCAACGGGCGTCAGCACGCGAGGCACGGCTGCGCCACCTCCTCTCCTAGATGGTTGTCAGAGGCTGCATCAGAAGAGCAGCTCACGAGCGGTCATCGGAGAGCGTAGGTCGGAAGCGTCTGGACTCCACATGTG
>PKDL01000312.1 GCA_002863065.1 Pseudomonadota bacterium
ACCACAGCCGAAGGAGCCGGAAGCAAAACGACGGGAATCACCCATGCTCGAACAGTCCGACGTGGCGCCCGTGCGCACAAATGCAAACACCTGCGATGTACGCGGAATGCGAGTAGACGAGGCCATCAGAGAGGTCGAGCGATTTCTTGATAGATTGCTTTTGAAGAATCGCGCGGCGGGTTACATCTTACACGGCTACGGTACGGGAAGGCTCAAACAAGGTCTTCACGAAGCCTTTAGGCGCTCGGCCTACGTCCGACAGTATGAGTCGGCGTCACAGGATCGAGGGGGAGACGCAGTGACGCTCGTATGGCTACAGTAGGTAAATCGGTTCTTGTACTACTCTGTGTTTTCTTGGCGAACGGCTGCCCTGCAGATGATGCATTCACCGAGACGGGGGAGGATGCCAATACCGCATATGTGGATGCCTCCCCGCAGGATAGCGATCTCAATCCAAATGCGGATATACAGACCGGCGAAACGGATGCCAACGGGTCACGCCTTAATCTGACCTGCGGTGCAACACCTAGCACGTCACTCCCATTTGCGGCTCGGGAAGTGGGGGTACGTATCACTAGTCCTACTGGGCGAGGTTCAACCCTGTACTCGGGCTCCACCGTCACCCTGGCAGGGCTAGCATTCGGCGATATTCAGTCTCTAGCCTGGGAAAGCGGAGACAACAGCGGAAACATACCAGTAGGCGCGTTTTGGTCAGCCCCCGGCATCAACCTAACGCCTGGGGACAATACGATAAAAGTGGTTGCAACCGGAAGCGATGGGACGACATCCAGCGACCGAGTAGTGGTCACATCACGCACTGCGGCAGCCCAACTAGGAGATATCCAGCTGACGACCCAACCATCGAGTCTTCTTGTGAACGATATTACGACAGTTCAACTGACCATTTCGTTACCGCTAGGGAATATAGACAGTAACCAGGTGAACCTTCTTCGAGTATATCCAGACGGCACCGAAACGGACCCGCCTGAGAGTTCAATAATGCGAGATGACGGAGCAATGAACGGCACAGGGCTATGCGATGCGGTCCCCGGAGATCGCACATTCAGCGTTTGTAAAACGATAGCGCCTACCAACCCTGAATCGGTTTGCTATCGCGTACAAATTGTGGGCGTCGCTGGCGGAAAAACTGTGGAATCCCCCACCAAGTGCATTCGAGTAGCCAACCGCATCACATCATCTCAATGCGCAGACACCCTTAACTTACTTAGCCGAGCCAAGAACACGTTTGGGGAACAAGTAGACGATGAGGCAGGCGTAGCAGCCGCATTGTCTTTGGTAAATGCCGAGATACCGAATGGGTTGGTCCAATCCGCCGGAACCGCTGCAGAGGGCCTTGGAATCTGGTTTATCACCAAAAGCCAAGCACTGTCAGCGTTGCCCCTAGGTATCCCTGATGGATACAGAGCGGCTCCAGAAAGCCGCCGTGCGTTGCTCGCATCCACCAGCGATAGCGACGAGATGTCGATACTCACATCGTTCATTCGGGCGGATAACTGCCCGCCTTGGGCTGCAGATGGGCCCCTATATAATGCGCAAGCTGAAGTGGAGTCCTTTCGACAGATGACTCGGTATGGCGTTATCGCCTTTTCAGGTCATGGTGGAGTCTTCTTTGACGACAAAGCGCCAGGTGCCAAGCACAAAGGGTCACAAGAAGTATGGTGGACGGGCGAGCCCATCGAATGCGAACAGTTTCTAGATTCACCAGCTGCGTGTGATTCCGACACTCCATGTCCATCAGGCAGCATATGTATAGGCGCCGGAGATTCACCCGGCACATGTCAAAATCTAAACCAAGTCGATTTGTCGACCGGCCGACTCGCTATGAGTGACAGTGTCTATGGGATCACTCCAGCATTTGTCGATCATTACACGCAAAGTGGATTATTAGGGGCACTGATCTACGCGAGCGCATGTCACACCGCTTACAATGGCAGTATGGCTATGAGCCTGCTAGCCAATGGTGCAGCTACCTATCTCGGCTTTGATGGCCTGCTTAGGAACGCATTCGCAGACGCCGTGTCGCAACGTCTGTTTGGCTCACTCATTGACGAAGGGGCAACTGCGGGTCAGGCGATGTGCTTCACGGCCGACCCAGGGCGTCCAGAAACACAAACCCGTCTATTCGGAACAACTGCCACGTCACTCGATGCAAGCGGAATTATCAACTCAGGGTTTGAACAGCTCGGAGCGGCTGGCTGGTCAATGACGGGCAATGTCCGCCAAGCCAGCTCATTCTGCGGATTATCAGCCCAATTCGGATCCGTAATGAATGTAGCCAGTACCGGCGTCGGGGGAGCGGGGGTCACGGGCCAATTTCAGCAGACTCTGTGTATTCCAGAAGGCACAAACAACCTGCGATTTTGGTGGAGATACCTCACGTCTGAGCCCGAAGCACTCTGTGGCGGAGAAAAATATGCTGATCGCTGGCGTATTAGCCTAAGCCGGCCAGATGGGACGGATGTCGAGCTTAAGGCATGCACACGGGATGACCTGTGTGACTACGATGTTGGATTATGTCAGCCGAAACCGTGTGCCCCACCATCAGACTGTGGATGTGGTGCATGCTACGTAAATACTCAGCCAGTCCCTGAATGTAGCTTCGATGGCCAATCGGTGTCATCAACGGATTTTATACAAGAAACATTCAATGTATCCGCCTTTGCAGGTGGGCCACCCGTTACTCTCAAATTCGAAATTGCAGGCGATAGCCTCAATCCATCCGCTCTGCTTGTGGACGAAATCACATTTCAGTAAGGCAGGCCCCTACCAGCGTTCCCACGCCCACGATGTATAGCGTTACGCACGCCATGGTCGGTAGGGCTGCACGACCGTTGGAACCAGCAGAGACAGATTGCTTTGTCGTCGTGGCGGTTTCACATCCTCCGCTGGCCAAGTTCTAGAGACGGGTGTCTGACCTCTTTTTTCGACAAACCAAAGACAACAAATCAAATTGTGGGCAAAAACTCGCTAGCGGAACACAATCGTCGTAATTTCCTACTGTTAGTACCATGACAACACCAACTACACCGTGGAGCAACAAGTGGATTTGGCTAGGCTACGCACCATCACGATGACATGTTTGGTAGTAGGACTCACCCTACCTACCGTGTGCTCCGCACAAACCTTTTCCATGGACAGACAACGTGACGAACACGAATTTGGACTTCGATTCGACTTCGGGTTCATCAAGGACGACGGTTCGCTGCGAAGTGACGAAGCCTACCTACGTACTGAGGTGTATGGTCAGTTTGTGAGCGGTACGTTTGGTGGTTATATGAGCCTTCCCCTCGCTAGGAATATGAGCGGGAATGCAAACGTCGACGAGCGTACATCCATTGGAAATATCGAAGTAGGCGGATTTTGGATGACGGTCGCTGGTCCGGTGGACTTTATCTTCCGGTTTGGTTTGTCACTACCCACTGCAGATGCATCACTCGAGGGTTTTTCAACCAATTCCTACGCAGGCTTAGCGAGGCTGAATGATCAGCTAAATGTGGAACCCGGCATCCTAGGCACACGACTGAGCCTCTCCCCAGTTATTTCCTCCGATGTGTTATTCGCTCGGCTCGACATCGGGTTCGACCTTATCTTTCGTCTAAGGGACATAGGGGCTGTACCATCGGCGGCAGTCACATCGCGTTCCCGGATGGCCGCAGAAGATGATTTCCGGCTCTACCTGCGGGCAAATGTAGGTGTCGGCGCGGATTTTGATGTCGCAGCGGTTGCTATCGAATTTGTTAACGTCATCAGCTTAGCAGACGAACTCATGCCTTACGGAGTAATCGCAGTGAAGCGCTCGATGCATGCATTATCATTCGGTACATGGTTCACGATAGACGTTGTGCACCCCTACTTGTCCTTCACAGTGCCCCTCGATGCGGGGACTAACCGGACTCAAGGGTTTACCGTGACCACCGGCGTAGAAGTAAGACTCTAAACCTATCGATTACCCCGTCGGCTAGTTACTTCAGACAGACAATACGCTACGGTTCAAGGCAGCATCATGTGACGGAGTCTTGCGATGG
>PKDL01000103.1 GCA_002863065.1 Pseudomonadota bacterium
CGCAAAACAATCTCATCATCGTCATCGCTTGGCTCAACCGTGATAGACGCTGAACGAGCTAGAGAGACGCCTTGCGACCAAATGGCTCGTGGGCAGTCTTCCCGAATAACCGCGGCTAGCGCATCAAGCTCATCCGTCATAGCGGCACATGATGGGAAGGCAGAATATCAGATGACTTTTCACTGGCCCAAGTTCTCGAGCGGGTCGCGCAAGTAAATCACCGCCTGCTCAAACTGGTTCCAGGCAGTCACATGCAATACATTGTCACTCAACGCCATGGCTGGCCATCGGTAACCTATGCCCGGCGCTGGAGCCTCCAATAGAGTCCGACTTGCTATGCCGGCCGGGGTGGTCCACGCATGACGCAGCGCCCCAGCCTGTCGGCGATACACCACGTGAGTAGTCCCATCATCCCCAAAAGCCACATCGCACGCTTGATTTGCATCCGGATCGATCAATACTGGGTTCCAGTCATTCGACAGCCGAGCCAAGAACACGCCCGTGCCGACACTGGCGCTGTTGTTTAGGTAACAAACCGCAATATCCCCGTCATTCTCCGCAATGGACAGCCGGTGTCCACCAACTGCAGCGATCTCAGCAACCACAGTGCTGGACCACGTCGATGCCCCTCCTGAGGAATAAATGACCCGCTCTGCCGTTTCCACACCTACTACATGCGCAATGCCAGCAGCATCGAATGAGAGTGATGGCCCGTTATCATACGACTCTCCAGGAGTGGACAGAACAGACCAATCCGTCACAGTGAACCCATCCACACGACTAATTACCAACTGACTTCCCGCCGGATAGGCAACTGCCGGCTTCAAACCATCATTTGAGAAATCGAAATCTCCACCTAAATAGCTAAACACTCCAAATGAATCTGCGAGGACTTGGGACGACCATAGCCCTTCCGAGAATGTCGCTACCACAATTTCGCTCAGGGACGTGGATGCCCCCCCTCTGTAAGCCACTCTCGGCGTATCCAATAGGTCGAGATTCATTCGGGGGTACCGACCAAATGCCGAGTAGCCGCCGCTCGCAACCACCGCTTCGCTAAAGCCCTCAAGATCACCGGTTGCATGCACTATCTCTCCGCCTGTTCCAACCGTCCGATAGAACGCCAGATGCGCAATACCGTCGTATGTCACCGCGAGCGAGGGCCATGAGCCTGCGGTCGCTGGTGCCTGTGCACTTGCCGCTAAAATGGAGACAAAATCACAACAACCCGATTCGCATGGGAGAAAGCCCTGTTCACATACCTCGGCAATACACGCGCCAGACGAGCTGCACGCTAATGACGCTACTCCAGTGCTCGGACATGGCGCACATGAACCGCTGCAATCTAAATAACCAGGTTCGCAGGTAAATCCACAGTTCGTCCCATCGCATGTTGCGGTTGCAAATTCGCCCTGAGCGCAAGGTTCGCACGATGTGCCGCAATGCATGATCGACGTATTGGATACACAAACGCCGTCGCACGGATGATATTCAGCAGAGCACACCTCCAAGCACTGAACCCCGTCACACTCCGCAGAACCACCGGCCGGAATCGGACACGCACTGCAAGCGTCTCCACAATGGGCGGTCCCATTGTTATCAACGCAGACACCATTACAGGGGTGATACCCGTCGTCGCACGCGACTCCACAGGTCCCATCCTGACAAACCGCTTCCCCAAACTCTGAACCGGGGCAATCTCCACACGAACCACCGCATCCGTCATCCCCACACTCTTTGCCGGCACACGAAGGAAAGTACACGTCTATGTTGTCCTCGTTGCAGTCGGGTCCGGTACTGCAAAATGCTCCATAACCATCCCCATCCGTATCCAAGCAACATATACCCGCGTCTAACAAGGATTCATAAAAGGAAGTCGACAGCGCAAACTCATTGGTCGGCAGCCGGACAGTTGCCCCGATCGGTTCTGCAATCTCGTCAGCAAACCACCGATCACCGGGTAAACCTGCCCAAAACACATGTACTTTGGCGCCAAGTGCCTGCAATCCATATAGCTCTGAATGAATCGTATCAAGGTCCGAACAGCGCTCGGGACGAGCAAGCATGAGCACCACGACGCCACCATCGGTACCACCGGCCAAGAGCTCACGTGCTTGTCTCAAGCCATCATGGATTGCCAATCCACCAGAACTAAGACCGGACGGTGTTACCGACTCGATAATGGTCTGGACTCCTGACACTTGACTAAATCCGATGGCGATATCCGCCAGGCAGTTTTCGCTTTCGTCACGACTAGGTATGGGCACCAACGCCACTTCGGCACCATTCAGACCATCACCGAGCCCCATCTCCAAGCCCGGCTCCACCCACTGCCAGCGGTCCGCCATGTTTTTGGATAAGTCGCTCAGCAATACAAGCCGTGGGATAGTGCACTCACCCAGGCAAGCACCGTCAACACAACTCGCACCGGGCGTACAAAACACTGGGGGACCAAAATCTATACAGCCGAGTGAGTCAAAAGAACATACTCGATACCCGAAGTCACCGTCACATGCTATGGCGCCCAGTTCGCAGGGCGGTTCCGAACATCCGGCAGTATCTGGAATTGGGTTAGAACCTTCGTCTGGGATACCCGAGGTTTCCGCGTCTCCCGGTTCAGGAAGAGAAGATTGATCACTGGCTGGTTCAGCATCTCGTAGGTCCGGTTCACTGGCCTCAGTACATCCCACCAGGAAAACGAGACCACTTATAAGACCCAAACCGATTGGCAGTACCGACTTTCGCATGTGCGAAGTGTAACCATCCTCGACGCTCATAGCGAGGCGACAAATCCGCTTTTGAACTGGAAGATGTCCGTTGTTTTAGTCCAACGAGACTAATATTGCTCGATGCGGCAACGGGGAATTGCTCCCAACGCCAAGTAAAACAAGTGCCATTGGCTTCTCTGTGTGCTGGTAGACACCAGCAATCACCTCGCCGGGAACTAAGGGTGCAACCCGTCTCGGCTGCCCAGACTGCGCCGTTAACACCAGATGCTCCTTAGCGGCCTCAACCAGCACTGGCCGTCCACGGTAGGCGACAAACCACAGCCGGTCAGTACGTCGAGTCCCTTCGATACAGCTATGCACGTGTTGAAATCCTAGCTGCAGCTCAAGACGCTTGAAAGCCTCTCGCTCAGTCCGTAACTCTTCCTCGGTACCGCTGAACAACACATGCCCCGGTACTGCAGGATCAGCGACTAATCTTTGAACGACCAGCTGCAGTTGCCGGTCTTTTTGAAACCGACGCAACACCACCAAAGCCTCTTTCTCATCTGGCGAAAACCCAATACAGATTGTGGACTCATCCAATATATCGCTACCCATGAACCACACACGTGACGTATCGGACTCAGCATCAAGCGGCGTGCCTATCTGATTCGCTTCCGGTCCTGCTACCACGGGGGCAGCTGAGTTCTCAATTGCGGGACCCGCCACCGTAATAGTTGGCTCTTGCGCATCCGATGCACTATCGGCTCGCCGGGAAGATGAGGGATTGGGTTCCTGATTCTCTATGCCACGCTTGGTGGACGTATCGGTCATTCCCTGAGGCCCGATGCGGGTATCGAAGTCGGACAGCGACTCCAGTTCTATAAAGATTGGTACCTGGTTGAATTCGCTCGCACTATAGCGATCCACCACCACAAGAAGGGAGGCGTGTTTGGGGTGTAGGAACACACCGCTTATCCGCTCAGTTCTTCCTTTACCTCCATCCGCGAGACGACGGACAGGGACCGAATCTTCCGCACCCCGAGTAACAACCACATGCCCGTTCCCTTGTGACACTCGAATGAATTCCGAGTGGTAGCGAACCACAAAGACCCCCGCATCCTCATAGGCTGGCACGCATCCGCGCAGTACTAGCCAGCCGACGTGCTCACGAATCTTATCGAGCCGCTCTCTCCAATACGCGCCAGCATTTTCGCGAGACACATTGATGAGCCTTCGACGTAGTCTCTGCGGCGTAGTGGAGAGGTAATCCAGTCCAATGCGCGACTCCGTCCCAGTACGTTTCTGATATCGAAAGAGGACTCCCTTCCC
>PKDL01000193.1 GCA_002863065.1 Pseudomonadota bacterium
GACGTCATCGTGGCGATACTTATGGCTTGCGGAACGTCCACACCAGGGAGCCGAAGACCAAATACGATGTAATTTCGAAAGCCATCAGCAGCGAGGTCCCTGAGGATTTGGTAGGGCAGTTCTGGAACGGACAAGTCGTATTGTACGACTGATTTCCATTCCATCATGACCGACTCATAGGGCGACCCGACGGGCCCTGGTGCATCCCGCGCATTCATCTGCTCATGCGATATTGGAATTTCGACATACCCGCCCTGACGTGTCCAGGTGAGGAGTAATAAGCCAACAGTGGCGTCTCTAAATCCCAGGACTCGGGTCAGAGGTAACTGAATGCGCTCGGCTTCGATGCCCGCTGCGCTCAACGTGACACGTATCGCCTCGATCACCCCGGCAAGTCCGAACCGCTCGGCTCGGGTGTCCATTGCATCCAGCAGGATGCTGCCAAGACGTTGAATATCTAGTTCGGGACGTGTCATCGACATACATGCCGGGAGTGCAACACATCCCCGGCTCTGTCAACCAGTCTGTAAGTGGTTCTTTGAATAGGCCGCACCGTGGACCCTCGCCAAAAGGGCATCAACCTCGGCCCCTCTGTCGTTCCAAGCGGTAGAAAAGATAGAACTATAAAGACAGCATCGCGTTCGCTTTAGCCCAATCCTGGTCAGAGCATAGCTCACAAAATGTATCCCATTGGGTATCCATACCCAATCCCACTCGCACGAGATCGGCAGCGGTGTTCGCGATTCCGGCCATTCGCGCACCCTGGGTGTCGCCATCATTCTCCACTACTTTCGCGCGACCCATCGTATTGAATTTGACCTTCGCTGACGTCACCGCGCCATCAAAGTAAGCGGCGGCAACGGTCGGCTCACTAATCCATGTGACTAACTTATCGACGGTGAGATAGTTACTCTGGTAATTCCGACGACTCAGTCCCGGCTGCGTTTTTGCGAGAACTTTTCGCGTAAAGTATTCCGTCACCCCTTCATTGAGGGGTTGTGACTCTTTGATAAGCGGCTTCGCGGAGTATTTATGAATCGCTTCATGCACCATCGTTCCTGAATTACCGCGGTCTTTATGCACCCATACCCGACCGTTTCCATCGACGAACGCATTGATCCTGTTTCGACGCCCATCTGGCGGAGCCCATCTTGAGCCATAGTGTGCCATTCCGGCAGCATCCCATTCGGCTTCGCCCACGACTTTCGCAAAACCGTCGATCTGACGACCAGATGCCACGGCATCCCGCACATACTTCGCAAGGTGCGTGCGGATCTGAGAATCGGCATCTACCGGTTGAACATGTTCGACCCCTCCCTCCGGTAGGGCCTCTTCTTCGTTCGTACGCGTAGCAACATCGTGCTCGCTCGCATGGTCATGGTCGTGGCCATCCCCATGATCGTGCCCATGATCGTGGCCGTACCCGTGGCGGTGATGATCCGGAGATAGCGCTGCACTCCCTTCCGCATATGTCATGCCCCGCAACGCAGACCGGGCAGAGGATGTGCTATTCGGCTCAGCTGCGGTGCCACGTGATGGTACTGCAGCATTTGTAACCGTTGATGTCGTTGGGTCACTCACGTTGCTGTCATCCCCTTACGGTGTTTCGCTGCCAGTCTCGCCCTGCTTGTGCCGGGAGCCAAACCGGAAGCTCTGAAGCACGGTATTCCATTGCGCGTGACGCTCCGCGCTTTGACCGATGCTACTATCGAGAGTGAGAGTGTACTGCACCCCTTTTCGATAAAAGATCCGGACTAAAGATTCCATCTTTAACTGCGTCCCGGATGTATGTCGTTCACGTCCTCGATGGTCTTGGTAGTACTCACGACCACCCACGTTCACGTAGGTCATATGTAAGTCCATAGTATCAAGCCCCCTCCAAGTAGCCCGCGCCTTTCTATGAACCTTTACGTCTTCGTAGGCCCCCGCGCCCCGTAAACCCGCCACGATGCGCGTACTGAGAGCCTCAAGGGGCACGTTTTTATCGGCGGGTTCGATTCGAATAGACAGCTGAAATGCACGGAAGTTGTCATCTTTGGCCCAGTCTCTTAGCTCGACCACCAGTATCTCGTTCGCTCTGCCTACCGATGGTGTCAGGGACTTCGGGATATCAAAGCTAAACGGAACGCCGTCTTGCTCAAACCGAGGTGCAGATGCTGGCGGAGCCGAGAGAAGCTGCAGCGCGAGTGACAGCAATAGGAGTAGCTGTGCTGTCATGCGTATTTGCCTGTCCAAGACCGTGCCATGGTCTATATCCTCGTGTTTCGAGCGCATGGCGTCAATACAGCCCGCCCATCGGCTGCCGATAGGGCATGCCCCCGAGAGGTATCTCGCCGATGTCGACTGTCCAATCCGTTGCTAGACATCATCCGAACAGCTAAGGTGCGGGGGTGGTAGACACACAGACAACGGACGTACTTCTTGAGCGATTACGTGCTCGCGCCCCGGATATTCTTTGGGACATGCACCGAGACACCATGGAAGCCGATCTCATCCCGTGCATTGATGCGTCTCTGACCGGAGAGAGCGAGCGCATGCAAAGCGCTCTTCTTGATGCGCATGCCGAAGCGCTCGTAACCGATGCCACTAGCACCGGTCACTGGCCTGTGGGTCAGATATTGAAACGGTATGGTGTGCATCTGACGTTGGTTGCTTGGGACCGATGGATACGCCGCACAGCGAAGCAGGTGGCCGTCGATGGCGTAGACCGAGCGCCGTTTATCACCAAAGCGGAAACGCTCGATGCGGAGCTGTCGGCATTTGATGATGCGCTGCATGCAACAGAGCCCGCTATCCACGCCCAATTCTCTGACCGACTAAGTGAGATGTACTTAGACCTCGAGTTCCTCATGTCCGGTACCCCTGGAAGTCTCCGGCTCAGCGCCCTTATCAACGCCTAGACCCATCCACTCGACACCATACAGCGCGAGGCCGCCGGCTTAGTCTCGCGCCATTATTCGAACCGGCGGGCAGTCAGAATCCGCATGTTTTCGGCGGGTAGCTCAGCAAAGCCACCACGGGGCTTCACCACTTTCCAGTTGATCTTCTTTGCTGCCGCTTCGCCTTCGACCACCTGCCCAAAGACCGTGTAGCCGTAGCCCTCGTCGCTGTCGTCCTGATGATCAAGATCCGCGCTGTTATCGGCGCAGTTGATGAAGAATTCGTCAGAGGCCGAATCCTTTTCTGGACCGCGAGCCATCGCCACGCTGTACAGCGTATTCGACAAACCACCTTTGGCTTCATTAGGTACCGGATCGCGCGTCGGCTTTTTCGTCAACTCCGAGTCGTAGCCGCCGCCCTGAATGACAAACCCACGGACCACCCGATGAAACAACGTGTCATCGTAATGCTCGTCATCGACGTACTGCAGAAAATTCGCCACCGTTTTGGGGGCTCGTTCCGGATAGAGCTCAATCAGCATCTCACCTAGAGATGTCTCAAGCAAAACGTAGGGATTGTCCAAGGCTGTGCTCCTTCTCGTTGAACGCTCCGCCGTATCTACCACGCAGCCCGCAGCGAAGAAAGCTGTGCAGATGCCGGTACCACTTGCATCCTCCCTTGCTGCGGAGATAAGAACGCGAGCTGATCTTCCAATACCGATCAGAAGGACACCGCAGTCTACTCGGAGCTCCGATATGCCAATCAGACACCTCGCACCTGTATTCCTTCTCCTATTAATGCTCGCTCGCACCGGCGCCAATGCGGAACCCCTCACATTCGGTCAGCAAGGGTCATTCCTTCTGCAGGGGGGCATTAGCTATATGTATGACAGCAGCGAGGTCACAAGCACTATCGGTGTCGACAATACCAGCGCGACCCATACTGTGAATGTGGGGCCTGAGTTTGGTTACTTCATCGTCGATAACTTCCACTTTGGGCTCGCCTTGAAATACCTATTTACACACGCTGCAACCGAAGGAGGCAGCGTATCGAACGACAGCTCGGTGCTCATCGGACTACGTCCTGCCTACTATATCCCCCTCAATGAAACGCGTGGAGCATCGGTGTACTTACGTGGTCTCATTGGCTATTCCGGCGG
>PKDL01000125.1 GCA_002863065.1 Pseudomonadota bacterium
TGTTGAAGTTTGTGCCAACGAGACGCGGGAAGCCGTCTCGTCTCAATATCGATAATCTCTAGCTGAATCGCACGATAATCCTCGTACGATTGTGCGTCCCGTGCCGTCAACTCCAGCTGTCTTTCTGCTTCACGACTACGATTTTCCTGTGTCACATGCTCAGCGCGAGACGCGGCATAGTTTTCCCGAGCCACATCGTACACATCCAGCACCGCTTTATCGCCTTGCATCTCAAGCACATATTCCAGAAGTTGTGAGGGAGTCCTACGGCACAACGCATGTGTTTCCCCCTGCTCAAGCGCAAGTATCTTAAGCAACGTCCGAGGCAGGCCTGCCGCACGAAGCTCGTTCGCATATTCTTCTGGTCCCATGCCTCGAGGTTGGTCACGTATTGTTTCGAGAGATGCATCGCCAGGCAGAATATGGTAGCTCCGCTGCCATGAGCCATTCTTAGCGGCCAGAACACAAGCGATGGTTGCCGTATCTTCGAAGATACCTTTGCGTGTGAACGGCCTCCGGCCTTGTCCGCGACGAAGTGGATTCGACACTTCAGCCTTTATAACTGCGACGCGTACCTCACTCCGGAGATAGCCACTGATCTTGCGCGATGTGGACAAAGTACGACTTCCCAATAGCACGCGAATTGCATCAAGCAGGGTGGTCTTACCCGAACCGTTTGGTCCGCTCACCACCACCACTTGCTCGTTCATAGGAAACGTCACATGGTCCCATAGGTCCCAATTCATCAGCTCCAATTTATTGAAACTGAACATCAGTTGTCCTCACTGGCTTGGTTACTATCGGTCGTATTCGAAACCGGCATATCAATTTCATCGTCCACCACACTTAGGTCTGCCAGCAGGGGTTCCTCGGGAGTCAACTGGAAGTCACCAACCGCTCGAGTGAGCTCTGGGATCTCACCACCTAACATATCTCTCAATGCGCCGGCTTGAATCTCCTGAGCCAGCTTATTTCCGTCCACTAAAAGGTCTAAGAGCGGGCCCTCATACAGCCGACTCGATCGGTCCTCCCGGATAAAACCGAGCCTCTTTAGCTGTCCGATATATCGAGTGAGATTCGTGCGCCCAAAACGCTCTTCGAATTCTGCAATCAACGCTTCTCTTGGTACTTTTACGACAAAATCCTTCGGTTTGTGCTCGTCGGGAAATAGCTCGATATTTGGGTCATCTGGATTGATACGCTGATCTCGGGCTGCTCTCCGAGGCATGACGAGCTTCGCCCATAACACCACGAGCATTGCCATAGCTCCGCGCGGAAGGCGCTGATTGCTGGCCCAATCGAACCTTACATCACCTTCAATGGCCGGAATCGGACGTACTGAAATGTGTTCTGAGTAAAAAGACTCGGCTAACCGCATACCGACCCCTTCCAACCGTAAAGAGACTTCGTTTCGAAGATCTTCATCCAACATCAAATCACGATACTTATCGCGATGCAGGTGGGGAAAAATGAGTAGATGAGCACAGATTTCTTGGGCTCTGGTGGCGACAGTATCGCTGATCACGGGGCATCATCCTCTGGTCGTATTACACGGTTTTCAGGGTCGACTGTTCTGCTCGCTCGGTCCGCTGGGCTCAGCTTTCTCGGTGTGAGGGTGCCTTCAGAAATCTCGGATACATAATCAGTGAACACCTGCCTGCCGCGGCCAGGCTCGACATGCAGCTCTACCGGGCTGTCTGGAGATTCATCTTCAAGAGCAAGTAGCGTCATGCGGTAACATGTTCTTGGGAAGTCCCGGTCGATAAGAAACCGTTCGAGTGGCGCTGACTCCGCAGTCTCGACAAGCTTATCGAGGTCATATTCATAACGCTTGAAGGCGACTTCGCCGAGTGAAGGAGGCGGTTCACCCACTTCAGCTGACGCAGCGTCACCGTCTTGCCAACCGACTGTTTCTTCGTCAGCGCGCTCAGCGTAAAGCAATTCGTAGGCCGCAACGTCGAGCAAGTTGTCCGTTAGCAACACGCGCGGCCATACTGGAGATGAAACAAGACCATCTCCGATGGACGCTAGCTGCTCGACTGACATAGCACCCAAGTAGCGGTCAATATCCGCCGGCCTCAAACCCAGGGACCCTATTGGCACATGTGATTTACCGACTTCATCAAGTACTCGCTGCATCACCGAATGCCAGCGATGCAGCTCAGCCAGATCCTTCCCCAGGCGTTGACCTGTCCGATATCCCTGGTCATCTGTGATGTCGATTCGGTCCAGAAGTAGCCGGGCTCTTTGGGACCATTCGAGGTTTTTATCCAGTGCGTCTCGAGCGTCTAGTACCTTCAACTCAGACTGAGACTTCACCGCACCTTCGACATCTTCAACCGCGCGGCGCAGGTGGTGTTGGAGATGCCGCAGCGCAGGCCCCGTGTCTTCACCCAACTGAGTTGAGGCTTCAAGGTCAAAGACTCCCATGGCGAGACTGTCTTCTCTCCCCGTATGCAAGGAGGATAGCCGTGCCAGCGTGGCGTATACCGCCAACCCATCGCTAGTGAGTCGATACCCCGTACCCACCATTTCTAGCCAACCTGAGCGACGTAATACGCGCAGCAGGCTTAGCGTCCGCTCGTCATCCAACCACAGTAGTCGCCGCTCAAGCGCATCTAGCGTCCACAGCGTTTGGTCGGCATGTACAAGGTCGGCAACCACGCCAAACCGCAGTAAGAAGTCGTCTTGTCCTCCAGACGTGAGACCACGCAACAGCATAAAATGCTGACCTGCACGGTATGCTTCACTTAGGCCGGCGACACTGTCTGGGCCGAATCCCGGTGCAACTCCACTGAGGTTTGTGTTCTCGCTCACGTCCGGCTGGGGTTACCACTCGCTCAGAATCCACGCAAGGGTCACGATCGGGCCTGAATAGTCTGTTTTTGTGGATGAATCCGGCTAGTCGACTGAAACCTTTGGGACACTCTGCGAAAGTATTTAATGTATCTCTACAGGTGACGGACTAAGAGTTGATACTGCTCTTTGCTTCCACTGGCTGTTACGGCGATCCGGTATGCATATCGCTCAACCCAAAGTACTCGTAAACGAGCCACTACTTCTTCTAGGTCTGCACGCTTTTCACCTCGCCCGATTGGAATCCACGGGGTGACCAATTCATCACCAAGGGGCCTTGTGCCGAGTACAGATAGGTCCTCATCAGAGTCCCCAATATCGTGGTCAGCAACACAGTTATCCATAGGCTAGCTCCTGGAGAAGATAGACCTAAGTTATCGTAATACGATGAACTCGCAAGAAAGCCCGTTATTCAGACAATGGCCTTTCTGTTATCTACCGCCCAGTAACCGAGTACATCCCGAAAAAATCTGACGTCGTGTATCACCACAGAGTTGACGCTTTCGCACAGGCCACGCACGCTTCTCAGATGGCAGACGATCCGAAAGCAAAGCTATCTTCACAGGCGAAACGGACGGTGATCTTACTTGCGGGTATTGCGGCTGTCGGCATGGGATGGATTGCTGCAGAAGTCATTGTCCCGTGGTGGGAACAACGAGAGATGAAAGAATCAATGGCCAGCCATGCATGGTCCATGTCAGCGTTAGAGCCAGGCAAAACCTACGAATTAGCATCATTCCCGGTAGCGCCTGGACAGAATGCGCCTCCCACGTTTTCAGTTACACTCAACACGCGAGGTGTGCGAGAACGCGAGTTCACGGAACGGCCGGCTCAAGGGGTGATTCGCGTAATTGCAATTGGCGATAGCACCACCTTCGGCACTGGTGTTCCACCTCAACAGAGATTTTCAGACGTCCTCCAGTCACTGTTAGATCAGGCACAGCCTGGAACCTTTGAGGTCTTAAATTGCGGCAAAGCGGGTATGACGGCAGACGCTGGTAGAGAATTCTACGAGCGACAAGCGCGTGCCTGGGGCGCAAGCATTATCATTGTAGGCCTCGGCACCAATAACTTACGCAATGGTCAGGATCCGATGGCAGTAACTGAAAGTAAGACTGCTCTGGACACCTATCAGAATCAGCTGGAGCAACTTGCAAGACGCGCCAAAGAGGATGG
>PKDL01000235.1 GCA_002863065.1 Pseudomonadota bacterium
TTAGGAGACTGTCTTGCTGGGACCGTACCATTGTCCTGCGACGATCAAGACCCATGTACCAATGACGCATGCGTGAAAGCGACAGGTTGCATTCACGTACCCAATCTATCCAGCTGTGATGATGGTGACCCGTGTACCGTTGGTGACACATGCAGCGCTGGGACCTGCCTATCTGGCGTACTCGATGCAGACTGTGATGACGGAAACCCATGCACCGCAGATATCTGTACTGCGCTGTTAGGTTGTGAGCATCCTCCGATACTTGGGCCGTGTGATGATGGTGATTCATGTACTACTGATGACGCATGCCAGAGCGGACAGTGTATCGGGGGCGCAATAGCCGATTGCGATGATGGGGATATTTGTACCGACGACGGCTGTAACACCAGCGCTGGCGGGTGCGAATACGTCAATAACAACGCTCCTTGTGACGACGGCGACCCTTGTACACTGCTCGATGCCTGCGCGGATGGCGATTGCAGCTCGGTCTTCGCTGGCTGTGACGATAATAATCCATGCACATTTGACCAATGTGTCGGCAATGCTGAGTGTGTGCATGAACCCTTGTCCACCGAGGGTTGCCTCGTCTCTATCACACTCACATCACCCACTCGCGCGGCCGAGCTTACAGGACTGGGCTGGGTGCTGGTGAAGGGCAATGTACAGAGTCCAGCAGGCGCTATTGAGACACTCGAAGTCAATGGCGAAGAGCTCCCGGTCGCGGAGAACGGTGACTTCGGAACGCTAGTCGTAGCAGACCATGGTGTAAACGTGGTGGAAGTTACTGCAGTGGATACCCTCGGTAACACCGATGTAGCTGTTCGGTCATTCTATTTTGGGGCCTCGTTTCGCCCCATGTCATCCACCAATCCGACCGCGTCAAAAATGACGAAGGCCCTCTACTTCACCCTCGGACCTCAAGCGATAGATGACGGGGTTCATAACCCAAATGAAATTGACGATCTCGCGACGCTGCTGGAACTTCTCATCAGCAGCTTTGATGTAGCGGAACTCCTCCCGAATCCCGTCATCAACAACAGCGACTACAAGGTGAATGTCTATAACACCACGTATAGTACCCCCACCGCACAACTCACGCCGGTCCCCCAAGGCATCAACCTCTGGGCTCGTATCCTAGATTTCAAGACCGACGTTAGCGCCAACGGAAAGTGCTTTTTTTGTCCTAATGCTTCAGGCGTGATTCGCATCGATGAAATCCGAATCCAGAGCACGGTCAACATCACAACCCAAAACGGACAAACCAACGCCACCCTCGCCGATACACAGGTACTGCTCTTCGGTCTCGATGTAGATATTAATGGCATCCTAGGATCCATCTTCGATTTTCTGGTCGACTTCATTGTGGGGGGATTCTCTGACTCGATTGAAAATGCCTTCGAATCCGAGTTAGGCGCAGCCATTCCCGAGCTCCTCGAAGAAGCAATCGGCTCTCTCTCATTGAGCACCACATTTGAAATACCCCCGCTTGTACCCGGAGCAAATGGTGTCGACCTGCAACTAACGACCGGCCTGGAAACAACGGTTTTTAACGACGACGGTGGCCTTATTCGAATGTGGGGTGCAGCTACGACACCCAAAGCAGTAAATGCCACGTCCAAGGGCACGCTTCTCCGCTCAGCTTGTCTGTCGGGTGGAACAGAGTCTCTCAATCTACTCGGTGAACAGCCTTTACAAGCTGGAGTCATGGATGACCTGTTGAATCAAATTCTATTCACGATGTGGTGGGGTGGTGGACTGGAGTTCTCCGTACCGCCCAGCCTACTCGGAGACGCCGACTTATCGGCGTTCGGAATCGATAACGTGAGCTTGGACCTCAAATGCCTTCGTCCCCCCGTCGTGACGTCTTGTAATGCAGCAAACGAGCCCGTCCTACAGATTGGAGACATAGAAGTATCCGCATCGCTCGATTTGCTAGGGAATCCAGTAGAACTCCTCATCTACGCCAGCACGCAGGCTCCGGTGGATATCATCGCCGACGGCCAGGGACTCGGTATCGCTGTGTCCGACATTGATTTTGTCAAAACAGAGATCGTCGTATTGACCCCCGGATTCGCAACCGCGGAACAAGCCGTGGGAACTTTGGTAGCCGAACAGCTTACACCTGCGCTTTTGACCCTCATCGGTACCGATGCGCTCGCAACCTTTCCTCTTCCTGAACTCGATTTGTCTGGTTTGATAGACGGCATTCCAGAGGGCACGACATTGTCAATAAATCCCAATACCGTTGACCGTGTACTTGGCTGGACAATCGTTCGAGGGGATGTGCAATGAGGCAAATACTCCGGACAGTACTCGCAGTCTCATTGGCTGCAACAGGATGCGGTGAGACCGTCTCGAACGTCACACCAGATACAGGCGTACCGTTCGACGACACTATCATTGGAGATGTCGGGTTGGCCGACTCTACGACCGTGCCGGACGACTTACCGGATGTGCAGACCGCGGACGACATCATGATTGATTCAGTGGTGACTACCGATACGGGGCCACCACCGTGCATAACCGGCTTGGATTGTGATGATGGAAATCCATGCACCTGGCAAGACCAATGCCTCGATGGACTCTGTATTGGAACCAGCTATTCATGTGATGACGGACGCCCCTGTACCGAAGACACCTGTGACGGTGACGGAGGCTGCCTCTTTACGGTGGGTTTGGGCTATTGCCTCATCGGCAATCAATGCCTTGATCATGCAACTCCGAATGCAAACAATAGTTGTCAGCGATGCGACACAGACGAAAATCGGATTGGTTGGTCGGACGTCAATGACCTCGCTCCCTGTACCGATGGAAATGAATGTACCTTTGGTGACTATTGCACTGACGGGACGTGCACAGCCGGGCTAGCTACGACTTGTGACGACCAGAACGCATGCACTTTCGACAACTGCGACCCGACTTCTGGATGCGTCCATGTACCGACCTCAGGAGCCTGCGACGATGGCGACAAATGCACCGAAGGAGAAGTGTGCTCGGGCGGAGTGTGCCAGGCGACCACGACATCATGCGACGACGATAATCCCTGTACAACAGACACCTGCTTAGCAGACCTAGGCTGTGAGCATGTGCCATTCAATGGACCATGTGAAGACGGAGATGCATGCACAGCCAATGAAGACTGCGATGCGGGAAGTTGTGCGGGAGGCGTCGCTATCGACTGCGATGATGGTCAGCTATGTACATTTGACCAATGCGACTCGGCGTTTGGATGCTGGTATGAGCTGAACCCGAGTCCATGTTGCGTGGGAGCGGTCAGCCTGTGCGATGACGGCGATCCGTGCACTCTCGACGACTGCGATAGCAGTACATTCGCCTGTCAGAATACAGTGGCGACCTTACCCTGTTCCGATGGAGATCCCTTCACAGTGGGTGACTTCTGTGTGAATGGCGCCTGTGAATCCGGCAATACCGCGAGTTGTAACGACGGGAACCCCTGCACATTAGATTCCTGTGACCCGGCAGCAGGCTGCCAGAACACGGCTAACTTAGGTGCATGTGACGATGGCATCAGCTGTACAACCGACGATACATGCATCGCCGGTGAATGCATTGGAGATGCCAGTGAGTGTCAATGTGCACCAGCATTCTCAACCACTGCCGCAAAGGCAACAAGCTTGCAGTTATTGGGAAATGGGATGGGACTGAACGTAGATCAGAATATGAGCACCTGCTCGCCGCAGCCCTGTAGCAATGGAATCGACAACTCACTTGCAGGACTGGCAGGACTGCTCAACCCAACCTTGCAAGACGAGCTAGATAGTGGCGCGCTCGTATTGTTGCTAGAACTCGTAAACCCAACACTTAATGGCAGCCCGTTCGACATACGACTCTACGCAGGCCGTACTGATGGGTCCGGATGCAATGTCCAGCTTCCTGGCTGCTCCTTTCTTGTAGACAGCGCGACTCTAGACGATGACTGTGAGCCCCTCGTAAACATAGACAATGCCCAGATAGTCAACGGTAAACTCTCTGCCGGGGGCCCTACGTACAACTTCC
>PKDL01000407.1 GCA_002863065.1 Pseudomonadota bacterium
CCTAGCCTTGGGAAGGTAGCCGGCGAGGTTACCCTAGATGCTACCATTTTACGGGATACATCGGAGGTAGTCTTACTCGCTGGGCCAATGACGATCTCCAGTGTGGTGTATGAAGGACTTTCGGTGGCTTGGCGGAGGCGCGGTGAGCGGATCCTGATATCCGTTCCAGCATCCAGTGCGGGGCGAAAGGTCCGACTAAGCGTGCGGTATCAGGCGAAGCCACAGCGTGGCATGTATTTCGTTTCCGCGGACCCCAAATATCCTACGCGGACCGTGCAAGCTTGGACGCAAGGTGAAGCTCAAGATAATCGGTTTTGGTTTCCGGGATGGGATTATCCGAACGACCGATTCACTACTGAGGTGCGAGTTTCTATTCCAAAAGCGTTGACTGCGTTGAGCAATGGTCGATTGGTTGACGATAAAGTCGAAGGACAACGGCGCATCTGTCATTGGAAAATGGACAAGCGGCATGTCAACTACCTGGTAACTTTAGTTATCGGTAAGTTCGTAGAGCAGGATCTGGGCACCTACAAGAGTCGAGTGAAGCTCCCGTTATATGTACGTGAACCCCACCTCGAAAACTTCTCGCGGTCGTTCGACCAAATGCACCAGATGCTGGATTTTTTGGAGAAGTACACTGGACGGAATTACCCCTACGGAAAATATGCGCAAATCGTCGTGACGGATTTTTTATGGGGCGGCATGGAAAACACGACCGCTACTACGCTAACGGAGCACACAATCCATGACGCACGGGCGGAAGGCGATTGGTCCTCGGATGGGTTGATTATGCATGAACTTGCCCATCAATGGTTTGGTGACCTGATTACTTGCAATGATTGGACGGCTCTGTGGCTGAATGAGGGGTTTGCTACGTACTTTGAGAGTCTGTACTTCGAGGCGACGCGCAGCAGAGATGAATTTGATGTCGACCGGGTCCAGAGTATGGGTTGGTACTTGCACTCATCGTATTGGCGGCCAATCCACGAGCGTAAGTTTGGGCACCCCGACGACCTCTTTGACGGTCATACCTACGGAAAAGCAGCTGCAGTGATGCATATGATGCGCGAGGAGATGGGAGCCGATGTGTTCCGACGAGGAGTACAAAAGTATGTAGCAGATTATGCGGATTCATTAGTCGAGGCACACGACCTACGGCGTGCGATGGAGGCAGTTAGCGGTCTCAGCTTGGGCAGCTTCTTCGCTCAGTGGATTCATCGTGCGGGTCATCCTAAGGTCAGCTTTGACTGGCGTTGGAATGCGACGCAAAACATGCTGTCGTTGGACATTGAGCAGACACAGGATGGAGAGGCGTACCATTTCACGCTCCCAATTACAGTTCATGTTGGGGATAACGTTTCGCATCATCGAGTGCGGATTCATCGGAAGAATCAGACGGTCTCATTGCCCTTTTCAACAGCTCCTGATTGCGTGGAGGCAGACCCTCGGCGCCATATTCTGATGGAACGGTTCTTCGAAAAGTCGGCCCAGGAACTTGCGTATCAGATGCAGAACGGATCGTCGGCGGTGAGCCGACGTTGGGCTGTCGACGAGAGCGGTATGTATACCGAAATGGGCGAGAGGGAAATAGTTCGCGCTGCACTCTTGACGGTCATCGCCAACGACAAGGAGCACTACACGGTGAGGAAGCAAGCGGCGGGCCGGTTGGCATATGGAGCGGACGTGTCTACCCGGGGGATATTGCTTCGACATCTCAAGGAAGAACACAATTCTCGTGTCCGTGCGGCAGTTGCAGCAGCGCTCGGTGAGTACAATGACGGAGAAGTGGCGTCTGCTTTGAAACGCGCATTTGGAAAGGATGACAGTTACAAGGTATCAGCCGCAGCCCTTACCGCTTATGCGGCAACAGGGGCCCGAGACACTTTAGCCATGGCGCGTCGCGCCCTAAAGGTACGAAGTCATCGCGAGGTGGTAGCAATAGCAGCCTTGGGGGTTTTGACTCAACGGGGCGGAACTAAGGCGAAGAACAGTTTGCAGGGGGCCACCGTTTGGGGACAACCCCACTTGCTCCGGAGGGCGGCTGCGCGTGAGTTGGGGAGATTCGGAAAAAACTATCCAAAATTTGCCGATGAAATAGTCGAACACCTGAAGACGTTATTGGCTGATCCTATGCGCATGGTGGCGATGGGAGCTGTCGATGGGCTGCGGACGCTGAAACATCAAGGGAGCCTTCAGGCCCTGCGGTCATTTGCCGAGCGTAGTGCAACCCGAACGATGCGCCGCAAGACGCTTGAAGCCATCAAGGTCATTCATAAAGCCTCCAGTTCTGTGCGGGAGGAGAAGATGCAGGAGCGAGTAGATGACCTCGATGAGCGGCTTCAGAAGTTAGATGACCGCCTGCGGGATATCGAATCCCGATGATAAGAGCATGTGAAGTTGGACATCAGATGGGGGTAGGAATGCGGTATGAATTGGCAAGCTCTGTTACGATAATCCCTATCGGAAGGACAATGGATATATTTCGAAAGGTGTGATTTCCGTGTGGTACTGGCGGGAACATGGTGTTGTGCACGCTGGGAAGGCTCAACGAGTTTTTCTTTCGCTGGTCGTGTGGTGTGTCTTCGGCAACGGGAGTGCGTGCTCGCCGGAAAAGCCGAAAGACATTTCCGATGAAGATACTTTAGCCACTGTTCGGTCGATCGCGACGAATCCCAAGGGCCGTAAGGGAGCAGGAGAGATACCGCTCGTAGACCCTTCAACATCCGGCGATGCGCCAAACGATGGTGTTGCCGTGGTGGTTCCAGACGTAGCGGATCCTGCAGCGGTATTCGCGGTACGTCGCGGTCCATCGGAATCTATGAACGCTATTGATTCAAACACGAAAGTAGAATCGACGCAGCTGGAGCTCGAGCCAAACAAGGCAACATCTGAGACTCCGGTAGACCCTGTTCCCGCGCCGGGAGACCCAGGTGTAACGGCAGCCGTTCCGCCTGATGGCACTGGTGCTGATCAGACGCTGTCACAACGGACGGAACCGAGCGATATTGGAGAATTAGGGACAGAGCGCACGGGGACTAAGGCCACGACGGAGGGGCAGGGTTTGTCTCCAGAGTCGGCGGGCACGTCTGAGGTTTTTACAGTCACTCCGCTGCCTTTAGTGCGTGATGGACTGGTTTCAGATGTCGCGTGTTTCGGATTCCGTGACAACGGCAAGGGTGCTCTCGTGAGATACCGTCGACTGGCTGGGACAGAAGAGAGGGTTGGACTAGAATACGTCACTGACGATCCATATCCGCGCCGCAGTCGTATCGTGGATGTGGAGCAATCCTATGCCCCTCGGTTTTGGCGCCTTCGGCTGGAGACCGTGAGAACGCAATTGAAATGGATGCGTCCTGTTGGATGTGTTGCAGCGAAGCAGCAAGGCGATACCTATTACGTAAAGCATGGAGTCGAAGATGTGAGGTTACGAGTGCACGGCGACGAACTGGTTTTGCATCGAAGGGACCAGTCGACACGTGTAGTAGGCCGATTACAGGTCTCTGAGACCAGTGGTCCTGAGGTTCTTACGGGGGTGTTTTTGCATCCCGACGCTGCTGTGCTTCTACTTACGACTGATTGGTCGGAATTGAGCGAAACTCCGCCACGCCCACGGCTTATTTCGCTTACGGACTTGACCCAAGGGACGCCCCAAGACGCTGCAGCACAAAAACCTGTGAGTCGTACAAATTCCAGAACGAGTGATTCTGCTTCGGGACAAGAAGCGAAGGTGGAAGCTTCGGCGGCAGGAAGTGGTAGTACGGTAAAGTCTAGGCTAAAGCCGAATGACAGAGAGCCTATCGCTGCCTTGCGGAACTCATTTGAAGTGACGCCAGTCCTCTTGGAAGAGGGCGGTTTGGTTCAGAGTTCTGATTGTTTTGGGTTTAGAGACGACGGGAAGGGAGTCCTCTTTCGATATCAGAAACGTACTGGGACGGAGTCGCGCATTGGACTGGATTACCTCTCCACTACGCCGCAGAGACTACGTCGAAGGCTCATCAATGTGTCTCGCGAAAAT
>PKDL01000073.1 GCA_002863065.1 Pseudomonadota bacterium
ACGACAATTCGGGCGTGCCGCTTGGATATGTTTCCCTTCGGCAGAATGATGTCGTTCCCACTAATCCGCCCAATGCTGACTTCCTCTTTGTCAAAGGTAAGTCGGCGCTCAGTACCGCCTTTTTCTAGAATGGTCACGGTGAACATCGGCACGTCATACCTCGCATTGAAGGGTGTAAATTCCAGACCGGTCTGTCACGGTCAATAGCCTACATGTGAACCCAATTAGCTCCCGAATTCTCAGGGATGGCAGAAGGGGTGTCAAGGCGACCTGCTGGATGGAATCGCGACTTATTTACGTAACGTTTCAGCCAGATAACACCATCACGTTTTAGCGGCTCAACAACACGGTTCGGAAACCCGTTTTACGCTGCGTCCTCAGCCAGGTCGCAGCGGACAGCCACGGTGCGCACCCGTTGGGATTCGTGAGCCCAAGATATGTGCATGATGATGCTCGACGGCTGGCGTCCACATCGCTACTCTCCGCCGAATGAGCGATATCACCATTGCAATTATGCAAGCTAACACGGTTATCGGACGCGAAATTATTGAGGTCCTCCGTGAACTGGAGACTCCCTGGTTCTCCGAGCTACGACTTTTTGGCGAATCCGACGATTCATTTGTTCGGTTTGGGGACAAGGATATTCACATCCAACCCTTTACCCCGGACAACTTTGATGGCGTGGATATCGCATTATTGGGCGGTGCTGCCGAGGTAGATGCTGGAGCGATATCGGTCGCGGTAGCAGAATCACACCAAGACTCAGAAGCACCCGTCATTGATCCCCTGCTGAACCGGGACATGATCGATGAGCATCGCGGCCTAATTTATGTCCCGGATGGACCGAGCATTGCCCTCGCCCGTGTCGTGCGAGCGATAGGATGTATCCAGTCCGTATCCGCGACGGTACTTCAACCGGCCAGCCAGCTTGGTCCCCGCGCCTTGGAAGAGCTATATGCGCAATCGCGCGCCTTGTTCAATCATGAAGCACTTCCTACCGATATACTCGGGGGTCGTCTCGCATTCAACGTACTACCTGGCCGACCAATTACAGGTATCGAGGCACTCATTGATGTACCCGTGCACGTTACGTCATTACTTGTGCCAGTATTCGGTGGCACAATTCTGACGATCACCGCTACAGCAGATGGGTCCTTAAGTATCGAGAACACTGAAAAACGTATCTCCGCCCAACATGGTCTGGAAAGCTACGATTCCGTCGAACCGGCAGATGTGGTTGGTGATTCCTCGATCCGCATACAGACACAGTCTCTTAGTCATTCTCAGGTCCAGGCGATAGCAGCAGTCGACGAAGTGCAATGCGTCGCTCACGCGGTATGCGACGTCGCTAGAGAGATCGTGCTTCAGGATGCCTTCTAACGGATAGGTGCGGATGATACGGACAACTTGACCACGGAAAGCGCATTGCTACACTTCACGAGAAACCGTTCGTATCTGCTGAGGTCTTTGGACTCTCGCACTAGTTGACGAAATGACACGCCTTACACGAACCTCGGAGTCGATTTGACACGCTATGCCCAACCAGCGCCGATAAACCGGTCCCATGCAACTGGTTTCCGAGCTGGAACACCCTTTGCTAATAAAATCAGAGTGCGCTTTTTATCACGGCTGTTGTTATTCGTTCTCGTTATCGGTCCCTCTACCGCAGGTGCCGAGCTTCCGGGATTCACTCTAACCACCATTTATCACTCCATCCTTGGGGAGACCGACAAACTCAACCCAACCGAAGATGAAGAGCGATACGTAAGCCTCGAAGATTGCTACTCGTTTAGAGAGGAGACTCGCCCAGATCTGTGCGCATTATCCTCTACCACGGACAGTGGAGACACCACTGATGGCACAGACGACACTACCAACAGCGACACCAGTGATGGCGAGGATACGACCGACGCCACCACTGATACGGATGGTGAGGATACTGCCGACGCCACGACTACATCCGATAGTGACGATGCGACAGATGCCACGGATTCCTCCGACGGAAGCACAGCGGTGGACAGTGCCGATGGTGCAGACACGACCGATGGCACGGATACGAACACTACCGATGGGATAGACAGTGAAACCACCGATGGGACGGACTCTGAAACCACCGACGGTGCAGACACGACCGATGGCACGGACAGTGAAACCACCGATGGGACGGACTCTGAAATAACCGACGGTGCAGACACGACCGATGGGACGGACAGTGAAACCACCGATGGGACGGACAGTGAAACCACCGATGGGACGGATACGGAATCTATGGCCCCGGGTAAAGCCGATGCAACCGCATCATACTTTCGCTTTTCCGTAGGAGTCGACGAGGCACGCGTTGACTCCACCGGATTCGGCACCACGCAATATGCAGAAAACTATAATGTCTTTGTTGGCAGTTGCACGGTCAACACCACTGGCCTACCAGAGGTATCGGAAAACTGCGTTGAGGTTGTCCAGAATGAAGACCCCATCGATAATGGAGAGACCTGGGCATCGTTCACATTCGAAGTAGTCACAAACCAGCTGCTGTCGGATTGTAGCGTAGCGGGTGATGCTCGCGTGTATTTGATCGTTGAGTATGGAGATTCGTTCGAAAGCGAAACCATCGAGCTCAACCGAGATTATACGGCGCCGACCGGGGTATCAGACGCGAGTGCTACACCAGGCGAACAGGCGCTCGAAGTCAGCTGGGGCAGCGTAGATACCGCCGAGCGTTATCGAGCATGCGTAGCTGAGTCGTCTTTCACCATCAACGATGTTCTCGATGGGACGATTTCATGCACCACAACCGAGCAAACAAACACACGGATCGAGGGGCTTACGAACGGGACGAATTATCTCGTAGCGATACTTAGCGAAGATGCAGCTGGAAATGTGAGTACGCTATGCGACGGAGCCGTATTCGCTGAGGGGATACCTATCGCAGTGAATGATTTCTACGAAGAATACCGAGCGGCCGGCGGACGCGACCTGGGAGGGTACGGCTGCGCAACGACTATATCGGTCAATTCAAGTAGCTTTGCCTGGCTGCTGCTCTCTGCGCTCACCATCCTACTTGTCGCTGTACCGCGAACTCGGTCCATAGGAGAGAGTGAATGAACCATCCGTGGATACGAATCGTATTAGCAATCAGTGTGCTCTCAGTCTGCTTTTCCTCCGCCGAGGCGCAACTGTACAATGACGTGACTGAATCACCGAAAAGTCAAAAGCTCGAAATAAAGATGTCGCCATACTCGCCGGAGATCGGCGCGGGTAAATCAGCATACGATGCAGTCTTTGGGGACGAGTCGATGTTTGTGGTGAAGCTCGCATACGACTACGAGGTATACCAAGGAGTCGGCGTTATCACACTAGGTGGTGAGATCGGCTACGGCACCATATCCGGTAAGGGGCTGGACCCAAGTACTGGAGAGCAAACCTCCGATGACACACGATTACAACTCATACCTATGGCCGTAAACCTTGGATACCACTTTGATTATCTGATGACTGAATACGACGTGCCGCTGGTGCCATACGTCGAAGGCGGAATGGATTATGTCATCTGGATTATTACCAACGGCAGCGGGGGGCTCTCCCGCGTCGGTGATGGACGCTCTGATGGTGGGACATTTGGAGTGCACGTCTCTGCAGGCCTCAAATTTCAGCTCGACTCACTAAGCAAACGTATGGCAAGCGAGTTCGATGCCGATGCCGGGGTCAACAACACGTACCTATTCGCAGAATATAATTATGGTTGGATCAACGATTTCGGAGATTCAGATTCCTTCAGTTGGGGAGGACATAACGTATTTTTCGGGCTGGAGTTCGAGTTCTGAAACGGCGAGTGCTGCTCCACGTCGAATTCGACGGAGCTGGCTTCCATGGCTGGCAACTTCAGAATGACTTGCGCACGGTACAGGGCGAGCTAGAAACTGTTTTAGAGCGAATCACTGCAGCACCTGTTCGAGCGCATGCATCTTCGCGCACCGACGCAGGCGTCCATGCAATGATGCTCCCA
>PKDL01000072.1 GCA_002863065.1 Pseudomonadota bacterium
TGATTTTTTGAGGTCATTTTGAATAGTACGTTTTCGCCGGGTGATAACTTCCCGTCGCCGTTGGTGTCTCCGTTAAAGTTTGAGTCCGTTCCGGGCGCCGTCAGCAGGGCAACCTTCTTGGTTTCGACCATCGTGGGAGCAAAGACGTCGAAGCCGAGAACGACGAAGGCGAGACCGATCCCATCGGTTGAACGTTGATCCACACAACCGTATTCGACACAGGTGTTTGTGGCCGCATCCGCTTCTAGGCAATCACAGATGTGATACTGCGCACAGAAGTTATTCAGTTCAGGATCGGTACACACCTCGTCCGGATAGACATTGATCGATTCTAGATTTGGGGTGCTTACAGCCAATTCGGCTCGGGTTCTATTCGCTGGAACTTCCAGGTCGTAGCTTTCGATATCGACGCCGGCCCCGGTCGTACCGTTGAATGGGTCGTCCCAAAGCGGATTTTCAAGGCTGAAGAGTTCTTGCTCCTCTCCCAGTGCCTTATCGTCACCCCACCGCAAAGTAACCTTTTCCCCCGGGTTTTCGGGAGTCGCTATTGGTAGGTCGGCTGGTTGTCCGAGTCCTGGAGTTCGATTGTCATCGTCTCCTTCCACCACGTAGTACGTAAGTCGTCCGCTGTTGTTCAGATTGGGGGGCGTTTTGACGTTTTGAAGGTCAAACTTCCGCGTCTGATTGATGAATGCCTTCATACCGTCGTAAACGAAGACTGAACGCGTTTGATCACCGTCTTCATAGATGAAGACGAGTGCAAAAGAGGCATGGCCTATTGTTGCCTGCCCAAAACTACATTGGCCGTCAGACTGGCATGCACAGATTTCGACCCCATCCAACGTGCATGACGTGTAGGTTTTACCGGATGCTAGGCTTGCTGCTTCGTAGCATTCTTTGGTGGTGCTGCACGGCGTCCCGTCTGGAAGTATTAGCGCATCTGCACCACGCACTGACCACTCTCCGTAGGCGGAGTTCATCGCAGCAATGGTTGCGGTGATGTCTGCTCGGCACGTGTAGAAGTTTTTGGAGAGGCTGCCTTTACGATTGTCGTCATCGACGTAACATTTGTCCGCAGTAACGACTTGGAAGCCAAACCCGGGGCCTTGCAATTCTACGGCCGTATCTGGTTGCTCTCGTGAACCAGACCAGTACAAGTATGCGTTCGTTACGGTCGCACTACTGGGAATGGCCGTGCCATCGTCGATCACGCTGACTTCATTGGTATTGAGTAGCGCTATTGCCTGCTTGCCTTGTTTGACCGTGAGTGTCTGTCCTACTGCGTAGTAGAAACCTTTGATATCGAAACGTTTGAAGCAGCCAACGTCTTCTGTGTGAGAGTCGTTACACGTATCTTGTGCGGCGGCCAGAGCCGGTATCGAGCTGATGGACAGCAGCAGCAGAAATGCCAATCGCTTCATATCGTTCTCCCGAGTGTGTCGAGCACGCAGAGTCTGTCGGTGTGACTTTCGAATAGAATACCGTATGCATTAACCCAAAATCACCACCGTACGATTTGGCGTATGATAGGAGCACTGGAGTGGTGAGGTCCAGAAAGGGAATTCCACGGTATATTTGGGACCCGATTTTGAGCAATAAGCGCTCTATCTAGAGTGCCTCTCTCTTATTTGTAGACCAACGTGCCATCGGCACATGGCTCTGGGACAAACTTGCCGTTGAGTGTTTCGGCATCAAACTTGAACTCAAACGCACCAAACAGCCCTTCGGTGACGCCGGGGCCTTTGGAGTTAGACGGTGATTTCGGAAGCTCCGGGTCGATGATGAGGACGTTGCCGGCAGTAGCTGTCTGGCGCTCTGTCTCTTCACCATCTTCTAACGTGATGAGCTCTGCTATCACGTCGGTACCAACGGAAAACGTACCGCCCTTTTTCGCGGCGGTCGGCAGTGCGATGCGTAGGTACCATTCGTCTTCAGCATCCGCCTCGTCTTCGCAATTCTCGGTTTCAGAAGTAATGACTACAACGGTTTTTTGCACGCCAGCTTCCTCTATCCGGAATGCACGCACGCCGTATGCGTCAAAATCGACCAAATCGCCTGTACCTTCCACTTCCGATACGCGGCTTTGGTTTGTGAGTTGAACGAGAGTTGCTTCTTTTTTCTTCTCTTCGGGTTCCTCTGCACTGGCCTCCAAATAGCTCGATGGTGCGGCATCGATTTGCGCCTTTCCAGTCGGCTTGAGTGATCGTCCTGATGGAAACTCGGTGACTATAGGTCGGTCATGCATCGCATTGACTAGCCCCAAGCTTATCGTTGGGAACGCGGTGATCAGTGCAAGGGACACAACAAGGGCTCCAATAAACGGCAGCACACTCTTCATGACTTGGCCGAACGGTTTTTGGAAGAATCCGGAAGCGACAAACAGGTTTAATCCGAGCGGTGGCGTGAGATAACCGATCTCAAGGTTGACGATAAAGATAAGGCCCAGGTGGATGGGGTCAATGCCAAGTTGGTTCGCCAGCGGAATGATCAGCGGCACGAAGAGTATCAATGCACTGATGATATCCATCATACACCCGACGATGATGAGCATGACATTTAGCAGCATGACAAATCCCACGGGTGTTAGCTCGTAGGATGCAAGCCAGTTTACCACCTGATCGGGGACCTGCCGTGTGGTGAGAAACTCAGAGAGTCCCAACGCGACACTGATGATCACCAGTATTGACCCCATCAGTGCTGCTGAGTCAGACAGAACTGCTGGGAGGTCTGGTAGCTGAAGTTCGCGATGAATAAATAACTCGATGAGCAGCGCCAGAATGACCGCAATGGCGGACGCCTCGATCGCATTGAAAATACCGAAGTAGATTCCAATGAGAATAAAGGCGGGAAGAAACAATGCCCAAAAGCCGTCTCGCAGTGAGGAGAGTAGGCGGGTGAGTGAGAACGGTTCCCTCGGGATCGATATGCCGCGTGCGATACAGATAACAGCGAGCGAGGCACCGATAACGAGGCCGGGTCCCACTCCGGCGATGAATAGGTCTTTGATGTCGACTGGAGTACCGTTCAGGGTGGCGAAGATCGCGTAGATGATCATGGGGATGGACGGGGGAATAATAATTCCCAGAGACCCTGCGGAAGTGACTAATCCCAGTGAGAATTGCTCCGGATACCCAGCTTTCTTTAGCGCGGGTAGCATGATGGCCCCGATGGTGATGACCGTTACTGGTGACGAACCCGAGATGGCAGCGAAAAACATGCATGCGGCGACCGCGCTAATGGCCAGGCCACCCGGCAACCACCCGAAAGCGGCAGCTGCGCATTCCACGAGTTGTCGTGCGATCGCACCACGAGACATGATGGCTCCTGCGATCATAAAGAACGGGATCGCGATTAATGATTCTTGATCTGCAAGCTCCCGCATTCGCTCCATGAGGTTGAAGTTCTGGTTAAAGACTTCGACGTTGTCGAGGTAGTTGGCGGGTTCTGGCCAAATAGCGAAGCAAGCGAGGGCAACTGCACCGATAAGTACGAAGAGCGGCGCCCCGGTCAGTAGCATCAGCAACAGTGTTAGGACGAGCCAGGCCGATGGTCCGAGGCCGATCAGCGCCACGGTGGCAATTGCTGCTAGGACTCCACAAATTATAAAGAAGGTACGCGATGAGCTGGGCTGTCCTTCTAGGGGCAGCGTCTCTACTCCCCGTATCAGCCGCGCAGCACGTATGAAGTAGCGGACTGCGATGATCACAAAGCCAAGTCCAATTGGCAGTGGAATAATGTACTCGGGGAGATCCAGTGAAGGTAGCGTCCCAGAGTTCTGCGCACTGAAGGTAATCGTGTGGTACGCCAAAAACGCGAGCACAATGGTGAATAGCCCCGTGATAGTCGAGCCGATTGCTTCATAAGTGCGTAGCCAGGGGGCAGGTACATTCTTACGTACGAAATCCACCTGGACGTTTCGGTTCTCGTAGGTGGCGAGGGATGCGCCTAAGAAACCTACCCACATTAGGAGGATTTTCGATAGGCTTTTCGCCCACGTGTACCC
>PKDL01000559.1 GCA_002863065.1 Pseudomonadota bacterium
GACCTCGTGCAAATCGGATTAACCGTTGATGATTTCCTCACGATTGAGAACATTGGATTAGACGCAAGCGCTCCCGTATCTCTCGCGTTTGCTGGACAGACAGACACCCCTACCGCAGTCTTCACCTGGCGCATACACGACCAAGAGCGACTGAGGGATGTACTTATTCCGGTCGTAGAAAGCAGCGTCGGGACCTTTGTACCGGAAAGTCTTGGCGACGCTCAGCTCCTATACCTAGAAAAGTCGAAAGATGTAGCCATGCTGCTTCACCGTGATCATCTCTTCTTACTCGTGTCTCTCGGTTGGCAAACGACCATCGATACTGTTGCCGCACAGATTGCTTACCAAGAACCGGGCAGTGGGCTGAGCTCCACAGATGCATGGCTCCATGCACAAAACGAACTGACAGAAGCATCGGCCTGGGGTTTCGTCAACGTGCCAGCGATCCACGCCAGTATTCGGTATGCAGTCAACTCCCGCGCCGATATCAACTTGGCGAATCATCAGGAGCTAAGCGAGAGCGAACTAGCTCGGCTACGGACACAAGAACACCAACGTACGCTGGTAGACAGCCTTTTAGGCAGCATCCAAGGCGTTATCGGGGGAATACAACTCGACAAGGACATTATCTCAGGTGATTTGAGTGTCTTGACGGAACCCGATTCTTTAGTTCAGCGACTCTTGCAAAATCGGCAGGGCATATCGGCGCTTCAGAGAGCACTAGACACCACACCAGGAGTCCTTTTCGAAAGCCAACTTCAGATGGCGACCCTTCGCGAGCTTATCGAGCTTATAGCGGCAGCGATGGGCGCCGAAGATGACCTCCAGCGTGCACTAGCCTTTGCAAAGACGACCGCGGACCTAAGTGGAGATATATACGACGTGTTCGATGGAGAATTCGGGGTGTCATGGACTCGGTTTGCACAGGGTGTGGAAACCTCAGAGCATGCGGTAACCTTGACCTTGGGACTCAACAAGCCACAAGAAGCCAAGCGTGCCCTGACGATACTCGGCTCATTGGGCCAGCTGGGAGAACTCACTTCTCACAATGACGCCACTGGAGGCATCACCTATAACAGCCGCCATAGTGACTCAGTGGAAGTCTTTGTTGAAGGCACGACCTTAGTCTTCACGAATCAATCAGAATTGATCGGCCGGTTCGCTGGAGGGGGACAACGACTGGCACATGCGCTAGAAGCGCCGGAGGCAGCGCGCCTGCTGAGTGAACCAAACACTGCCCATACTTCGATGGTTCACTTCGCAGATCTGGCAGACATAGACCCTCCCACAGTTCATCGTTTCTATCTGCAGCCAACATATGATGACTCTCAACCGGAACTGGCTCGTCTGGAACAACGTCAATTCGAGTTTCGTGAAGCGCTCCACCGAGCGTATGAAGCGAATCATCAACTCGAATACGACAAAAACAACGCCGTTCTAGAGACACTCAATATGGCCGCTGTAAATGCGCGTATAGATACCACTGCAATACGAGTACAAGGCAGTCTCAGCCATACAGCTGGCTCGACCCCAAGCCTGGTGGCTCAGCTCGCAAAATATGCCGATGAACTACATCAGGACCAGGAAAGCAATCTGCGCCAGATTCAGCAACTTCATGAAGATATTGCCACTATCCAACAGCAAATAGATGGAATGAAGCAGGTGCGGTAGAGACACTATCTGAACCATTCGAGTGACTCTAGGCCCTACTTCTTTACAACGGAGGGGGGCCGCGGCGGAGGCGTCGTGACACTGCGCCTGAATGCGCAGGATTGTATGCTCGCCTCACGAAGCAATATAGAAGGAAAGGCAACGTCACAGGCCACGCCGCAATGCAGCCGAACCAGGTAAGCCAGAATACACCTCGATCTAGTCCGCCCCCGGTGGTTTGATGCCATGTATCTTCGATAAGGCGCCGGGCGTACATCGGCTCATAATCGGGGAGCGCGGCACACATCCGGCCGACCCATTCCATGAGTGCACTTTGCCGACGCAAAATAGGTATCAGCTCATCGGTCAAGCCCGTCATCATACACTGCATATGCCCCATCAAGGCGAAGTCCAATGCACCGATTGCTCGGCCAGTGACCCACTCTTGGTTCTGCAGCAGCCTGTCCCATCGCACAATGTCGCGTTCGAACTTGTCCAAATCGTATACGTACCGACCTTTCTGACCCCGTATCGTCCGACCGAGTCCGATCAGGCAAAAGAAATAGTGCGCCAAAAATGCACGGGCGACGGATCCACCGAAGTGCATGGGCCGCTCACGCATATTGCTCCAGCCCCGGATAAATGCCCAGCGCTTACCCGGACCACTCCGCCCCAAGGCATAATTCGAAAACATGGATTCCATAGCCGATTGCGCCTCAAGAAGATCCGTGTCGAGTACGCCATCGAGACCAAGTGAAAAGCCCTGTATCTCAAGCGCTCGGTACATGGCGAAGGAGTCCACGATCGGAGCTTGTCCATCCGGCTGCAGCACAGGAAAAGTCACCCCTTGTGAAAACCACCAACGCCAATTTACGGGTAGGCTCGTCGTACGACACGGTACACCATAATACGAAAGGGCTAGGCGGATGCCTTGAACCCAAGGAGAATGATCCACGCCGTATAGCTTTACTATATCCCAGCGTGTGGGTTGATTTGACGTCATGGGCGCAATACCTCTCGTGACCTTAGTCAGATCCATACATCACCCTCTCTCAGATGACCTATCGCGGGTCCAAGTTTCACGCCTTTTAGTCAAGTAGCTGAGAGGATACGCCTTGCACAAACGTTACCAGTCGCGTTAGCACCACATGGTGAGCAACGCCGCAGTCAAGGAGCGCTGAACCATGGATTATATCGGACGCATGTTCCGCCCTCCTAGTGAGGCACATAGCTTGCTGCTCCAGGTCACAGTGGGTTGTAGCCATAACCGATGCGCGTACTGTGATATGTACCGCGACAAGCAGTTTCGACCGAAGCCTTTCGACCAGATCCGTAGCGACATCAAAGAGGCTGCATCCATTGGCCCTCAGTTCAACCGCGTTTTCCTATGCGACGGCGACGCGTTGATTCTTTCTACCAACAAGCTGCTCACTATCCTGGGCGAAATCCGAGAAGCTCTTCCCTGGGTAACACGGGTAGGTACCTATGGCGACACTCGAAGCGTTCTTCGAAAGACTGCGGCTGAATTAAGCGCATTGAAAGAGGCCGGACTTGGAATCGTCTATCACGGCGTAGAAACCGGTAACAATGACGTTATGATGCGTATCGATAAAGGGGCAAATGCACAGGATGTCATTGAAACCGCGGACAGATTACGTGCCGCCGGAATAACCCACTCCGTTATTGTGCTCCTAGGGATTGGTGGAACAAACCTGAGCGATGCACACTCCGCCGATACTGCGAAGCTTTTGAGCCGCATTGATCCACCGTATGTCGGCGCACTCACCACCACAGTCGTCCCAAACACCCCGCTTTCGGACATGCAGTCTTCTGGTGCATTCGTGCTGCCAGATCGCTGGGGAATGCTGGAGGAGCTGCGGGTATTGGTACGAGACTCAAAATTCACAAGCTGCCGGTTCAGTGCGAATCATGCCAGCAACTATCTACCTATTCGAGGGACATTTCCGCACGACCAAGCACAAATGCTTCGGTTGATAGAACAGGTCCTAGATACCCGAGATGAAGCACTCCTACGGCCGGAATGGCGTCGTGGACTCTAGACCGCCTCCTGGCTCCAGAATCTGCTCTACATTCGCGCCTTTCCACATATGGAACCAGTGATAATTCCATCCCTGAGTACTTGAACCGTCTGCATATGCGGCTTAGTGTCCGCCCGCGGTACAAGATTAGGAGGTGGAAGTGGCCAATCAGAAAAGCGATGACTTGCACGGATTGCAGGACGTCAAACAACTCGGCTTAGTCGCAGCACTCGGTAGTCTAAGCTACGTATTCTGGGTCGTCGGTGGCATGGAGATGGTCGAACGGTTGGCTTATTACGGTGTGAAAGCCGTG
>PKDL01000493.1 GCA_002863065.1 Pseudomonadota bacterium
CATCAAAAAACCTCAATCAAGGGGGAAAAACTGGATACGTGTAGCCTACTGCCCAGGCTCCGGCGTTGGGTCGTCATCGCTCGGGATGACGATCCGATGCGGGGCGCAGCAGCGCACGAGGGCTTCGGTCACGAGTCCGAGTGCAATGGATGTATTAGCGACAATACATGACTCACCTTCCCATTGAATGCTTGCATGTTCCACGATGTAGCTACCCGCGGGTGGAGGAGTATCCGTGATTAGCGCTTGCGTTGAGACCCAATCATCGACCCACTCGTTCGCCCCGATATTGAAGTTATCTCCTCCGGCAGCTTCGCAACCAGCCCACATTTCTGATTCTGAACACAGTCGGCGGCCAAGGCTGCGACAATAATCCTGAGCAGTAGCGAAGCCATATGATCCCACGGGCTCCAGATCGACACATCCAATTTTAGAGTTCACCATATCCTCGGGGCAGACCGGGTTCTGCACAGCCGATTCCAATATCTCCATGTCGGTATTGATGGCGGCGATCGAATCGTTTTGTGCGGTTGACGCGGTGCTCAAGGTATCTATTTGAGCCGAAACACCTTGGATAGCCGCCAACTCGGTTTCAACGACCGATAGGCGCTCCTGCAGAGCCGAATTGTCTGCTTCCAAAGCGGCAAGCCGCGCGTTCATCGCCTCCAACGCCCCTTGCACATCCGTCTGCCCAAGTTTGCTCGCTGAATCATCATAGGAGACATCCCGTGCAGCAATGGCATCTGCGACCGCATCGGCTATCGCCTGTCCAGTCTCCGTGCATGCAAACGCCAGTAGCGCACTAGCTGTCATCCAAAGTATCGGGTGTCGCATCAAAAAACCTCAATCAAGGGGGAAAAACTGGATATTGGAAGTGTCGTAAGTCCATTCAGCCGCCATAGCGACTGGCAATTCATACGATGTCACGGCAGTTTTCGCTAAAGGCGATGAACCATCGGGCTTCAGCAGCTTGGTGGTTACTGCCAGTTTGGCTTCATAAGACTCGAGCACGACTTTATCTAAGATGATCGGCTCAGCGTAGGTCACGACTTCGCAGGCTTGCTGCGGAAACGGAAATTGTTGTGTGGCCGTCTCTTTACATTGCGTTTTATGACCATCCGTATACTCGAATCCTGGCGCCAGGTAGGTCGGTATCTCGGCGTAATATGTGGGTATTTGCAGAACGCTTGTATTCAGTTTTTCCGAATCCAGATACAGCGCGAGCCATACCGAGCCGCCAGGCAGAATCACGAAATGGCCATTTTCAGGCTGCATTTTTTCGGTGAGCAGCGCGGTATTGGATGTGCCGAAAAACGCGCCATAAATTACATTATCCGCCAGTCCTGGCAGGTCAAACGTTGCGAAGTTGGAAAAACCACTAGGGTCCCCACAGATGGCCGTTTCTGCAGTCAGGTCTTCATCATAAGAGGCGCAAAAGGTATCCGCGCAGGCAACCTCGGATGCCAAGGCGCAGGCAAACTCTCCTACCTGTGCATTCAGCTTGATCCGGGCGCGTTTATAAAACTCTACCAATCCGGCGTCGCCCGTAACACCGACGCTGACACCCATCGGCATCGGACTCGGGTTATCGATACGTATACGGCGCATATGTAAACCGCCATAAAATGACAATGAGGTGCCATCGCTATCTGCTGCCCAATCGAAGACCTGGGCCAATGGGGTGTCTTCCGGGTCTAGTCCGAAAGCGTCTGGCCCTGCTGGTCCGAGGTATGCCACGTCAGTCATCTCGATAACACCAGCGAGGATTTCTACATCGAAGAGCACGGTGAAGCTGGAACTATTGCCGGCTTTGTCGCTGGCCGTGATGATTACGGAGTCAGGAACTAGTCCCATAGTGGCGATTGCCGCCACTGGGAGTATGGCGCGGTATTCACTCAACTCGAAGTCATCTTTGGATAGCTGCGCTGGCTCCCCGACCTGTGTTGCCTCTGCATAAAATTGTGCGGTTGGTGCGACTAAATACGAGTCAACCGCTTCCACCTTTACATGAAAAGCCCCGTCCTCTCCGGATAGCAGAAAATCGATCGGCTGTTGGATGGTCCCTTCCGCAATGCAACTGTAGGTAATAGACGTCCCCACAGTGCTCGCACACAAGACGGGACCGATAGGTATTGGCTCCCCCTCAGCATATTGAATCGCCCCATTATCATCGCCTACGAGAACTCCACTAAAGGTACTCAATGTACAAGGCTCAAAACTCAAGCTCGGCGCCACAGTATCTACCAATAGAGACAGCACCTCGCTCTCCGCGCCATTACCGAGGGCGTCGGTGCACACCGCTTGTACGCTCCAGTTGCCATCAGTACCGCCGGGAGCCGCGGTTCCCACCGGAACAGCCAAGGTATAAGCGCCAGTCTCTGCCGATGCGGAGCTAATGAGATCCTCCACTACAATGCCATTGCGCTCGGCCCGTAATGTGACACCGCCCACCCCGAATTCTCCATCCTGCGCGAGCCCCGTCATCGGGTACTGAACTTGGTTGGTGTGTTTGGGCTCGGTTTTGCCGGCGCCCTCTAAGGTGCAGCTGGGCGGTGCCGTATCCACCGCGATGAGCAGCTCTACGGGCGCGGGGTTTCCTGCCGCATCTACAAGCGGATTACCGGCGTTATCTGCGATGTGGAGCTTGAGGCTGGCCGGTCCTTCGCCCGCATCGCTCAGGTCGAGCGTGAGATCGTAGGTGCCGGGGGTGGCCTCTACCGGGCTGACGGCGAAATCCACGCTGCCCTCGGCTTTTTGAAGCACTTGAGCCAGATTGGTTGCGCCCGATTCACCATCGGAGATGGCCACGCGTACAACCGGGGTGGCCGTCGGAACGTAATACACCGAGTCGACCGCCACCACCGCAGGAAACCCGACCGCTTTGGGCTGATGAACAAAGCTGGTCTGTACCGTCGGGGGGGTGTCATCCCAAATCCAGGTGAAGCCTTGGCTTGTCTCATTACCGGCATCATCGACTGCGCGCAGGGTGCCGTTCACCACGCCTTGCTCGCTCAGAGTGACGACTCCGCTGCGGCAGCGGAGTGCGGCATCTGTGCCCTCTGGCGTCTCCGTGAGCTCCGTCTCTTGTCCATCAATGATAACCACGACCTGCTCCAACGGGGAGTCGTCGGTAAAACACGCCGTGACCTCTTGGCTATCCCCGGCGAAGCCGCCATCTCCGGGCGAGAGGCTCACAAACACCGGTGCTGATGCATCGTTCACCGTAATATTCAGTGTCGTCTCCGTGCGATTACCGACCCCGTCCGTCGCCTCCACGATGAGAACGTGGTTGGTGCCGGATAGCGCGTAGCTCGCTTTCGCTCGGTCATCGACCACTGCGACCTCGGTGGTGGCGCCATTTAGCGTGAATTCCACCTTCGCTAATCCACTTCCGCTATCAGTAACATCCACCTCAATCTCGGCATTGCCATCACTAAACCCGAGTGGGGAAACCACGCGGACCGCAGGCGCATCACCATCAAAGGTGAAGGTGCGTGTTTCCATCGTTTCGAGATTGGCCACATCGGTCGCTGCCGCTGTGAGGCGGACGGTATCGCCCGTCTGCGCGCCCTCCGGCCAGGGAATACTAATCGCCAGCGCGGGATTTCCTTCCACTGGCTCGGCCGCTACTGCATCTGGAGCACTGGGGTTGCCGCCATGCACCTGCGAGCATTCGGGACGGGGCGCAATCAAGGTAGATGCTTGGCATAGAGCCAAAGGCACTGATCTCGACGTGGAGGCCTGACCTTGACTTGCTTCTGCCAATCCTCGGAGCGCCACTGCACCGCGAGAAAGCGGCTGCCGCCCATAAGCCCGCCGATGAGATGCAGCGCGATTTGCTCGTATCCGGGGTTAAGCTCCCACGCCGAGGGGCGTATCGTGACGCCCTGGTACGGCAGGGGCGCGGCGTCTCGCAGCGCCTCGCGGTTGGTGATGGATCGCCACAGCCCACGAAGCTCTATCGTGCGGTCGCGGCTCACCTTGCGGAAGGCGCGCTGCA
>PKDL01000471.1 GCA_002863065.1 Pseudomonadota bacterium
CATGAAAGAGGTAGCCAACTACGGCAGACCCCATTGGGAAATCGCAGCCTATAATCGAATTGGGCAGGCCTACCAAAACCTATCCTCGGCGATCGAAAACGCACCCATTCCGCGGAACGTCCCGGAAGAAGTACGCTTCATGATTCAGGATGAGTTCCAGAAAAAATCCAATGAAATCAGGTCAAAAGCGGTCGAGGCCTACCGGATTTGTGTAAACCGTGCGAAAGAAAAGCAGTGGTTCAATGAGTACTCGGAAAATGCGGAAAAAAATCTGGCTCGGCTTGACCTTGATTTCAAATTTACGCGTGAAATCCGACCCCAGCCCAATTTCTATGCGTCGCTAGCGGCAGTCCCCCCTTTTGATCCAGCCTCTGGGTTTTCAAGTGCACTGGAGGAGGCTCGCAAGGTTCGAGACTGGATTACTGAAGCAGATCAAGTCGCCAAGATTGCCAACCAATTTAGTAAGGCAGCGCAAGGAACATTAGAAAGCAAGGGTCTGTACAATTTGGGTCTTATTGAGCTCCGAAAGCGGAATAGAAAGGGGGCATTGGCCAAGTTTGAGGCGGCTGCATCTGCAGACAATAGCTATGCGAATGCACACGCGATGGTTGGTCTGATGAAGCAGCGTCTTGGAATGCAAGGCGCCAACGCCAGCTTCCAATCGGCTCTCGCCTTAGAGAAATTCAATTCTATTGCTAACACGATAGAAGCAGTGCGTTTCATGGAGGCCAGAGACTGGCCGCAGTCTTTTGCCCGGTCACGAATGGCCCTGATTGGCTACGCAGAAAGTCCCAACGCATACTTGACGTTAGCCCGCGTGTATTACGAGCAGAAACAATATGATCTGGCTCGCTTAGTATGCGAACAAGCTCTTGAGCTAGACCCCACCAACTCACCAATCCAAAACTTGCTTGGATTAACGTTCCTTCGCCTAGACGATGTGCGTGCAGCGCTAGTGTGGTTCGAGCGCGCAACCAAAAGCAACCCCAACCTTCCTGAAGCACACCTGAACCTCGCCTCTACTGTTCTGAATTACGGGGACTTCGAGCGAGCAGAAAAGCACTTCAGTATTGGGTTAGATCTCCAGCCAGAGAACACCGAAGCACAGGTCGGGCGCGCCGTTGCGCTCCGAGGCCTCAAGCGTTTCGACGATTCGTTGAGAAGTTACGATGCCGTACTCGACATCGAGCCCAATAATGTCGATATCCGATACAATAAATGTTTGTTGCAAGTGGTCTACGCAGAACAATACGAGAACGGACTCAAGGTATGCGAAGAGTTCGTTGCTATGGCTCCACCCAGACACCCCAAAAAGCGAGAAATTGAAAAGCGTCTCCCCGGGATCAGAGACACGATCCGGTTTATGAAGGAGGATGCCGCACAGACCGAAGGGGAAGCCGACACAAAGCCAGCAAGCGAAGCCGACCTCACGCCAGACGGTGAAGTCGCCCCGGAGCCAGAAGATGAAGTCGCCCCGGAGCCAGAAGATGAAGTCGCCCCAGAGCCAGATGATGCGTCTTCTAACTAGTCCTTCACCACTCCTTCACACGTAATGTTCACCTAATCCGACGTTCCGGAACGCAGCAGGTACCCAACCTTATCGTCGCATAAACGACACACTGCGCCTCATTGCATCGTCGCAATACGATAAAAATCAACCAGTCAGGGGAACATGCGTGCTCAACAGGTGTCAGAGCACATAAGAAAGAGTTAGAGTCGGGTGGAAAATAGACGCACAAATGGTTGGATTCCCGCTACCTGTCGGGTTTGTCCACGGGCTTCACTCGGGTATACTGCTACGGGGTCGCGAGGAGGAAGTACAACGCAATGATTAGGCTCATTCAACGCGCTCGGCCAAATCTGTCCGCTGCTGACAAGAAGAAATCGTTTCCATATTGGTTCCTCGTCGCGGCGGTAATCGCCCTGCTTACGGCTGGCGCCCACGCAGATGATCCCCCAGCAGAAAAGAAATTCGATTTTGAAACAGACGAAGTGACCGTAGACGTACTCAAGCCTGACGCATCCGTTGTCGAAGTCCTTAGTGCGAATGCACGGAAGAGTCTTATCCGGATCCGCCTAGATTTCATCGCTGAAATTGTGCGATCTGCGGAGGACATCTAGCCGATGAGCGCACGTATCCAGCTCGACATCGTCGACGGCGATACCGTCGTATCAACGCAAGCGTACACCGGTGATTCCATAGAAATAGGTAAGTTATCACGTTGTGACTTGAAATTAGACGATACCAACGTATCTCGTCGCCACGCCCGGATCGAAATCAGTAAGGACGGGAAGGTTCACGTTGTCGACTTAGGTAGCACGAATGGCACACGTCTAAACGGGATGCGCGTCAACAAAGCTGCGCTGAACGACGGCGACCAACTAGAAATCGGTATCACACGACTTCGCGTCCGCTTCGGCTCGGAGCTGGTCAAGGCCTCCGCATCCGCGGGACCTTCTGCTCGAACAGCAATCTCTCGAGAGGGGTTCTATCGAACCGAAGAGGATAATAAGCGGAAAGGGACGGGCCGGCTCGCGCTTGAGGGCGCACTTCTTTGGGAAGATTCACCCATTCAGGTCGATGCCTTCGAACGCGCCATCATACCTGTACGAGTAAAAGCTGTTCTCCTATTACTTTTCGCTGCGGGGCCGTTTGAGCTGCTAACCCTTTCAGCGCTTTCAGCGCTGATCGGACTCGACTCAAGTGTGTCGATCGCTACCGGTGCGGCGGGCCTTGGTCTACTGGTCTACCTCATCATGGATCTGGATGCGTGGAGAGACTCCATCACTAGATCACTATCGCTGATAAAAAAAGGAGAAGCGGTTTTCGTCGGAGAGACAGCAGAGTCCCGCTTCTTCGTGCCATCCGAGGCCCTAGGGCAAGCTGAATACCCACTACTCGTACCCTACCGTTCGAGCTGGGCTCTCAACCTTTCCGCAAAAGGTATCCGCGGCGACCTGTTGCATCAGGGAAAGGTAATGACTCTGGACCAGGTTCGGTCTGAAGGCATCGCGTCCAACGACCTTCTCCCCCTTACCGGTGGTACGAAAGCACGACTGCGCTTTGGCCAATTTTCGCTTCTTCTCAGTTACGTTACCGTTCCACCGAAGCCGAAGGGCGCTTGGATGACATCGGACCAGCTGCAGGAATGGGCCTACATGGCGTTGTCTCTGCTGCTGCACTTCGGGCTGTTGATACTTTTTGTATACCTCCCTCCTGATGAAGATGTGCAATTCCGTCGCAAGACCAATCGATTTATCGCCAGTCTGACACAAGTCGAGAGTATCCAGACACAGGAAGAGGAAGAAGAAGAGGAAGAGCTCCCCGAGAAGTTGGAACTTGAGGAAGAGGAAGAGGAGATCATTCTCGAAGAGGAAATCCCCACCTTCGAGAAGTCAGAAAAGTTTCTCCCGGAAGAAGAGCGAGATCTCGATATGTCGGATACCACTCCGACACTGAAAAAAGACATGACACCCGAAGAACGGGAAAAGGTCATCAAACAACAAAAAGATGCAGCGAAGCGAGTTGCAGAGCAGATGGCCCCCACCCAGATGTTGAGCCAATTGACGGGTAAGAACTTTTTGTCCGACCCAAGCGATCGGAAAAATATCAAAATCATTGGTGGAGCGCCTTAGTAAACTCCACAACCGGAGAAATAGAATTTCTAAATGACTGGGTTCTAAACTGTACTTTCCCTAATTCTATCCCTCGCAAAACCACTTACCTTAGTACTCCTAATGATACTTTTTTTAAAGCAAGCTCCTTATTATCAGGTGAGCAATATAGAGTATTCCCATTACCCTTAATGAGCCCAGCAGAAGGTGAAAGTCAGCTCATCACCGAACCTCAAAACCTCACCGCCTCCCCATTTGGATGGCATGACACCAACGGTGCTGATGGTGCAGAATACACTATAACTAGAGGAAACAACGTATGGGCTTACGAAGATCTTGATGGGTCAGGAGGATCTGAAGG
>PKDL01000492.1 GCA_002863065.1 Pseudomonadota bacterium
CCATAATCCGTGACCTGAAAGATCGGCGCTTCCTCGTCCTTGTTAATTGCAACAATGGTCTTGGAATTTTTCATACCAGCGAGGTGCTGAATTGCACCGCTTATCGCCACTGCGATGTAAAGCTTCGGAGCAACGCTCTTTCCTGTTTGACCGATCTGATAGTCGTTCGGGGCGTAGCCACTATCAACTGCCGCACGCGACGCACCAATCGCTGCATTGAGTGAATCGGCAAGCGGGTCCAAAATGTGGAAGTTATCGGCACTTTTCAGGCCTCGACCTCCTGCAATAACGACGTCTGCCTCTGTAAGCTCAGGCCTATCACCGCCAGAGCTATCGAAGCTCACAAAACGCTGCTTGCCCGCAGCTGCGGCAGCGGCGGCGGCAGCTTCAGCTAACGCCACCACGCTAGAGCTGGCATCGCCAGCAATGGCAGCATCCCAATCGGAACCACGTACTGTAAAGCACTTCACATCGGTCAGTACCTCAACAGTCGCCACGACATTACCAGCATACATCGGACGCAAAAGCCCAACACCGCCATCGACATCTGCTAATCCGATTACATCGGCAGCGAGCCCGGCCTGAAGCTTCACAGCGACACGGGGCATGACATCTTTACCACTGGTAGTACTCGTCATAACAACCCAGGTCGCACTCGATTCTTGCGCAGCGGAAGCAATCGCGGCCGCGTACGGCATTGCAAGATAATTCTCGAGGCTAGCGTCGGAAGCGGTATAGACAGTATCCGCGCCAAACCCAGTCAGAGACGCAGCAGCGTCAGCCGCCGAACTTCCTACTGCCAGGATATTGAAGCCCAGTCCCGTCTTGCCCGCTAACTGCTTGGCAGCAGTAACCGCTGCGAAAGTCGCTTTTTTCACGGACGCACCATTTAGTTCCGCAACAACTAAAATGCTCATATCTACTCTCCTTAGAGTACCTTCGCCTCAGACTTCAATTTGTTCACCAGCTCATCGACATCCGAAACCATCACGCCTGCTTGCCGTCCAGCCGGCAGTTCCATCGAACGAGTTACCACTTTCAGCGTGGTGTCCAGTTCGAGGTCGTCCAACTCAAACTCTTCAATCTTTTTGCGCTTGGCTTTCATAATGCCTGGCAATGACGCATACCTTGGCTCATTCAAGCGTAAGTCCGCGGTGATAATGCAGGGGAGGTCAACATCGATGGTCTCAATACCACCATCAACTTCCCGCTCGACTCGGGCCACTGCACCGTCTTCAATAATGTCGATATTCGATGCGAAACACGCCTGCGGTAGACTAAGATACTCAGCCAGCAACTGCCCTACTTGATTGGAATCGCCGTCGATCGCCTGCTTCCCGAGTAAGAAGATGTCTGGTTTCTCCTGCTCGTACAATTTTGCAAGCGTTCGAGCAACCAGGTCACCATCAAGGACCTCGTCTTCAGCTTCCACCAAAATGCCTCGATCTCCGCCCATAGCCAGACCGGTGCGTATCGTCTGTATCGCGTCTTCATTTCCAATACTGCAAACCACAACCTCAGCATCGTGTTCGTCTTGCAGTTCAAGAGCCGCTTCAATGGCGTTCTCACAGAAATAATTTACCCGGAAGTCGACATCGTCGAGCTCAATACTCGTTTGCGTGTCAGCGATCTGAATCTTCGAATCCGGATCAACTACTCGCTTCGCTGTTACAAGAATCTTCACTTTTGCTCCTGTTATTTCGGGTCTCAGCACACGTTGGCATCTAAGCCGTTACTCTCCGCATCATTCGCTTGTTTTCGGTCGCAGGCCATCCAAGAAAATCGTAAGTGCTTCTTTACCGGAGCGTTCAAGGTCCCATTTATTTTTCGACATAACCCATGACAAAGATAGTTCATCAAAGGCGCCAAACATGAGCCTCGCCACCGTTCGAGCAGATACGTCTCGTCGTAACTCACCGCGCGACTGACCGTCAGCTATCACTTCGACAATCAATCGTAAGAAGGCACCGAAGAGGTCTGCCGCAAATTCATTCATGAATTTGCCGGATTCGCGCAGTTCTACCGTCAGTACTTCAGCCAGTTCAGGTTCGCTTTGTACAAATACAACATAGTCGCTCCAAATCTGCGACAAGCGCGAAGCTGCAGAGTCATGCTTTGCGGATACACCGCGCACCTGCTCGATCAAGCGCTCCATGTTCTCTTCGAAGAGCCCTCGTAGCAGATCGCCTTTGCTCGCGAAGTAAAGATAAATTGTGCCGTCAGCCACACCAGCTTCGCGAGCAACATCACTCACACGCGCCACGTAAAAGCCCTTGGCGGCAAATACTTTGACCGCAGCCCGCAGGATTCGGTTTCGTTTATCGGACGTACGCGAGCGTTCCAAGCTATTGATCCTTACTGTGGTTTCTTAACTGACTGAATGGTCATTCACCGTGCGAAGGCGTACACTGTTGGGTATGCTTTGTCAATGTGACTTAGCTGCAGCCACGGACTAGTGCGGAATATAGATGCAAAGGGGCCAGACATGAGTTTCGAACCCAGGACACCACTTCGTGTCTTAGTCACTGCATCGACGCCGCTCACAAGAGCTGTCGTTGAATCAGACTTGCTCGCAGCGGGTTATGACGTTGTGTTGTCCGCGTCCCTGGAGCGAGCATGCGCCACTATGCGCCATCACATATCGGCAGTGGTTTCCGAACGTATGCTGCCCGATGGAACTGCAAGCGAGCTCGCCGCATTTGTGAGCGAGTTTCACCCCTCAGTCCCAGTCGTGGTCATTGAGGATAAAGCGACGCATCAAGGCGCCGACCCTGGAGAAGGTGTACACGCGGTCTTGACGCCACCGCATCAAAGAACAGCGCTCGTGACGGCAATCGAACAGGGGAGACTGATTCGTGGGATCGCTGGCGAACAATCCGTGCCCGTATCATTATCCTACTGGTCGCTTGCCGATGTCCTGCGGACTGCTGTTCATTATGAGTGGTCGGTACGCATTGACGTAGAAAGTGTACCCGAGCCTACAACGCTGTTCTTTCATGCGGGACATATCTGGGATGCTCGACGAGCCAACGACTCTGGAGAAGGCGTTCTTCGGGACATTATAGGTATCCGAGCCGGCTGGTTTGTAGTAGAGCCCTGTATTCCCACCGAGAGCAGTAGAACAATACATAGACCAGTGGAGCGGCTGCTGCTCGAAGGTCTCGGTGGAGCTATCGTTTGGCAGCGACAATTAGCTGACCTGCCAGGTCTACTCCAACCATACCGACTGAATCTGGCCCGTGCAGTTCGCCTCGAGCAAGACGGTTCGATCGCACGCAGACTCGCGCGCGCACTGGATGGTAAAAGAACACTCCGAGAAGGTTTACGGCACGCTCGGATCGAAACACTCGCAGATGCACAGGTCGTCCGAGAGCTATTTGGACAACGGATCTTGGAGCCTGTCGCTGGGTTCAACACCAACTGGGAAGAAGCGGACCGTGAAGATGATAGCTTGCGACCATATTTGGACGATACGCAAAATCAGCCGCAGGTTGTGACAAGTGGTGATGTTGTGTACCGCAAGCTGCAAGCAAAGGGCCGAGTGCAACATGATGAATGGTCGGATCTTGAATCGAACGACACGGCAGCCAAAATATCTAAACGACGCTGGTATGCTGCAATAGCGGTTGTACTGCTGTCGATCGCTGGGCTGTCATTTTGGGCGATTGGACAAGACCGACCAAATGACATCGAGGTTCAAGTACTAGATGAAAGTGACGAGTAGGGACTACCAGGGGTACGGACGGACTGATGAACATTTTGGGACTGGAAACGAGCTGCGATGAAACAGCAGCCGCAGTAGTAACTGGCGAACAACGAGTTCTGTCAAATGTCGTATCCACGCAAGTAGCCATCCACCGCAAATACGGTGGAGTGGTACCAGAACTGGCATCTCGAGCGCATCTTGAAGGCGTCTTGCCCATAATTGACCTCGCGCTGGAGCGCGCGAAGGTAGGTATA
>PKDL01000403.1 GCA_002863065.1 Pseudomonadota bacterium
ACGAAGTGCCGTACCGTAAGCCTGTTGATTTCAAAGCTCGCAATCAGAAGCGCCTTGATAATCTACTTAAGCGAAAAGAGAAACAGAGAAAAGAAGCAGCTGCCCCTTCCGCGGATGCGCCTGATGCTCTTCGCGCCTTGTGGGATGAGCTTACCGACAAGGTAGATGCGCGATACGCCAAAGTGTACGATGCCACCCGTGCATACCAGACCGAGGATGCGCTACTGCATAAACAACTCGGTATGGGAATTGTGCACAATGTCGACCAGGACGGTGAGATGAATGTCCTCTTTCGCACAGGATTTCACCGCATACCCAGCCAGCAGGAACCAGAGGATGATTAGCGCGAGTGAGTACAGGCGAAGACAGAGTGAGATAGGGTGCACATCGTGAGCGCTGCGGCGGCCATACGAAAAACCGTATCCGACGGCAGGCTGGGCATCTGAGACATCATCCGACGCCCAGAATTTGTGCCGTGTTAGATTTCGCTACTGCTCGACACTTCGAATGCACCTGCTTGATGGCTTTCAAAGTGCAGAGTAATGGTGCAGATATCGTCCTCACCGCAGTTTAGCAAAGTAGAAAGCAATGTTTTGAATCCACAAATTTCCTCTTCGGGATCATCAAGACACACTGCGTCAACCGCTCCAGTAATTGTGCTCTTGGCAACATTGCCGCACAACACGCCGTCACTGATATTACCTTTCTCCGTTTCGCTGAGACCACCTTCGAACCGACCGTTCTCAATCAAAAGGTTCAATGACACGTCGCCCAAAGGAAAACTGAAATTAAAGTCCGTCGGTCCCGCGGAGAAAAACCCATCGGCGCCGACCGTCGACGGCAGGGATATCAGCGGACAACCGCCGGTATCGAATGAATCAGGGTCGATGGAGAAATCGCACACGGTCCCGTTAGATGCAGTTGCCGTGACGTTGCCTTCATCATCAACCGTCGTCTCAAGGTCGACGCACTCATCCAGAGCTACGTCGCCGAGGTACATATTAGTCCAAAACGGTGTATCTGGTGTCCCGTTGTAAGATTGCATATCGCCAATGAGTAGCAGGGTGCCATCTGCGACTTCTTCGGCTAGGGTGGCATCTATATCTCCGATAAAACTAGCAATCAGCGCATTTCCCAAAATGCCGTTCAGCTCACCGTCTGCGTCGTCCTGGGTGCCGTCCCCATTTGCATCGCACTCAAACTCGCTTTTAGGAAAGGTGAGCTTTGTCACACGTGTCCGATACTCTCCGAATACCGGCGGATCGTTGCAGGCTAGATTTTCACCCGCATCGGATGATTCTGTCCCGTCGGTGGCATCGATGCCATCCACCGCTTCAACACCATCAGCGCCGTCGACTCCGTCGACTCCATCAGCGGTATCAGTAGCATCGGTAGCGTCTTCAGCATCGGTAGCATCGCTTGCATCCAGAGTATCAGTGGCATCGACGCTATCGGTTACGTCAACTGTATCTGCCGCATCAGTGGCATCTGCCGCATCAGTGGCATCTGCCGTGTCCGTGGCATCGATGCTGTCGGTTGCATCAGCCGTATCCGTGGCATCTGCCGTATCCGTCGCATCTGCCGTGTCCGCGGCATCGCTAGCGTTAGACGCGTCAGTCGCATCCGTCGCAGTCGTACCGGCCGTGGTAGTTCCTGTCGTATCGTCGCTGCCATCGCTACACGCAGTCAGCGAGAGGCCTACCACCAACATAGAAATCAGAGCAAATCTATCTATCCGCATGTGCACTCCTTAGGTTCCTCCGGCTTGAGGGCTCACCAGGTACCGAAGCGGTCGCCGGTAGGGAAAGCCTTCAACACTACATACGAGTTCCTTGCCGTTGATTCTGCTTTCGCGTGCAAGAAGTCGACGTACGCCTATTTCGCATGGGCGGGCGGAGTGTCCACTTCACCCAGATTAAAGTCAACGAATCCCACGTTTTACACGGGGAACTAATCCGCGAATCATTGAGCTTAACAACTATTTACGACGTCTTTTCTTCTTTTTCCCATTCTTCTCGCCGTTGGAGACAGGCTCAGCGCACAGTGCAAGCAATAGCTTGTTGACCAACGTGGTTTTTGCGCATGTTGCATCCTCACAACGCACGGCAACCGCATTCAACACGGTGTGAAGCTGCTCGTAGTTGAGTTCCGTATGTACACCGACCAAGGTGGGCTGATCTGTCTTCTCAACCCAGGCAGAAATTTCATCGAGATCACCATCCAATGGAGCTTGCACCTCGATCTTGCCCTTGGGGCCTGCCGTAATACCCTGGCTACTTACCAAAATTTCGTGTGACACAAGGCTCGGTACCACATTGGTTTCAGCCAAGCTCGACAAAGGCGTACAGCCCCACCTGCTGCCCTTGACGTCTACATTGAAAGGCATCCGCGCTTCAGCATCCGGTACGGAGCCAGGTACACGCCGAAGCTGCAACGTACCATCGAAGCGTCGACGGCCCACAAAGTCGATCAGCTTGATACCAGCGGCATCGAACGTAGAGGCAATGGTGGCGAGCACGGTAAGCGGAATCGACTTATCGAAATGGAGGTATACTTGAGTGGTATAATCCACAGTCGCTCCGTCATTTCGTAGCGACTGGATCTCATTCTGGAAGGCTGTGCTCAGAGCCTCTGCTTGCGCGGCATCGAGGTCCCATGAATCCGGTGCCTCTGCTAACTTCTTAATACGTCGTTTATCCTTGTTGTCCGGGTCGTCAGTGGACAGCTCTGCGCCCTTGGGCCCGACTTTTAAGACGGTGTAAGGAGACGCCCAAACATGAGCTTTCGTGTTGGGTAGGACTGGGTACTCCTCCGGGACAACAGATAGGTCACGCTCTTTAGCGATGTGCTTCTCGGCGCGGTCCAAGAGAACTTCGAGCCCGGATTCAGGATACTTTTTTCGAAATTCAGCGATGCGCTCGAGCAGCTTCCCGAAATAAATCTGTTTGAGTACGATGTCGCGACTTTCGTAGGGTACGGAGCATTTACCCTCTAGTCTTTCCTTACAGAGACGGTCGCGATAGGGCTGATATTGCTCGGGCCCTTCCGCATCACGTAGGCGATTAAAATCGTAGAGTACCTGCCAGTACGGCGAGAATGACGTCTTTTGGGTCACGCCGCGATACGTTCGAAACTTGTATGCGTGCAGAATGTGCGGAAGTAACAGCTCGAAGTCCCCAATGAGAGCATAGGGCCCAGTACCCGCTAGCTGTTCTAGTTGCTTCATGTATTTCGGTAGAGGAATCCTTTCGCGCTCGCCTTCTTTTGCCGCGACCTTTTTTGATTCCTCGTACCCTTCCTCCCACTCTTTTTTGACTTCAGGTCCCTTGACCTCCTTACCGAGCCAATAATCAGACACCGCTTCAAACAGAAGAAGTGCATCCTGAAGCTTGGTGACATTAGCTGTATCCGACAGCTCCCTCACTCGCGTCCGGGCAAGCTTTACGAGTCTGCCGTCAAGCGCACTTTTGCGCCATATCGAGATGGGATGCTCGGCACCTACTTTGGCAGTCAAGTCCTCTGGGATCGCTGTAGTCAATGTAGCGATATATGCGTCAACCAACTTCTGGGTCTCTGCAGCCGCCGCATTCTCTCGCGCTTTTTTTGCCTGCTCCAGCTTGCTGGCCGCGCCACTGCCGCCATCTTGGCAGCCCACGATGGACAACACACTTACGGCCAATAGACCTGCAACTAGCTGGATAGTTCTCACTCGACTCTCCGTCTGTCGTCTGCTTCTCATCAAACGTACTCCATCTCCGACGATCTCATACCCAAACCTCATGCGATGCAGCCGTCATTTGCACTGAAGCCAAGCACATATGCCCGATCACCCGCTACGAATACGCAGTAGCTCGTAAACACGGTTGGGAATAACCCGGCTGTAACGCGT
>PKDL01000051.1 GCA_002863065.1 Pseudomonadota bacterium
AGTCCGATGCATCTCCACACGCGGTGCCATTCGGTACGTTAGTTTGACTGCCGCACACACCCGATCCGTCGCACACCCCTGGTGATTTACATTCGTCAGAGGCAGTACCGCACACGACTCCCGAGTTGGCATGGTTTGAACGGCATATTCCTGTTTGGCACGTATCTGGATTGGTACATGCAGTATTGCTTTGGTCACCGCAGGCGGTGCCGTTTGTCACGTTAGTTTCTGGCAGACAGGAGCCAGCGCCATCACAGGCCTCCGGGTGTTTACACTGAGTGGACGCACTACCGCATTGGGTGCCTTCGGGTGAGAAATTCGCGATACAACCGACGCCATCTTGTGTGTAGCTCGGGGTGCAGAGATCCCCAATGGGGCAGCTGTATGCCGTACCGACACATTGGCCGTTGGCAGTACACTGGTCGTCTTTCGTTCCGTTATTCTGGTCATCACAGACGGTGCCAGTAGTTGCAAAGATAGGAATGCAGCCCGATCCATCGGTATCGTAGGCCACTATGCAGCCGCTGGGTATTGGGCACTGGATCGTAATCCCAAAGCAGAAACCATCACCGTCACAGATATCGTTTTTGGTGGTTTCATCGCCGTCATTACATCCTGTGCCTGCTGGTGCATGTGTGGGAGTACAGCCCGTCCCATTGGGTGTATAGGCGGGAGTGCACAGCGAAGGCGTGGGGCAGTTGATGTCCGTGCCGACACATGTCCCAACCCCATCGCATTGATCATTGGCGGTAGTGTTATCGTCGTCGTTACAGGTGGTGCCGGAGGGCGCGTGTGTGGGTACACATGTTTGTCCATTCGGCGTGAAGTCAGGTGTGCACATACTGGGAGCAGGACATTCGAGAGTCGTACCAATACATCCTCCGTTACCATTACACTTATCTCCTGCGGTGGTAGGGTCTCCATCGTCGCAGGGTGTGCCGGATGGACTATGGTTATCGATACACGTACCCGAAGTGCAGGTATCTGGTGCCGTGCAGTCAGTCTGTGCACTATCGCCGCAAGCCGTGCCATTGGCCGCATTGGTTGCAGGCAGACATACGCCGCTGGCACTACAGACGCCAGCGTTTTGGCACGCACCGACAGGAGCACCGCATAATATGCCAGCGTCCGCATGGTTCGGCGCGCAGGTACCATTAAAACACGTGTCAGGTGCGGTGCAGACGGAGTTCTCTGAGCTACCGCACGCGGTACCATCGGCGATATTTGCAACGCCCTGGCAAAGACCTAGTCCGTCGCATGTACCAGCGGTTTGGCATTCGCTCGTAGCGGGCGCGCACAGAGTACTCGCGGCGGCAAAGGTATCCGCTGGGCAATTGGGTGATGTTCCGGCGCAACTCTCAGACGGGTCGCATATACCGTTTGCTGGACGACAGATGGTGTCTCCGCCGAGAAAAATATCACCTGGACAATTGGGCCCGTTGCCGGGACAGGTTTCTGCCACATCGCAGGATCCACTGGCTACACGGCACACTACATCATTGGCGCTAAAAACGTCCGGGGGACAGGTCAGTCCGATACCATCGCAGGCCTCTTCTTGGTCGCATGTTCCTTGCGCAGAACGACAGACCGTTCCAAGTTGCGCCGGTCCTTGTCCCACGCACTGCGGCAAGCCTCCGGAGCAATCGATCGTGCCAATTTCGCAGGCGTTGCCTGTATTACACGGGGCATCTTGGATGCATCCCTCAATACAGAGCCCAAGCCCGTTGCAGGAGCCTCCGGAGCATGGGGTGCCGATGGGTGCAGGAGTATCGGCCGGACAAGAGGAACTGGTGCCAGAACACAATTCGTCTGGGTCACACGCTCCGTTACCTTGTCGGCAAACTGTGCCGGCGAACTGAAACCCATCCGGAGGACATTGGGCGCTCACACCGGTGCAGTTTTCAGGGCTGTCGCATAGCCCTGCTTGCGGCCGACATACCGAGTCTGTGCCAAGCAGGATGTCTATTGGGCAGTCTGCAGAGGACCCGGAGCACTTTTCTGGTGGATCGCAAGCTCCACCGCTCGCTCGACAAACGGTATCTGGTGAAGAAAAGGTGTCGACTGGGCATTGATCAGACGTGCCATCACAGGATTCCGGTGCATCGCATGAACCGACTGCTGGTCGACATACGGTCGCAGCTGGTAAGACCGCGTCCGGCGGACACCCGGTGGTATCTCCAGAGCAACTCTCAGCGATATCGCATGCACCTTTTGATTCCCGGCAGATGGTCGAACTATCAGCCCATTGGTCGTCGGGACAGTCTACTGCACTACCAGTACACAGCTCTGCAATATCGCAGATGCTGGTCGATGGGCGGCACACCTCACTAGCGAGAGCGAAGACATCTTCTGGGCACGTTAGTGTGGTGCCGTTACATACTTCCACTGCGTCACATGCTCCAGCAGTATCGCGACAAATGGTGCCGGCCGGAGCTGGACCGGCGGACACGCACTTAGCTTCTCCGGATGAGCAGTCAATCTTGCCGAGCTCACATGAAGCACCAAAGTCACAGGGCGCATCTTGCACGCAGCCATCCACACACGTACCCGCTTGAGAACAAGAGCCACCGTCGCATGCGCTCCCAGCGGGAAGCTTTGAGTCTTCGGGGCACGCGGCGGTGTCGCCAGCGCATAGTTCGGGTGCATCGCAAGGGGCGGCCGGTTCTCGGCATATGAAAGATGTGCTTTCGAACACATTCGGCGGGCAATCCAGACTCATACCATCGCAGTTTTCCGCCACATCACATATGCCTGCTGATGGGCGGCAGACGTCGCTGTCGGGCTTCGGTCCAATGGTGACGCACTCGGGGACGCCCAACTCGCATGTTGTCTCTCCCGTGGCACATGCTTGGCTTGGTTGGCAGGGAGTACCTGGGGTGCAATCACAGGTTTCCGGATCGAGAAAACATTTGCAGCTATTGAACTTAGGACTGCAAATTGTTTCCTTAGCCGCACTATCTTCCGGTGGAGAGGCGCAGGCTAAGCCATCGAGGCAGTCGCTGGTGTCGTTACACGGTTTTGAACATGCGCGGCCGTCGCCGAACTGGATGCATAGGCCGCCAGCGCAATCGGTATCATTATCGCAGGGTTGGCAAGCACCGAGGCCAAGCGGCACACAGGCAAACGTTAGGTCTGGTCCTGTGCTAGTAACTCCTTTACATTCATAATCCTCAGGGCAGGTCTCTACGCACGGGACCGAGCAAAGGTCGCCGTCAGGACCCGAAATACATAGGTTCGAGTCACAGTCGGTGTTTTGATTGCATGGCTGCCCGAAATCATCAGGAAGCTCCGAGCCTCTGCTGTCGATTGCGCTATCGTCATCTGAGCTGTCATCCGAAGGAACAATTAAGTCGAGCGCAGCGGCAATGTCGTTTGGACTTGGCGGAAGGCTCGCGTCATCGGTGTAGATGCTAGTGGCCGCCTGGGGGCCTCCTCCACAAGAGGTGAAGGCGACAAACGCTATCCAGGCGAAAATGTTCTGGCGAGTAGCCGTGCTCATGAGTGACCTCTTTGTAGTGCAAGACCAAGGGTATGTCGCTGCGGCCCCGCTTTTCAAGCAGGGAATTGGACCGGTTAGAGTGGATGGGTATTACCGTGCAGACAGCCTTTCGAGCGGATGCTATGTCGCATTTGATCTGAAGTCTTACCACCAGACATGCCGTCATCGGAGCGTAGTATAGGGTTGCCTAAGCTCCCTGTGATGCGCCAAACGGATGTCGAGACCTAGATAGTGCGTGCGGTCTAAGGCTCTTTTCAATGCCTCATAAATCCAATCATCATCATTTCTGAACACGCCGCCCCCCAGCATCGTAAGCCAAACGGTACCCGAACCACTATCTGCATCGCGCTCGATGGCAGCGGCTAAAAGTGTTGCTTCGTAGGCG
>PKDL01000111.1 GCA_002863065.1 Pseudomonadota bacterium
CTTCCCGATAGGTGATATGGCAGAGATAATACGGTCACCTGTGTCGCTAATGGGAATCGGCGTGGTCAGTACTCCAGCGTCTAGGGCCGTATTTTTCATTACTAACCAAGCAGTGGCTGTTTCACCAGCTGCCTTCACCCCGAGAGGCGTCAGATCACCCATGACGAGTGCGAGCTTTCGCGTTACCTCAAACTCAACTTTGGTATGCGTAGGTACTGCGTATTTGGTTCCAGCTTTATCGGCGACTTCACCCATAAGCTGGTCGAGCACCATTAGACGTAGCTCGATACACCCTTTTTTTCCACCAGTACATGATGGAAGCTCAAGTCGTGCACCATTCGGCTCCGACTCAAGTGTAATACGTGATGCGTCTTCGATCTTGAAAAGGTCGGGGGTAAGCATCGTAGACGTCGGGCCTAGGGTAAGACCTAGTGCGGCCCCGACTGCCATGCCGATGAGAATCTTCGTATAAATCTGCATTGTGCCCACACTATCCCATGGAATGGCGTCGCGCTAAAGGGGCGCACTTGTCCGCGGACTTCACTCCGCTTGAAGGTGAACGTAGACGACTGTTTATTCAGTGTTTCAGCGCCATGCGATCGACATCATAATCTGTCAAATTACCGGATCCGACACATGCCATTCACTCATACGAGACAGGGATAACGGATGAGTTCGGAAATTACCAACGCGCAAGAGTACATGTGGGTTTTACTCATTACAGGCATTAGTAGTCACATAATTTGTACCCGTTTCGAGAGTCACGAGGACAATCGTATCGGCTTGATAGTCAGACTCGAGTATTAGCCATGCGTCAGAGACCAGAACGGCCCAGTCTGCTTGCAGGGTCCACACGTGAAGCACCTGCTTTTCCCATTCATCTTGCGCACTGACGTTGTCGCTAGACTCGTTTACTCCAGCCAATTTCTTTTCCAATAAATCCACGGCATCACTTAGTGTGTACTCAAGGATTGGACCCTTATATGCCCGCGTGACAGACACTCCGATCCGGGACGCTTCCCCGGTGGCCAGTGAGTAATCCGTAAGCGGGCCCTGTGCGTCATACACAATCTTATTTTCGGTTTTGTGCAGACTGGCTTCCAGACAACGGCTCAGCACTTCATAACTAAAAACCTCTGTGCACTTTGAGCTCCCGCCGGCGTTGTCCTCTTGAAACATCTCTATGCCTTCAACGGACAATTCAGACGCATCAAAGGCAGAACCGTCAAAGTCAACCGTCTGAAAAAAGAAACTCGGGCTCTCTGTAGCAATCTCCGAAAGCAGCTGCTCACAGTCGCCAATAATCATCCCGAACGGGGTCTGAATACCTCCGGAGTCTTGTGAGGTATCGTCATCATCACCTGTATCGGCAGGCACATCTTTACCCTCTGGTGACCGTGACGTGTCCTGTACCGCAACCGACGTATCGAGTGTCGTCTGCACATCCACGAAGGAAATCACAGCATCCAAACTAACACCGGTTTGCATATCGGGCGGCCCTACGGCATCTGCTGCTGCTACCCTATCGATATCAACCGCTGCCACATCGAATGACGTACTATCCAACAGAACGTCCGCCGAAGTGCAGCCCACGATGTAGAGTATGAGCGCTGAATAGGTCAGTAGTGCTGAACGAACCGATAGAGCGACTGTCCTCAATTCGACCTCTCAAAATACATTCGGTTGCCCTAGCCTAAGAGTGTGAGGACGCCTGAGTGGGCATACAGCTCGCGGTTATATATCTCACCGCCACTGAAGAAACCCGCGATTGGGATATCCCCGAAGACATCCTGGATCAGGGAGGGCTCCACATCGGGCTCACCGAACAGTCCACCACCTCTCGCCACACAGCTCACATAGATGCCAGCGGCCGGCTTAGGCATTCTCGATGCGAGGCTCTCCAGCATTTGGCGCATTTCCACTCGGGCGGAATCAGCATCGCGAGTAACGAATTGAAAGGTATCTCCAAGGCGAAATTGGTGACCAACAGAAATCGCCCGATCCGCCCCTCCTAGTCCCGTCAAATTACGAACTAGGTAATCGTGTTTATCACGGTGAGGAAGCGTGACTCCAATACATACTTGGCGCCCAATCTCGCGGGGTTCAGTGATATTTAGGCTCGCAATATCTTGTTCCAAGACATCCAATGCGGCTCGATTATCTATCGTCAAAACAACCGTTCCGACAACCGCGGTTACACGTCTCATCGGTCCCAAAGGTACACATCCCTGGGCTAATCCCACTTGGATTGGAGTCTCTCGCGAAAAAATAACGCCAGTCGCACCATGCTCTAAAATCTTATGGGTACTGAATTGCGCCTGAGGACCACGAGAAGAAGTCAAACCGCCACAAAGCCAGTGCTTCGTATCGTCTTCTCTGCTCAACAACCTCGGTACCATAGATGAATGCGTGTGCATTTGAGCGACTAGTCCGCGAAAGCTAGTGTTTTCGGCTAGGAACTCCCGTCCATCATCTTTATCCCAGATGACCTCTCGAGCGAGCGAGGCATCCTTCAGGCGGAGGGCAAGAATGGATACTGCCGCTTCATCCATCGCCTCATCGCCAACACCACATACGCCGACTCCGATGGTACCGGTAACAATGTTCGCACCAGTGCGACGCCGGATCAGTGCACGAATACGATCCGCAGCTGGACTGAGTCGGTCGGTAATGTACACAAAGATGATGTGGGGCGTGACACCCAATGACGCCTGCTGCAATGCGGCTTCTGTAGCTACGCTCCAGTCTACAGAGCGACCCAATCCTGATGCTGCTTCCGCAATCATGCCCAGGAAAATAACAAACACTGAACCTAACCGCACCTTTCCAAGGCGCATCGCTTTATTTTTAGCGTGCTCTTTGTTGGTTCGGCTGCGCAACGAAGCTGGAGAATGCCAAGGTTAGCTCAAGATACGCTTTGTGGCGCCCCCCGTACTGAATCGAGGTTACTCGATGCCAGTACATTCGAAAGCGCTTGTGCAACCTCCGGAAAGTTGAATTCGAAACCCCAAGCCTGCACTCGCTCAGGAAATACGCGTTGTCCGCCAAGGATCGTCGTTGACGCTTCTCCAAGGGCAGCCTTCAGCGCGAAACTCGGCACAGGAATTGCCGTCGGCCGTTTCAACACGCGGCCAAGCGTCTTGGTGAACTCATAATTGCGAACGGGATGCGGCGCTGTAGCGTTGAAGGGGCCTCGATATTTACGGTCCGAGACCGAATGGCACAGCAACCGGACCATATCCTCGATATGTATCCAACTGAAGTATTGCTGACCGGAACCAATAACACCGCCCATACCGAGCCTAAATGCCGGCAGCATTTTATCAAGCGCGCCTCCATCTGGACCAAGAACGACACCAATTCGGGGTAGCACCACACGCACACCCAATTCTAGCGCCTCGAGCGCTGCGGCCTCCCAGTCAACGCAGAGCTGAGCGAGAAAGTCAGCTGCAGGTGGCGTATCCTCAATGCAGCGTTGGTCGCCGCTATCACCATAGATACCTATCGCACTGGCCGAGACCAACACCTCCGGGGGGGTCTCCGCTGCTCGCATGGCTTGAACCAATGTCTCCGTAACTTGTATCCGGCTATCGCGAAGCACCCGCTTACGATTAGCTGTCCAGCGTCCCCCAACAACACTCTCACCGGCAAGGTTGACGACTGCGTCCGCACGACCGACAGACTCCGCGAAATCGCTGGATTGAGTGATGTCTATTAGTGTCACATTTGGGCCCAAGCGGGGCGCTGCTCTAGCAGGTGACCGAGTAGCGACCGCGACCGAATGTCCCTCACTTTCGAGTCTACGCACAAGGTGCTGCCCAATGAACCCCGTCCCACCGGTCACTAGGATCTGCATGGCTACCTCCGACCGAAAGCAAA
>PKDL01000472.1 GCA_002863065.1 Pseudomonadota bacterium
CGGACCACCCTGCTGGCAGACACATGATGTAAGCAGGAACCCATGAAATGACCAGCCGGCGTATGCCGTATCGACTCTACGTGATGTGATTCGATAGGTGTCAACCCGCCCCTCATATCAGCGCTTGGCGAATTAGAGCGGCGCTAGTGGACACCGAGAAAATCATCGATGGGTCCTTTATCGTGAGTCCGCCACAAGTTCGCTCCTTACGACCGGCTGGACCCATCAAAGCCGTACAGCCGAGCCACAATTTATGCCGACGAATCGGGGAAACCTTTGACACGGAAAGACATATCTTCCCCAGTATGCGGATGTTTGAATGCTAAGTGTATTGCTCGTAGATAGAGACGATCTCGTGGCTCTCCACGATATTTCTTATCTCCGAGGATCGGGCCTAGTCTCGAAGCGAGATGAACTCGTATCTGATGCATGCGACCGGTCTCCAGACGTACATCGAGCTCAGAGGCTCTGCCCCGGTGGGCTACCACAGACCAATGTGTAATGGCCGGAGCACCGGTAGGGTCAACCCAGGTCCGCCCACCGGCCCATTTCAAAGGATCCGAGATCGTGCCAGATGCACCTAACGGTAAAAGAACCCCGATCCGCGCCCGATATACTCGGGTGATATCACGTGTACGAAGCGCAAACCCAAGCGCTCGTGCTGACTCACGTGTTCGAGCCAACACCAAGAGTCCGCTCGTATCTCTATCCAGCCGATGTATCAGTCGTATATCTTGACCGTAATCCGCCTGGCAACGTTCCAGAACGCTAGGCTCACTCGAGGCCTGTGCAGCAGGCTGGCTATGTTCCCCCGCCTCCTTGTCCACCACGAGAATGTGGGGGTCTTCATACAAAAGTATCAGGGTACAATCCAGCCGATGAAGGGACTACGAGCGCGGTTTGGACACATTGAACAAAGCGCAAAGCAGGCGGTTTGTAAGAGGTCGTGCATTAAAGAAAACACTGGACAATCATCCCCGGCCGCTGCGTAAGACCGCTGAGGCACTGCGGACCACGGGTCTTTTTAGGCGGACTGTATATCAACCGGTCTAGCAATCCACCATTAGCGTGTCAACGTAGCCAACATGGCTACCGGTCAACAACTGTTCCGGTGCGACAATGGGTTATTCTACTTGATTCCATTACGAACACTGCTCAATAACCTCGACCATTTAGTACACGAAAGAATTCACTGTAAACATATGATACGGTTAGAAAATGCGTACGCCGATGCCACAGGTCGAAGGTGAAGAGAGGCTCAGCGGTGACCCCGCAGTCGCCGAACGACTAGCTTCCATTTTCCGGGTCAGTGAAGCCGACCATCAAGTTAGTATCAGTGGCATACACGGGCTGCACCCATATCCCGGCAGGATGCATCCGATGTGGGCCCGTCGTATCCTGGAATCCACACGAGAAAAAAGCGTCATCATGGATCCCTTCTGCGGTGGTGGCACTGTAGCTATTGAAGCACGCCGCATGGGACACGACGCCCTCGCCAGCGACATCAATCCGATCGCACTTCGACTCGCTCGACTGCGCACGCATGCTGGACCTGACCTCGAACTCCTACGACAGCATGCTGAGCGATGTGCCGAGAAGTGCACTAAACGCCGAACAACCCCCTTCAGTGAACTAGCATCCGGTGAGAAAAGACTTCCGCGGCATGTGCTTGCAGGACTTATTAGCCTTCGTGATGAAATTGAGCACGTAGATCATCCACATATCCGTGAAGTTCTCTTATTCGCAATGTCGCCACTCATTGATAAATTTTCATCCCGGGCTGACAGGCCAGCCCCTCGCGTACCGAAAGACGCTGTTCCGCGTCACTTTTTAGAACGTGTGACGCGATGGGCAGATGCATACCGAGACATGCCCGATGTACCCAACAGCCACGTTGAGCGTGCCGACGCCAGATGGCTACCGTGGAGACCAGGAAGCGTAGATATCGTCATCACCTCACCGCCGTATCCGGGGGTATTGGATTATGTCGAAGCTCAATCACGTCGACTTCGTTGGCTGGGTCGCGACGCGAGCGCAAGGGGTGCCTCTCGAAAGGAAATAGGTAAGCGCTCCGGAAATGATGATTGGGCTGAGTCCATGCGACCAGCATTTCAACAAATATCTCGCTCCACTCACCCAGAATCTCTTGTTTACATGGTGGTTGGCGACGGAGTAAGCCGCGGTAGACCTGTCTTCACGGACCGCGCACTGCAGACTGTCACCCGACAGCTCCCACTAAAGTTTGTCGCCTCGGTAACTCAGCTGCGCCCACACTTTCACCAGCAAACATCACATGCTTTTGCCCGTCGTCCGAGAGGTGAGCATCTGATTCTCTGGCGCCGAACCGGTACGAAACAGACTGGTAACGGAAATAGAACCACCAAACACGGACGCATAAAAAAGCATCGTTGAGGTAGGGCCGTCTATGTCTGCTTTTATATCTACAAGGTCTGAGGTCGCCTCACTATCTCTGCAAAGCACAAACCGGTATCCCGGCCACGCGACGGGACCGATACTCTAGTGTTGCCTATCGGCCAACAACGCGTACAGCGCTTCATGCACCCTACCCTACGCGATGACCCCGAGATGTCGCATCGGTCAGAAGTCCTTATTGTGAGTTCTTTGCTTCTTTGCTTACTGGGGGCCGGCTTCTCTATACAGCTGGCATTTCTCCCGAAATATCAAGCCCTCGCACCAGTGGTTTCTACTACTGTTGTGAGCAGCGCAATCACTCTTTTGCTTCTTCGGTTTACGGCCCGACTGCAAGTCGCTACCGGCATACTGAGTGTAAGTATTGCCCTAGCCTTGCTACGAGTGTGCTGGCTGGAACTTGGCATCCAGAATATATCGCTCATCTGGTTCCCCCTATTAGCGGGAGCAGTTGCTCACATTGTCAGCCGCCAACTAGCGGTAATGAATGCTGCTTTCTATGCCTCACTCGTCGTCCTATTATTCGCCTTTGGCCCACGCGTAGACGACATCCCTACCCTTGAAGGACTTGTTCGATCCTCGGCGGTACTTGGCGGCATTGTCTTTGCCACCGCGCTTGCCGTGCGCTACGAATCCATACGAATCACAACCATTGCCCTGGCGAAACACGTTGCTGACGAGCAAGAAGCGGTAAATAAAACTCTGGCGATTGCCAAACAAGAGGCGGAACAAGCGAACGCAGCAAAAACCGACTTTCTTTCAACGATGAGTCACGAACTACGAACTCCCCTAAACGGAATCCTGGGTTCTGCTTCCCTACTTCTGCGGAGTGAACCAGAAGCCCAACAACGGGAACTTCTAAAGAGCATTCACGTCGCGAGCGAGCAGCTACACGCCATGATCGGCGACATCTTGGACCTGTCTAAAATCGAGGCGGGCCATATCATCATCACAGACCAACCATTCTCTCTCCAACAACTTCTTGACGATGTGTGTGATATGACCGCTCCCACTGCGAGAGGAAAGATGCTCCCCCTCGTCGTCAAATTACCGGCGTCGGTGCCGGACTCACTTCGGGGAGACGAGATTCGACTTCGGCAAGTGCTCCTAAACCTTGTGCACAACGCCATCAAATTCACCGATGCTGGATGTATTGTAATCGAGGTACATCCCATCAGAGTCGATGACCACTCAGCACAGCTACGCTTCGAAGTTACAGATACCGGAATCGGGCTTACGCACGAAACCAAGAGACGCCTATTCGAACCCTTCGCCCAAGGACTAGGTGCGTATGGAGGTAGAGGGGGGACAGGCTTAGGCCTCGCTATTTGCCGTCGATTGGTAGTCGCTATGGGGGGCACGATCGATGCCAACTCCCAACCAATGGAAGGCAGTACGTTCTGGTTTGAACTGCGCTTTTCCAAAGCCGCAACCCGCCAGACG
>PKDL01000029.1 GCA_002863065.1 Pseudomonadota bacterium
ACGAGGTGTCGGTGTATATGCCGGAGCCGATCTGGGGTGTCAAGCGGGTTTTTGTGCATTCTGACCAGTTAGAAGCGATGATGAGCAAACCGCGCCCAGGTGTGGGTTCGCATAGCTTTGACTTTCAGCGACTGGTAGGGTCTCCGGCTATGAAGCGGCTCTCATTCTTACCCCTAGGCGGGCTTGGCGAAATCGGTATGAACAACATGGTGCTCACATGGGAAGGCAAACGCTTTCTCATTGATTGCGGCGCAATGTTCCCCGATGACCTGACGCAATTCGCTGATATCGTCCTGCCCGATCTTGAATGGCTAGAAGCGCATGCCGATGAGTTCTGCGGCATGATCCTTACGCATGGCCATGAAGACCATATCGGTGCCATCCCCTTTGTTCTGCGTGCCGCCCCCATGCCCGTATACGGGTCCCGGTTCACTCTCGGTCTGGTGACTCGAAAACTTCGTGAACGAGGTATCAAGGCGGACCTTCGCGAGATGCCCTCCGCGGGAACGGGTGAGATAATGCACCCAGAGGACGCCCCCGAGCTCGGATTTTCATTCCGACGAGTCACACACTCCATACCCGACTCCGCAGCGCTGGTAATCAACACCCCTATCGGCACCATCTTCCATACGGGAGACTTCAAGATTGACGAACGCCCCGTCGATGGACGCCATTTTGACCGCGACGGACTCCGCGCGCTTGGAGATGAGGGCGTTCTGCTGATGATGTCCGATAGCACCAATGCCCAGGTACCCGGTCGAACCATATCTGAATCCACCGTGCTGGAAAATATCGATGAACTGGTCGCGAATGCGCCTGGACGTATCTTTCTCAGCCAGTTTTCCTCCAACCTACATCGGCTGTCCGGCATACAAAAAATCGCCGACCGCCATGGGCGAAAGCTATGCCTCGTGGGTCGATCGCTGGGTAATTACACCCGAATCGCTCGTGAGGCTGGCATCCCAGCGATCGACGACTCGCGCCTAGTCGATGTCGAACAACTGTCCAATATGGACCCTGAGCAGCTCCTATTGGTCGTCACCGGCTCCCAGGCCGAGCGACGGGCAACCCTGTCAAAACTCGCCTATGGCCAACACACCCTGGTCAAGCTACAGCATGGCGATACTGTGCTGATGAGCTCACGCGTCATCCCCGGGAATGAACGGCCGATTTACAAAATGATCAACGAACTACGCCGGCGCGGTGCTGAGGTCGTGATCCCCAAAGCGGCACAAATACATACCTCCGGACATGCACGCCAAGAAGAGCTAAAAGAGGTCATCAATCTTATACGGCCGGCGGCATTCGTACCTGTCCATGGGGAGTACAGTTTTCTCCTCGACCACGCAAAATTAGCCCGAGAATGTGGCATTGAAGAAGTGATGGTAGTTAGCGACGGCGAAGAATTTACCGTCGATGAAGACGCCCGTCTGGCACGGGGTTCCTTCCATACTCTCAACCGTCACTACCTCGACGGAAACCAGGTCGGCTTACCGGAAGAACTGGGTTTCGACCAACGGCGGAAACTGTTTTTCAACGGTGCGCTCGCTGTGCACGTACACCTATTTGATAACGGTGAAATCTTGACCGATGTACAAACACGAGGCCTGTACATCGAGCACGGAGACATCCCGGATGAAGCTGCAGAACGCATCGCTCAGGCGATAGCGGAAATGAGTCCACCACTGACAGATGAGCATATCGAAAACGTGGCACAGATCCATGCGCGGCGCGTGTTCAAAAAGCGTACGGGTAAAAAACCCGTAGTCATGACCTTCGTAACGCGTGAAGCCGCGCTAAAGCCGCTGTCTGTGGTGGCCATCTCCAGTGAGACCCCGATCGAGGAAACGGCACAAACCTAGCGGCAACTGCCAACCCACCGTATACAGTCGGGGTAGCCAAAGCCAAGACGGACTGAAACAAACGAGACATACGTATGAAAGTCGACTACATCGGAGGCGGGTTTAAGCCCGGAGAATACCCCGAAAGCCGCTACCCCGAAGTTGCGTTTCTCGGGCGGTCCAACGTGGGGAAATCCTCCCTAATCAACACGCTGATCAACCGAAAGCAAATGGCGCGAGTGTCCTCAACCCCTGGGCGAACCCAAGCGTTGCACTTTTTTGAGGTAGGTGACCGACTTACGCTCGTAGACCTCCCCGGCTACGGCTTTGCAAAAGCGCCGCTGTCGGTAAAAAAGCAGTGGACACCACTAGTAAAACGCTACCTCGAGACATCAGACCAGCTTCAGCTCGGACTGCTACTCGTGGACGTACGGCGGGAACCCAAGCAAGAAGAACATGACCTAGTCACTGCGTTTCGCACCTTGGATATTCCCCTGATAGTTGTCGTCACAAAAATCGACAAGGTGGCGAAATCGCGCGTCACCGGACGGCTTCAGCAGCTCGCATCCCGGCTACACATCGAGCAGGAGCAAATCATCGGCTTTTCTTCACTAAAGCGCACGGGCCGAGACCCCCTATGGCGGCGGATCTGTGCTCAACTGCGTGTAAAGAACTTCGGGTAGCCAATGCACCGCCTGGCAGGAACCATCCACCTCGAAGCAATGACATCTGATGACCTCGATGAGGTTCTAGCGCTTGAAACTCGCGCCTTCCCCGATCCCTGGACTCGCGCTCAATTTGAAGCCGAACTCACAAACCCGCATGCGGAGATACTGCTCGCACGGCGAGGTATCAGCACGCAAGACGGTGGAGCTATCGTGGGCTACCTAGCCTATTGGCACATTCTCGATGAAATACAGATCCTAGATGTAGCCGTAGACCCTGATATGCGCCGCCAAGGTATTGCCCGCATGCTTCTTGCACACGTACTTACCACGAGCGCTACTCAAGACTGTGTAACCTGGAGTCTTGAGGTAAGGGCTAGCAATGATGCTGCACGGCGGCTGTACGAAGGTGCCGGATTCCGCGTCGTCAATACACGCCCCGGCTATTACGCCCACGGAAAAGAAGATGCACTCATTATGGTCCGCGGTACCGTTCCAGGGACATAGCTGTATGATAGGGAACTGTATGACAGCTCACGAATCAGGCCCTCCCAAATCCACTATCTCAACTACGCCAGCACAAGACCGGAAACTGCAACGACGACAACAACAGCGGGAGCGTCGCCAGAAAAAACGGGCAGTCCGCGACCAGAAGCGCATGGTACGCATTGGCCGAGTCCAGCAGCGGCTCAAAAAACTCCGTACGGAAAAATCGCAAAAGAGGCGACGACTCATATTTCGAATCATTCGCGCAACGCTCATCTTACTGCTCTTTATTCCATTAGGTGCCTTGGCAATTGCCTTCAAATCCGTCGAGCTATTGGAACTACCCTTTGAACTTCTAGTCTCGGAAGTCAAAGGGACTGTAGACGCCTCCAAACAAAATGCCGCCGTGGCGGAACAACTCGCACAGACACATACCGAAGCAGCCAACATAGGCCTCCAGCGCCACAGCGTGATGCTTGTAGACGCCCAGGCCGCGAACGACGGTAGCATCAGCCTCCCCGACGAGGGACCACCTCAAGCATCCACCACAGGATCAGACGCTTCAGAACCGACCGCATCCTAGCTGTGGGGCTCCCTCAACCAACACATTCTGGCGATCGCAAATAGTGCGTTTCTCGACGTTAGCCCAAACTCACCGTACAGAAGACACGTTAGAGCGCATGGTGAACAACTGCAGATCCGCAGGTTCGGGCGTATTCCTCTAACGAACGACTTGGCGGTGCATCGATGGCAGAGATGTGGACCATTGGTAAGCTCCTAACCTGGGCCACTGATTGGCTGAAGGGCCAGGGGAGTGCGTCTGCTCGCCTCGATGCACAACTTCTCCTAGGACACGTCTGTGGGCTCGATAAGGTCC
>PKDL01000030.1 GCA_002863065.1 Pseudomonadota bacterium
GGGCCAGAATTGGTTCCCAGTGACAATGCAGCATTCGCCCAAATTGGCCTCGTGGCTAGTCCCGTCTTCGAACTATCAACCCGCCACGGAGGAGCAACGTTCGGAGCGGGCGATACGGTCGTATTTTCGCATCAATACAGCAATATTGCATCTCAAGATGCGTCAGGCGTAACCCTCAAAGTAGTGGTACCGGACCACATGGTGTTTGATGCGACCGCGAGTCAACCCAGTATATGGGTGTGCGATAACGCTGGGCAACCAGGTACAGAGTGTACCTCTCAGCTGGGTGACGTGGCGGTGGGAGACTCTGGGACTGCGTTTTTAGGAGCAGTGGTCGTCGATGATCCGCCAGATGCGAATATATCTAGTATTGCGACAGTACAGGATGACGGAAACAACGCCATATCACTTGTCTCTGAGACGACGGCGTCTATCAGTGCTCAGATAACGCCCTGTTCGACCGTTTTTACTTTCGAAACTGGAACCAGTGGCTTCATCTCAGATGCACCGGATCTATGGGCATATGACGAGCAAGCCGCAGAATGGCGTACTGGAGGAGATGGATTTATTCCTCCCGGATTACAGACGGGTCGTCTTACTCGGACGGTGGATGTGCCGCAGGTGGCAGTCGGGGGGACGGCCCCAAGGCTAATCGTAGAGTACCGATTGAATGGTAGTCTGCAGCCCAACTTTGATGTATTTGCGGTGTGCCTCGATACGCCAGATTGCACCGGTCTTACCGCAGGTAACGCATTTCAGTCTGGAATGAATACTGGAGCAGGTTTCACGAGCGCGGAAGTGGATTTAAGCGCATATGCTGGGACCTCAGTTCAGGTCACATTACTTTTCGACACCATCAAGTCTACGGGCGTGGGTGATATCGATGGCGTGCGTATTCGGCGCGTTCGATTAGAATCCGATGTGGATAATGACGGGCTAGATGGAAGCCTCTCAGCCTGTGATCGGTGCTGGGACGGCGACGGCGATACCTTTTTCCATCCCAAATCACCGGACATTTCTAGCGGTACCTGTGGTGCCGTAGAACCTGACTGTGATGATTCAGCTCCTGCGATAAATCCTGCTGGCACTGAAGTGTGTGATGCGCCTGCCGATGAGGACTGTGATGGCTTCATAAATGGGCAAGACGAAGACTGTGGTGGTGAAGATTGTGCTAACGAAATCGATGATAACCTCGACGGCTTTGTGGATTGTGATGACCCTCTTTGTGTGTCGGACCCGTTTTGTGGCGTCTGTAGCACACGTTTTAATTTCAAGACTGGGGGTGGTGGCTGGATCGCTGACGATACGCTCCCCAATGGTGACGGGCCGGTCTTCGAGTATGGCAAGAGCGCGTTTTTCGATGGCGCTTCCGGATGGGAAACCGTTCTAAACAAAGATGTATCAACACTCGGAGCGGAGGGCCCCGTCCGCGCCACGTTATCCAAAAACGTGCTTATTCCCACCGGGCTTTATGAACCAACCGTGCGGTTGGTGTATGCGCTGTCCGGTGGACTTTCTATTGTTGAGGATGTCTTCGGCGTTTGCTTCAACCCGGTCTCAGCCGCGTCATGTAATGCAGCCAATGCCGCATTTGTCAGCGGATCGAAGGCGTCTAGCTTAACCAGTATTGATATCGCCATCCCGACCGAGTTGATCGGCACGGAAGTAAACATCGTGGTCTTTTTCGATAGTGTGACGACTCCGGAAGCACCCGATTCAGGCCTGTTTCTGTCTGAATTGGGCATACTGTCGGATGTGGATAATGACGGGCTTAGTGAGCGCGCAGATCCACTATGCGACCGCTGCGTTGATGCAGACGACGATGGATACGGTGCGGCCGAGACTCCCCCGCAATTTGTGGTGGAGTGTGTCCATAGCGAGGCGGATTGCGACGATGCGAATGAGGATACTTTTCCACAGACACAGGAGAATTGTCAGGTAGCTGGGGATAATGATTGCAATGGTCTGAATGATATCGAGGAAGTCGTATGTTCCGTTTGTGGAGATGGCGCAATTACGGCCGGTGAAGAATGTGACGATAGTAATGCATCCAACGGTGATGGATGCAATGCATCTTGTCAGCTGGAAAGTGATGTCTTTTACATCACGGAAGTTCATATCACCGGTGAGGGTCCACAGTGGATTGAGCTGTATAACAAGACGCCGGCTGATATCGACCTGGGGTTGCTTGGACTCACTATAGCAACGCAGACCGGCGCGTCTTTATCAATGATTACAGGATGTAATGCATTACCGGGTAAAGACAAGGTGATTGAAGGGCAGACCTTCTTTATCGTTTCGTTGTCCGAAATATCTAGCGTTGCTGGCCTATCGAACGCTGACGTCGAATGCGATGGTTCCATTCAAATCTCTTCCGGCGGCGATGTGCTGGTACTGACAGGTGCGGATGGGACAGATATTGATACGTTTGATTTTCGCACATTTGAGTGTGCAGCCAACGGTCTGAATACCACTGGTGATGCGCGGTCAATTGAATTGGCTGATGCTACAAATTCCGATGCTCAAGCAAATGATGTTCTGAATAACTGGTGTTTAGCGGGACTTGAGTCGTCATACGTAATGGGACACCTGGGCTCGCCGGGAGCCATTGGAAGCTGCTCTGAGGTAGCTTGCGATGGCTTGGACGATGACTGTGACGGTCTTGTCGACGAGGGGATGCCAGACCAAGACGCGGACGGTACATGCGATACTCTTGACTGCGCTCCTCTTATACCGACCTGTATAGATACATGCGGCATCGATACCGACATCGATGGAGTGCCGGACTGCAACGATGGTTGTCTCGACCGGGATCAAGACGGCTGGGGGATTCCGGGTGGGGCCGCGATTTCCACCTGTAATGAACTGAACGGCGAGCCGGTGCCCGACTGTGAAGACTTGCTGGTTTTTGCCAACCCCGGCGCTTCTGAAGCAAGCGGTTGTACCAATGGTGTTGATGATAACTGTGATGGCTTAGTCGATTGTCTAGATATCGAATGTGATGGGACCCCCACATGTGCCGGTGAATCATGCGGAGCCGTGCCTTCCATCGAATGTGGTGAGTCCGTGGTTATTGAGCCTGTGACCGATTCCTTTTCATGTGCAAATGGCGCTGATGCCGTTCTTCAATTTTCACCGATCGCCAGCGAAACTGTGGAGGTCTCGGTTGCGAATGTGGGTAATCGTCGATTCCTAGCGCACCTTCGTACGACATGTAGCAACGATAATTGCGATGCATCGATCGGTTCTGCTACTAGCAGTTGTAACGAGCCAGGAATCGCTGTCGCGAACGTCATTGGTGGGCAAGTACTGTACGTTGTGGCTGACGCGTTTGATACGTGCCCGGGTCAGGGCGCTGGCGCAGTAAAAATTACACTGAAGTGCTCTGAAGTCTGTGGTGGGGGCAGCGATGAAGATGCGGACGGACTGACGGACTGTGAAGATAGTGACTGTGCCGGTGCGGCTATTTGTGGTGCGCTCGATTTTGATGGTGATGGTGTCAGCAATGCGCAAGAGTCGATCTGCGGAACGGAACTACTGGTGGAAGCGGACGCTCCATCGACAGACGACCTCCTCGATGTCGACGGGGATCTATTGCTCAATTGCATCGATGATGATGATGATGGGGATACATTTCTGGACGCGGAAGAAAATCTCGAGTGCAGTCTGAGTGCAGGGGCAAAAAATGATGATCAGATATATCCGGATGCTCCCAAGCTGTGTCAGAAGGCCGGTGTGGATGCTGACTGTAATGGCCAGCTAGACGCACTTGAAGACGACTGTGGGGCCGTAGAGCAGCAATGCTCCGACCAAGTAGATAATGATGATGACGGGTTTCTGGATTGTTTAGACGCGGACTGTGTATCTGC
>PKDL01000539.1 GCA_002863065.1 Pseudomonadota bacterium
TTTTTTCTTTAATTTTTTATGTTGATGCTGGAATTTTGACGTGCTTAAGCCATGTGTATTCCGAGAGAAAATCATGCAGCGAAAACGAAGCGGTGCGGCTTACGACAAGTCGGCAGCAACGACAAGCGAGAATCTGGCTTTGGTTTTTTGTCGTATGTGCGATTGACGGTTCCGCCTTGTGGTCAAAAGCGCTACTGGACCATGCGACGCCGGCTCCCGGTGTGTTAACACGTGTTTTGGTGTCCAACATGGTGAATGCGCGTAGGTACTCACAATGTCTCTACGGGGATGATTGCGACCGAGGGGCAGAGCCATCTGAACAAGTCACAGGCCGGATAGTGTTCATTTTAAACGCGCGCGGTGTTGATGGGGGGGAGACAATGGATCGTCGTCACGAACGAGCTCGAACCGTTGAAATCATGGTACTGCGGCTCGTGAGTGGTCTTGAGTTGACCCCTCCGTTTGATGATGTCTGCTCGACTGATATGTTGGCCGCGTAATGAGCATTTATCGCGCGAAATATACTCGGTACCACGGGGCACTTGATCCGCTTTCACGGCGTTATTTTGCGATCGCATCCGAAGAGCTGCGGCGGTTTGCGCGAGACAAGTGGTTCCGTCGTCTAATTCTTATGAGCGGGTTACCTGCACTAATTCTCGGCGTGTATATCTACCTTGCGGCCATTTTGGAGCAGGGCTTTGGGTGGGACCCGCTTGGTGGAGATATTTTCACACGACTGTATTCCTGGCAGCCCTGGTTCATCCTCTTATTGTTTGCCGCGTTCGGCTCGGCACAGATCAGCCGGGACATCAAAACTCGTGCTCTGACCCTATACTTCACACGCTCAGTCACTGCCTTTCAGTATCTGATGGGGAAGCTTACGGCATTAGTTGTGGTGGCGTTGCTCATGACTTTAGTTCCTGGCGTTCTGTTGGCGGTTACTCAGTTCGCTATGAAATCCACATATGGAGTCTGGGAGTTCGCTGATACGCTTTGGCGTGTCGTGATGACGTCCGCCCTCATTGCATGGTTTATGAGCAGTCTTATTCTCATGCTTTCGTCTATTACTGGTGTTTCATCCCGCGTCACTGGCATGGTTTGGCTCGTATCCTTTATCTGCCTCATCATGTTGCGGCAGATTCTTGCGACTCAGATGGGCCTGGAGTCCATAGCGTCCGTCGTATCGCCGTATGACATTGTAGTAGGCACCTCCGCAGTGTGCTTCCAAAACGACCTTGAAGCGCTACCGGCTCTTATTGCAAACGTCGTTCTTAGCGTATTTTTCACGTACGCGCTGTACGTGCGGATTCAGTCATTTGAAAGGGCATATACGTGAGCGAAACGAGTGTGCCTTCTACCTTTTCAGGTGCTGAATTCCAGCCCAGTATCGTCTGTAGCTCCGCATCGATGTGGTACGGCAAGGTGATCGCACTAAATGATGTCTCCTTCGATGTGGGATCAGGCGTCGTTGGATTGTTGGGTCCAAACGGTGCAGGTAAATCGACATTGATGCGATTGCTCGTTGGACTCCTACGTCCCACTAGCGGCTCGGTTGAGGTATTCGGTCAGCCAGCATTCGGCTCTACAGCGGTCCGTTCTCGCGTAGGGTATTGTCCAGAGCACGACTACTTTTATGAGGATATGACTGGACTTGATTTCGTCCGTACGATGACTCGGCTGTATGGTTATAGCCCGTCTGAGTCGTTGCAGCGAGCGAAGTATGTCCTCGAGCGTGTCGGTCTTCCTACGGCTGCCTCTGGTGGCCGCAAGCGTATACGGGAGTACAGCAAAGGCATGCGCCAAAAGGTCAAATTGGCACAGGCTCTCGCTCACGAACCGGACCTACTCGTTTTGGATGAACCACTAACCGGCACCGATCCGATGAGCCGACACCAAATCAGCGAGCTATGCAGACAGCTCGGGGATGAGGGTCGGACCGTTATTGTCTCCAGCCATGTACTCCATGAGGTCGAACGTATTACCCATGAATTCATACTTATCGACCGCGGCCGGTTGCTAGCGAAAGGAAATGTACGAGATATACGGCAGCTCATAGACCAGCATCCACATCGCATCGAACTTGTCGTCACAGATTCACGAGCATTGGCGTCACGACTGATGAGTGAACCATACGTTAGTGGAGTAACCGTGACCGGCAGTTGTTCGTTGCTCTGCGAAACAGTCAGTCCCGACGCGTGTTACGACGCACTACCTCGCTTGGCTTTAGAGTCGGGCGTGTTGATTCGGAAGATGAGTTCGCCAGACAATAATCTCGAGGCGGTTTTCCGCTATTTGACGAGGTAGACGAACGATGAGGTCCCGCGAGAATAGCCACCGTCCTAGCCCTCCGAATGTACTCCAAGGCTTTACATTATTGGGGACATTGTATTTACGGCGTTCTGTTTTCCGCTCGCGTTCTGTCTTGTTACTGGTGCTCGTCGCAACAAACGCGACGTTGGCCTCACTGACTACCACGACATTGAACCCTGACGCTTTCGCTACACACATGTTTGAAGTGTTTTGGGGGTTTGTGCTTCCCGCAACATCTCTTTTGCTTGGAGTAGGTGTAGTCCGCGACGAATTAGAAGCAGGCACCATTGGCTACTTACTTCTTCGACCGATACCGCGCTCTGTGGTCTATTCCGCTCGTGTCTTCAGCGCGTGTGGTATCGCTATCGTCTTGGCGGTTATTAATACGATGGCCGTTGTAACGGTCTTACCGATACCAGCTGAGATCACAGTTGGGTTGCTAATCGCTTTAGCGAGCGCCGGAGCGATAGTGTTCACTGCGCTCTTTGCTGCGATCGGCACGGTTTTCAGTCGACCATTTCTTGTGGGTTTAGGTTGGTTGATAGGCTGTGAACGGGTATTAGCATCCGTGGCCTTTGATGGTAGGTATGGCGCGATTTCGGCCCATCTCGTTGGACTCGCGGGTTTGAATACGCCAACTGATGCTGGGCTCGGGCTCACCGTGCTCGAACCACCGTCGATGTTCGGCTCGCTCTCTTATCTGGCCATTGTCTTTGTATTGGCACTCGGAGTGGGTATTACCATCTTTCAGCGCCGACAGTACGTGGGTGACGCACCGAGTGATTAGTAGGTTGGCGGCACCTAATTCGTAGATTTCCGCGGTTGATCGCTACACTCATACACAGCCAGTTTAAAACGATAAACAAAACATCCTGATCGCGTTCACAGTGCGGTATTCTACCCGTTCGTAAGCGACAACAAGTTGGGATGTGTTAACTGGTCTATGGGCACGGCCACTCATCAAATAGAACGTGCACCGGATGGTGCTCTATCACACGCATTCCTCCAGTGGCGGCATGTACTCGTGCTCGTATGTCTTGCCTGCACTCCCGTGAGCTGTGAAGACAGCACGTCGCTTGATCCATCTGGTGATGCGCGTGACACATTGATGGATACCTCCCCAGCACGGAGTGATGTGGCGGTTAGCGTTGCCTCTGATGTATCGATCGATAGCGCTGAGCCAGCCGACGCCAGCCGCAGACAAGAGGTGTCGCCCGATACTAGCTCGCTGGCCATTGAAGTCAGCATTGAACCGCTTCAACCAACTACCCTCGATTCATTGAAAGTGACAGTCGTTCTCTCATCGGGAGCCGCTGCCCCCGAACTCCGTTACACGTGGAGACGAGATGGAGTGCTGACGGCTAACACGGGGTCGACCTTGCCTGCCAGTCAGACGGCACGCGGGCATACCTGGGAAGTGACGGTTCGAGGTGAAAACGATGTGCCGGTAGGGTCGTCGGGCGTAACTATCCAAAATACGCCTCCTGTTTGCCTCGAATCCGCATGGACTAACACATCGCCAACGTCCCTGGATTCGGTGGA
>PKDL01000525.1 GCA_002863065.1 Pseudomonadota bacterium
CGCCATACCGGCTTGCATTGCTTGTGCGCACCTCGCGGCTTTCTGTGCTTGCTCTTTCGGCGTCATCGCTATGGGGGCGCCGAAAAGCACCATGATGGCGTCACCGATAAATTTGTCGATCGTGCCTTGATTGGAAAAAATCGTTTCGGTCATGACAGAGAGATAATCGTTGAGGAACTCGGTAACCGCTTCAGTACCGTGCTCTTCGCTCAAACGAGTAAACCCGGTCAGATCGGAAAAGAGTACGGTGACTTGGCGACTGGAGGGCTTTGTATCCATGGATGTCTTACCGGCAAAAATATCGTCGATGAGCGCCGGAGGCAGGTACCGTGCAAGCACCTGTTCCCTGATCTGTTGATTTAATATCTTGATCTCATCCGCGCGGGCATCGCTCGCCTGTTTGATCACCATAATGTCATTCACCAGCTTCATTCGCGTACCTTCGGCAAGCAACATGAAGAGCAAAAATAGCGGCAGAACGACAATCGCCACGTCAAGATTCATCGTGATCTTTGGTTCAAGGTCGAACCACAGCCCACCGATAGCCAGGCCAACAGCAGCACCAACCACACCAAACGCAAATCCGACATACCCTCGTACTGCGACATTATTGAATACGCCCGCGGCGATAACGCCCCAAATACACACCACGTCGAAACCAAACGTACTGGCCCATACCCCAGCAATCACCGTTTCCGCATAGACCATAGCGGCTTCAAATAATCGGGCATGACGGTAAAGTGGCTTCGGCGCAATGAGCGGCATGCCCGCGAGCAGTGAAAACGCCCAAAGTACCGTAAGAAGACGGGGCCATTCGGCCTGCGGAAAGGTGTCGGGCTTGGCTAGGTAGAGCGTCAACGGCGCAAGAACACCAAACGCGACAATGCGCGCCAGGATATTGTTTCGCATCAGCGCTTCGTCAAACGTTGTGTCAACGATCGGCGTTTTAACCACGTTTTCCTGCACCTAATCCCCCAACGCAGCGCGCACCGCCAGTCCGCTTGCTACGCTTGCTAGATAGTCACCCGTGCGAAGCCGGTGTTCCCCAAATCGCGCAGAGAAGATACGACGGACGGCTGGCACCCGAGCCGTTCCCCCCGTAAGAAACACCGTATCGATATCACGAGCCGCCACACCGATACCCCGAAGCGTATCATTGAGTGTGGAATCAATTGCCTCAAGTTCCGGAGCGATCCAACGTTCAAAATCTGCACGATCCAGCTGTGCTTCGATATCTACACCCGGGGCATTGAAATGGAATTCAGCCCTATCCGCTTTGGACAGACCCACCTTCGTCTGTTCGACCGCACGAAATAACTCATAGCCGAGGTCATCTTCCACGAGCGTCACAAGCGCCTCCAACTTTTCTGGCTCCTCCGCTGTAGCCGCATATTGTCGAAGCATCTTGAGGTTTTCAGTGGTTTTGAGAATGGAGAGTTCATTCCAGCGTTGCAGCTTGAGAAAAATCCAGCGGGGGAGGTCCAGCCACTTCCCGAGCATGCTTCGGTACTTCACGCCCCGACCGAGCTGCGGCGCCACGAGATTCTCAACAATCCGTGCATCGAAGTTGTCGCCAGCGATGGCCACGCCGCCAGTGCCCAGAATACGCTCATCATCTGTCAGTCGTTGAGCCTCCGGGCCAACACGCAAGAGACAAAAGTCGGTAGTACCACCGCCAAAATCCGCCACTAACACCAATTCATCCTGCGTCAGTCTGGCCTCGTAGTGGTATGCCGCCGCCACTGGTTCCATGACAAATTCGATGTCATCAAGGCCCGCCAAGGAGAACGCATGACGTAAACGTTCGAGTGCAAAGGCGTTGTCTTCGGCGGTCTTGGCGTGGGCGAAATGCACCGGCCGCCCCGCCACAATCTTGGGCCGATGCGGTGCCGGTACCTGAGGCCCGGCCACCTTCCATAAGTCGCCCACTACCAATGAGACGAGATATTCCAGTGACACGTCGGTACCAAACACGCTCGTCCCGCGTAGGCTACGACTTCCCAAGAACGTTTTCATGGACTGCATCAACCGCCCATCGGCACCCGTCTCAATGTACTGCTCAATCGCCTGGGGCCCCGTCCATGCTGGGGGCCTAAAGTTCACCCACTCTCTCTCGGCTTCGAAAAAGAGTAAGGAGCGGTAGACTCGGACAGGATCACCAAAGAGGCAAAAGCCGGCCACATCCGCGCTATCTGGGCCTGCCCATGCGAGCGCGCTGTTGGTGGTGCCAAAATCGATACCAATTCCTACCGTCATGCGGTCGGTGATGACACATCATCGAAGCAGGAGCAACTACCTGGTAAGCTGGGGGACACATACACCACGAATAACCGAGCCCGTTAGTCACTCACGAGTGCTGGCGGTGTCCATTGTCCATCCCCGTCCATATCCACTTCGATGGGATTGGTGAATGCATTGGGCGGCCCCGAGTTGTAGACAGGCATCAAATTACCGCTTCCGATTACCCCGAGCATGTACCACGAGTCCTTGGTGGGAATATCATTGAATTCGATGTCCAAGCGGATACCGTCCGCCGTAGATTCAATCGGAATTGCATCGATAACCTGCCCATTTCGATAGAGCCGAGCTTCAGTCAACGCGATCCAGCCCGGCGCTGACACCTCCGCCCGGAAGCTCACCTGCCCCTGCGCATCTACCCCCGTCCGGCCCCCAATCCCCACGGTACCGTCGACGGTAGTAAATCGAATGAAGGGACCACAACTCACGAACACTCGACGCGACCGTATCGGTTCAACCAGGGCTTCTCTGTCCGCTACTACCGCATCTCGGTCGACTTCAATCCAGGTCCTCGGTAGCCCAATGGGCGACGCCTCTCCGTGTGAATCAGAACCTGCGGCAAGTGTTCTACCGATTCCGTGATTCGTGAGAGCAATCCAATCATCAAATTCCTCTCGCAGGTGGCAACCACCATTAAACACCTCAATCGCATCCCAATTCGTATCCCACATCTCTGGGTCACCCGTCGCACTGTCTGCGTCGAGCTTAGCGACATCAAAGTAGGCTCCAAAACTCCCTCCACGAGGGTGATTCACTTGAATTATTTTGTCACCTGCATGCTGATTGCGAATGGCTTCAAACAACTCGGTCGGTCGTTTGTCATACGGAAACACTGCACCGTAATTTGTACCGAGATTATCTTCGATGAGCGGAAATGCGTTGAAGTGTCCGTACTCGAAGGTAGTGACTTCCTGTCCGTACACTCCGAGTGTTCCCGTCAGCTCTAGGGCATCTAAAGTAGGCTGCAGGCCACCAATTTGCACATGCTCCGTCAATATCGGCAGATCGAGTTCATCTGTAACCGCCTGCTGCGCTCGAATACTGTAGGGAGTGTCGCTATCGGGGCTCCGCGTTGCATGAATATGGCAATCGGCAGACATCCATCCAGTGGTGTCTACTACCTTATCGATTACGCCGCTTACGGTGACCGGTGCGTCGTACACCGCCTCAAACGTCGTTGTAGCAGTGGTATAGGAGAGTCCTCGAGAGATCCGAAGCTCGTATTGCCCTGCGGGTACAAAGATGGTGGTGCTTCCGCCTGTGGCATAGCCCACGGCACTGACCTGCCCCCAACTTCCCCAGCTCCAACCTTTCTTCATTGCGAAACGTACGTCACTGGGCGCATATGGAGACGGTGTGTTCCCCAGTGCGACCGCCGTAACGCGAGCACTCACGGGATGACCGGAGGAATCTGCCACCGATATCTGGACGGGTATTGCGGCTGGTATTTTTAGCGAGACCTCTCCACTCGTCGCATGGAAAGTCAACGGCTCGGACGGCGCATGGTGCGGCGTATATGCTATCAGCTGATAGGTTCCC
>PKDL01000526.1 GCA_002863065.1 Pseudomonadota bacterium
GCATGTGTGTCGAGTACCGCGCTGAGTGTGGCCTCTAGCGCAGATTCATCCCGCTGTTGTGCGAGTCCTTTGGCCTCCACGATAGCCTGCGGGTCGCCGCCAGCACTCAAGAGTACTTCGAACACCGTTTTAGCGGCTGTCTGAGTGATCGTATTATTCTCGAGCAGCGCAACGAGCTGCCCAATCGCTTTCGGGGTGACCTGAAGTTCTGCCACCGGTGTGTCCTTCGTAACTCGTAACAACTCATTGACAATCCACTTCGCTACCCCGCGCGGTGATCCTCCATGCCCAATGCAGTGGTTGAAGAAGTCGGTTAGCGCGGGATCATCAGTCAATAAGCGGGCTTCATTATCGCTCAAGCCATGTGTGGCCTTCAGTGCAGTCGCCGCATCCGATAATTTTATCTCAGCAGGTCGACTGGTGCTTGGTGAGGCTTTGCGAGCTTTAGCCCGTGTACCTTTTGCTGGTGCTTGTTTCCCCGCATTGGCCCATGAATCTTTGAGCGCGACGGTTCGGTTGAGGACTGGGCGCTCGGATACATGGTCGACCGGGTCGGCATAAAAGTAGCCCAGTCGTTCGAGCTGTATGTGTGTGCCGGCGGGCATATCCCTCAGTGCGGGTTCGACCCATCCCTGCACGATGTGCAGCGAATCCGGGTTGAGATCGGTCTTGAAGTCTCGGTCGTCGCTGCCTGGGGACTCGTGTGAAAAGAGTCGATCATAGATCCGAAATTCGGTGGCGACGGCGTGGTCCGCGGAGACCCAATGCAGGGTACCTTTGACTTTTCGTCCATCTGGCGCACTACCACCTAGAGTATCTGGGTCATAGGTGCAGTGGACACGAGTCGGGTTTCCAGACTCATCGAGATCTGCCGACACGAATTTGATGAAGAACCCGTTGCGTAGCCGTACTTCGCGTCCGGGGGCGAGTCGGTGAAATCCTTTGGGAGGGTCCATCGAGAAGTCCGACTTTTCGATGAATAGGCGCCCGGAGAAGGGGAGTCTCCTAGTTTCAGTGCGGTGCGGATTTTGTGGGTAGACAGGCACGTCACGCCAGAAGGTTTCATCCGCCGTCCAGTTATCGATGATGATTTCAAGCGGGTCGAGCACGGCGAGGGCTCGCCCTACATGGGGTTCAAGGTCCTGGCGAATTGCCCACTCGAGAAGTCCTACGTCTACCACACTATTGTTTTTCGCGATGCCGACTCGCTCTGCGAATGTTCGGATGGACTCCGGGGTATATCCTCGCCGGCGGAGGCCAGCGATGGTCGGCATGCGAGGATCGTCCCATCCGTCGACAATCCCCTCTTCCACAAGCTGCAGCAGCTTGCGCTTACTCATCACGGTATAGTTCAGAAACAGTCGAGCGAACTCATATTGCTTTGGTCTAGGTTGCGGTTCATCACACGCTTCGAGAATCCAATCATATAGCTCACGGTTATTCTCAAATTCTAGGGTGCAGATGGAGTGTGTAATTCGCTCAAAGCTGTCCGATAAGCAGTGGGCATAGTCATAAAGTGGATAGATATTCCAGGCGTCGCCCGTTCGGTCGTGAGGAACATTCTTGATTCGATAGATAAGCGGGTCCCGCATTTTCATATTGGCGTTAGCCATATCGATATTGAGTCGCACGACGTGTTGACCTACATCGAATTCGCCGCGACGCATGCGGTCTAATAATTCGAGACTCTCTTCGATAGGGCGGTTGCGATACGGACTCGGTGTACCGGGTTCGGTCACGGTGCCGCGCGTTTCTCGAATCTGCTCAGGTGTGAGGCTACACACGTAGGCCTTTTTCTCACGGATAAGTTTCTGGGCCAGGGCATACATGCGCTCGAAGTAGTCCGAAGCGTGATGCAGATGTCCGTCCCAGTCGAACCCTAGCCATCGCACATCTGCCTGGATTGATTCTACAAATTCCGGGTCTTCTTTTACCGGATTCGTGTCGTCGAATCGCAAATGGCATCGCGCGAACCGGAGTGCTCCATCTCCGGCTTTACCGCGCTCTTGGCCGTAGTCACGCGCAAGTCCAAAATTCAGGCATATCGATTTGGCGTGACCGATATGGAGGTATCCATTCGGCTCTGGGGGAAATCGAGTGATAACCGTCGCATGCTTGCCGGAGGCGATGTCAGTATCGATGATCTCAGTAATGAAATTGCTTTTCATGAACAGTCCGCTTCAAACGAGGCGTGGACCTTACACTACGGTTCCACACGGTGACAGAGATGAATGCTGCCGAAGTTAGGTCGTACGTATTATTTTTGCCGCACCGCTGCCGCTTGTTTTTCTGTAAGTCGACCACGGCACACCGGGAATCGTACGCAACCCCAAAACACGCCGTAGCGGCCTGTATTTTTGCGCATCGCAGAACCACAAAGAGGGCAGCTTAGTGTCGGGTCGATTTCAATCGCTTCTGTTCCCGCCCGTTCGCGAGGAGCAAAAGATAGGCGTATCGTACGTTTCTCGCGCGCGACATCTTCGTAAAGCTGTGTCGCGCCTGCGAGGCCCGAAGTTTCAAGGCAATCTGCTATCGACCGTCCGGATACCGCAGCATCACGATGCGGGCTGTCGAGTTCGTCGAGTACATTATCACCATCGATTGCAAGCTTCTCGACGAGCCGGCCCCGTTCACAGAGTTCGTATGCCTGTATCGAATCGATGGTGGCGATCGTAGTGACTCGGCACTGTAATGCTTCGCTGAGCAATTGACCGAGCTGGTCTGGCACCGCATCGATTATGTCCGGAATCAGCCAACATGCGGTCCGTCCGGAGGCCGCTATAGCTAAAGTAAATCCCGGCTCTGGGGCCTGTTGGCCGCCGGGTAGGGCGAGAAAGCCCCGCCGTTCAAAAAGGCGTCGAAGGTTTCCCGCGACCAGCATTGGCCTTGATTCGATAAAGAGACTGAGACGTCGTTGAGAGCTGTGTTCCATCTGCAGAGCGTATGTCATGCTGGGCTATGGTCAAACTACCAGGAAGATTCGGTGTAGTATGCCATGCAGGTGCCTTATGACGGGAGGCGAGAGGTACATGGTGTCCATGATTCACGTTACACGGAATGCGCTGTTTGCTGGACTGCTTATTGGTCTACTGACGCCAAGCACTGCGGGTGCGCAATCGGGTCTTCATCTAGATGTTGAAGTCGGCACGGATGTTCCAATATCGATTGGCGGGACGGTGAGTCTGCAGGTGCCCTATGGAATCCGTCTTTCCACCGGGCTTGGGGCCATGCCAGCGGGTTTTGTGACATTGATAAATGAGGTCGTCACCAGTCTAGACGGCTACGGGGATGCCACCGCGGCCCTGGTCGAGCAAACGCTACAAAATTCGCTTATTTGGCGTACACATATCGGATGGATTGCAGACTTCGGACTCTATGTGGATGCTGGGTATACGCTGGCAACGCTAGGTGGGGGTTCATCGGTAGAGGATATCATTGTGGGGATCGTTGGGGTGGAGCCCCCGAGTCGTGGTGCCGACCGCGAATATGATATCGAGTCCACTCTACACATGCTGGATATTGAGGTTGGGTGGAAAGGCGTCTTCTGGGGCGCATTTATCGTCCGTGCCGCGGTAGGGTTTTCGGGAACGATCGCATCGACGACCACCGTTCAGCAACGCTTTTCGGTCAACGGACGGGTCAAGCAACGTGGGATCGATGAGTTCGAGCGATTCTTCTTCAAGCGGAGCTCTGAGAACTGGAAAATTCGATCTCGTTATTTCAAAGGATGGACTCCAATTTTATGATGGTGATCGAATTGCAGCAAGTTATCAAAGGCGAACAAATTCATTTTTGACAAAAATTACGATTCCATCACTGTATGATCTGGGGCAAATT
>PKDL01000510.1 GCA_002863065.1 Pseudomonadota bacterium
CTGGTCGCAAAGACTAATGCTATTCTGCTGGCATGTGGACGGTTCTGATTATCGCCATTTGTGTGACCTTACCGCCAGAATGGGAAGCGGCGCTCAACGAAATACTTGAGGGGCGACAACCTTGCAATCGACTCTTTATTCGGTATCAGGATGGTAACGGGAGTCTTGGTCGAACTATAGTTCGGGTTCGTGGCGGGTATGCCCGTGTGATACGCCATGGCGCTGATGGATTGACGCCAGTGGCGCATTCCGGGCGAATTGGTCATCGAGGCTGCGTGCGCTTGGTTCGACAAATTCTCAGGTATCCATTTCGTAGACCTTCTCAACGGCGCCGTATCGCGCACAGTGACGAGACGAGGCCCGAAATCCTTATTCGGATTGACAACGGACTGCGGATTCGTGAACGGAGGTTCGGTTTCGATGTACAGAACGACCCCGCGTTTGCGGTTCTTCGAGGCGAGATGATTCGGATTGCTCGCCAATTGTCGGCAGGCACAGTCCGATGGTAGGCCGCATGGCCGACGAGAAAGGCATCACGTCGCCCATGCGGCCGTCGATGACGAGACCGCATGGGACGTGAAATGGTCGGGGAAGAGGGATTTGAACCCCCGACATCCTGCTCCCAAAGCAGGCGCGCTACCAGACTGCGCTATTCCCCGAGGGGCTGTGTTGTACGAGAGAGTCGGGTTCAGGTCAATGGAAAGAGTGAATACTGCACAAGATACGTGTGTAGAGGGTGCGTGAACTATGCCCACATCCGAGACCAAAGTTGTGCTATCTGACTGTGTAGAAGGGGGAGACTGGATGCGGTTTTTGTAATGGCGCTTCCTTGGTTTTAATGAATGATCTATCAGGCTTTTCTACTCTCAACTTGTAGCATCATCTCGGCGCCGGAATATGTAGGATGGTGACATGACGCGAAGCTCTTACTGGCGGTTCATGGGGCTGTTATTTTCTTTGGTCGACTTTGGTTGTACATCCGGAGCAGTCGACGCTGGAGATCTTCTGCAGACGGATACCGGTGCAGATTCGTCGGTATCGGTCGATCAACAGTCGGTTCCCCTTGGCTGTACTGAAGTTACGGGAATAACAGTCAAACCATTGAGCTCCCGCACATGGGAGTTCGCTATCGATAGGAATGCCACTTCGGTATCGATCTCTGGGCTCACAGAGAATAATGAACTGGCCGTAGTGAATAGCCTAACGCATGAGGGCGAGATCTGGATTCCTTCCGACTGGTGGGATGGCAGTAGTGCAGATTTACATCTCGGATGTTGTGTTCGAGTTGCCTCATGGCCTGGAATTGCGCTTGCTTTGATGCCCAGTGCGCCGACGAGAGAGGTGCCTTCAGGTACTTGGAACGTTGAGCTGTCGCACTCCGTAGAACAGCCACGTGTGAGCGCTCGTTACGGCGTTCCCACCGGTCGTCTCATCCTACCAGTTCTGGCGTACTATGAGTCGAGTCTGGCTGCAGACGTGATTGCAGACAACTTAGAAGAAGCATCTGCAATGTTGTCTGCGGCGGCGGAAATTGAGTTCGATGTACTCGGGATGAGTGAAATAACAGAGAGCGAGTTACGGTCGTCAGACGTCACCCGATTCGGTCCGGCTCGTTCTGACTCAAGAGACGTACTGCACATTGTTTTCAGTCTCTCATTGGAAAGTAATGCATTGGGTGCCTCGCTGGTTGGAGGTCCACCGAGTCAAAGTGCAGTCCTGATCGATGCCGGTAGGTTTCGCGTGCCTCGCACCATTGCGCACGAGGCGATGCACTATCTAGGTCTCTGGCATCTCACTGAAGTAGCACAGCCAGATGTACATGACCCTCTTTCGGATACGCCTTTCTATGACCAGAACAACTTGATGTCGTCGGATATTGAGGGCGGAACAGCACTCAGTTCACAGCAGATACTTATGAGTCGGCGTCACCCGATTCTGCTGGGTGCAAGCAACCCATGTGATTAGGGGCCAATACGCTGTTCTCACACCCACTGGAGCATTCATCAAAAAATGCAATAACCTAAGACCATGAGGCTAGTGCCAATTTGTTATTGGGAAACTTGCGATGTAGTCGTCGCTGTTGCGTGTCCTAGAAAGACAGCGGGAGGGTGTCGGCATGGTTCGTCAGCAGACCGGAGCTACGCTGGGTCGTTATGAAATCAACGCCCTCGCGTGCAATCCAGGCATCCCATGCAACGAGGTCTCGGCGGAAGTACCGTCCAGTCAGCTCACTGAGTACTGATGCGTAAATGTCGCACACCGTATCGTCGTCTTGCGCCTCGCGCATGCCTTCGATGAGCGCTTGCAGCGGAGCGAGGGATGGGTTGACCTTATAGAATGACCGAAGGTCAGCCGCCTCATGTATGGCTGCTGCAGTACGGTCTTGTGGGATGGTCTCGTTCATATGGCGGAAGGTGCGCGACAGCATGTATGCAAAGCTACCAAACAGGACCATGCCTACCAACACCCCACCGGCGACGAGTGGCGGTGATGCCGCAGACGCGGCAGCTGGCGCTATGAACCCTAAACAGCACATCACGTCATCCTCCGGCGTTTTTCTCTCTGGCCTAGTGGGCTAGGCGCTTTTTGGCCGCCGCACCAGCCGTACGAAAAGACTCCCCGACTGGCTCCGAATGGATAGCGTTTTTCGTCGCGAAATGTCAAAGGTAAAGTGACACGGCAGAGCCCATGCCGGCAATTCGAGGCAGTCGATTGGCCGGGGGGGGGGGAGGATAACGGTGACTACGCCGGACGAGAATGTTTTGATTCCTGTGCCATTGTACATTGGCTGCTTGCCGCCATCACAACACTGGGGTATCACACCCCCCCGACGGGTCACAAAAAGTCGCCAACGGAGCGCGCTAACCGTCTTATCCGCTATCTCGTGCTACCTCTCAGTAGACGCCGTGGATGGTTGATTGCCTAATCGGCGTTTGGAGGAGCCATGTCCAAGTCCATCATTTTCGAACGTTTCCTATTAGCACTTATTTTTGTGGTCTCAGCTGTCGTGTTCACTAGCTGTGAAGGTAACAACAAACCAGCCGATAACGTGTCTACAGCAGCCAAGTCACCAGCGCCGAACAAACCCTCGCCCGCTGCGGCTCCGGCGGCGGAAGCCAAGGCACCTGAGGATGGCTCGAAGCGTGTTGAAGCTCTAAAGCAAGCTTCCGTGAGGACTGCGCTGGTAGTAGCGAAAGAGGCGTTAACACAGGCAACCGACGAGGATGAGAGCACTGCGCTCAAAAGTTTGCGCACGTATCTTGAGAGTAGGCCTAACGCAGATGACGTGGCTGATGTCTCGAAATTTCTCGTAGCGGAAGTATTGGACCGCGCGAGCCTGAAGCTCGAGTCGGGCAATCAAAAGGCTGCGCAAGACCTCATTTCATTGCTCGTTACCGATGACGGTGAAATCGCGCCGTCAGTGGCGAAAGGACTGCTGATGGGGCGAGCAGATATCACGACGGTTGCTAGGCTAATCGCTACGGCTTCATTGGATGTCCTGCCACAGGCATCAGAAGCCGCGAAATTACCAGGCCCTCTTGGAGTCGCCGCAGCTCGGGTGCAAAAAGCGATTGAAAAGTCCATTCGCGACATATTCACGGCGCAACCATCAGACCGTGCTGACCGGGTGATGGCTGTTTTTTCTGAGGTGAGCCCATTATGCCCTGCGGCACGCAAGCTCAAGGATCACTCGGTCTGTCCCCCGAACTATTACGGACTGGTAAATGCCGTGGAACTGGAACAAGTAACTCCTGAGATGCTTCCAATGCTACGCGTAGCGACCCTTGCCCGAGCCATGGGGGTAAAGAATGTATCGGGGATACA
>PKDL01000178.1 GCA_002863065.1 Pseudomonadota bacterium
CGCCTTCGCCACCGGTGGTATCGCCGTCACTTCCGGTGGTACCGCCGTCACTTCCGGTCGTCGCCATACCACCACTGGCGTCAGTGCCTCCGTCATCACCGGTTGTGCCGCCGTCACTTCCGGTCGTCGCCATACCACCACTGGCGTCAGTGCCTCCGTCATCACCGGTGGTCATTGTGCCGTCACTGGTGTCTGTGCCCCCGTCATCGCCGGCGGTCATTGTGCCGTCACTTCCGGCTGTACCGTCATCACCGGTGGTCGTTGTGCCGTCACTGGTGTCTGTGCCCCCGTCATCACCGGTGGTCGTTGTGCCGTCACTGGCATCTGTGCCCCCGTCGGTTGCATCGGTGCCGTCACTGCCACTGCCCTCGAGGATATCAACCAGCAGCTTATACGGACCCTCTTCATTCGCATTATAGCCACTAACAATAATGAGATAGGTGGTGTTGGCGATGACGTCGACTTGAGCACGGGTCGGGAATGGCGTTCCATCCACAAGGTAGTCAACGCCGGCGATGCAGCCAGCAAAGTCTGCCGCATCGGGACAGGATGTGACGATATTTACTGTCTTGGGAGTACAGCCCGTATCGTTGAGGGGATTTGCGCAGACCGACACGTTGTCTAATACTTGCTCAAGCCAAACTTCGATAGTGCCGTTCATCACTGCCGTGTAACTGTAAACCACATCTTTCCCCCCGCTTTGAATACCGGCGCATCCAGGGAGTGCAGCGTCACCGCTGTCGTTCAATGTGGAGTAGTCGGCCGTGGCTCCCGCTGTACTACCGATGCCGACGAATGGCAGCGCTGTGATGATTTCCGCAGTGTCACAGGTGCCATTGCCAGCAAATTGACCCGATACACATGCCGTTTGGTCCGCAGCGCACGCTTCTAGTGCGGGGCAGCTTGCACAACTATTGCCGCAGCCGTCATCGCCGCAAACCTTGCCGTCGCATTCTGCATAGCAACAGGTCACGCCGACATTCAGCTCGGATTGGGATGCACCCGCGTAGCCATCAAACACCACGTAGTGGGTGTCTGACGGAGCAGAGAAGAATACGGCGGTGCTGATGCCGGAGCTTTCACAGAACTGCATGTTGCAGACCCCGTCTCCTTGGTCTTTGATCGCAATGACATCTACGCCGTCATCCTCAACGGCATTCACCTCTGGCGCGTCGATGGTGACTTCAACCTCAGAATCGGATGAGAAGCTGTATGCGACCTCTGGACCGCTATAGACATCCTCATATTGGGCGCAACCATGCTCAAGGGTTGAGTTGGTGCTGTCTGGTCCTGCCGTGTCTACCGTAAAACTCTCACCGCATATCAGCGCACGTACTGGAGAACATTCATTCGATAAGCAGGCTCCATCGGGTGAGCATGTCTGGCCCGCATCGCAGGTGCCACAGGTACCGCCGCAGCCATCGTCTCCACAGGTTTTTTCTCCACAGGTGGGTGTGCAGCATCCCAAGTCTAGTGTGAATTCCCCGGTCTGTCCTTGCCAGTGCTCTACTACGAAGTACAAGGTCGTGCCGGCAGGTACTTCAGTAACCTCCTCGACATTCGCCGGGTCGAGCGTACAACCAGCAAGGTTACACGTGCCGTCCGATTCAGGAACGATGAATAGGTCGAATAGCAGTGTGCTGACTATTGATGGGTCAATTTTTGTATCGGCGGTCGCGGTAAACTTATAGACCATCTCCGGGAATGCTGCGTAGTCGACATTGTATTCGTCACATGGATAATCACCGATGGAACGGGCTCCATCGAGGTTGTTCGCAGTGATGGGGCTGTCGCACGTGATCGTATCAAACACACAGCATTCACCTTCTTGAGTGCATGCAGCGCTGCTGTCTGAACTGTCTACACCGTCCGTCGAATCGGTCGCATCCGTGGTATCGGCCCCGTCGATGGCATCGCCAGCATCGGTCGCATCCGTGGCATCTGTCGAGGTGGTCGCCGTATCGGCTGCAGCCTCATCATCTGTGCTGCATCCAAAGGCCAGGTTGGCCAATAGTATCGTGATCAATAAGGTGTGTTTCACCGCAATCCTCGCATTTCGACGTGCCACATTTCGAGGGCCGCACGGCCGTATCCTGAAGTTGACTGGAATCGATAATTCCAAGCTTGTTCGGGCATTCTTCTGATCGAGACACTATCTGGCAAGAGGGGAATACAAATCCATGAAAAATGCGTTGAGCTTGGAGCAGCTTCTCGCTGGACTTTATCAAGCTACGACGTGCTCTGATGTGCGGTTCAATTTTTGGATGAAGCTGTCCATATGACAATCTCGGTCATTACGAAAGATCGGACGGGGGGCATTGGACGGTGAAACGGTTCCAAGAGTTCCTCTGACACTGCGCAGGTAACGAAATCAAGGCGGAGACAACCTGAACTGGCAGAATTGGACGCAGTACGGCACGCTGCAAGGGAAGAACCAGCGGTGGGAGGATGCGGCGCATGAGTGAGACATCACAGACTACAATTGGGCCTCGACGGGATCGACCCATGATAGGAAGTCGGGTGTGTTTTCCGAGAATATCGCCCCGAGCTTGGGAGCATCCCGCGGACCGTGCAGCACTTACTGCTTTGAGGAAGGTACCAGCACTCGATACTCTGGCGAGGCGGAGTGTGGCGTTGTTGGGCGATCGTCGCCTACGCTTGATGCATCTCGCATCTGCGGTCCGGGTCGGGCCGAACCAGTTTCCAAGAGTCTATACGCTGTTTCGGGAGTCGCTGCAGATCCTAGATGCGGAACGAGAGCCAGAGCTATATGTAGCGCAAACCCCACTGGTGAACGCCGGTGCCGTGGGGCTGGACGAGCCGTTCATCGTTCTAAATTCAGGCGCTTTAGAGTTGTTTGATGACCAAGAACTGCGAGCGGTTATCGGCCACGAACTCGGGCATGCACTGAGCTATCATGCGTTGTATCGGACACTCACCCATTTGATGCTGCAACTCTTTATGCGCCGTTTTCGATTTGGTTACGCCGCCTTCTGGGGAGTTATAGCGGCGCTTAGCGAATGGAGCCGAAAGGCGGAGCTTTCTGGCGATCGTGCTGGGCTCTTGTGCGCTCAGGACCCGGAGGTGTGTTACCGCGTCGAGATGAAATTAGCGGGCGGGGGGCAGACCGATCAGATGTCACTCGATGCGTTTCGAGCCCAAGCGCGAGAGTATCAGCAAGGTCACGACACTTTAGACTCCGTATTAAAATTGGGGAACCTGCTATTTCGGTCACATCCCTTCAGCGTGTCACGGTTGGCGGAGCTAGAAGGATGGGTTGAGTCAGGAGACTACCGGCGGATCCTCGCCGGAGAGTACCCTGTTCGAGGAGCCGAGGATGACGCATCGTTCTTGGGGGATCTAAAGGAATCTGCGCGGTCTTATCAGTCAGATACTGGTTCCGCTGAGGAAAGCCTGCTCAAGTTCTTCCAAGATATACAATCGGTAGGCGGTAATGCTTGGGATCGGGCGAGGGACCTCTTTAAGTCTAAGTAAACGTTCAGTCCGCAGCATGCGATAGTCCGGTGAGCGTGATTTAGTCAGCTACGCCCGCAATGGTGGCTGGCAGTGCAGTCAGCGACATGCCTATGGAAGCAGCATCGGCGCCTACCGGTGGCAATGTATCGACATCGTTTACCACCACAAGATCCAGTAGCTGAACGATCGCGGCTTTCGGAACTGGTAGTTGACTCTCAGGCACAAATTCGATGGCGGATACAAAGGTTTGTTTGGGAATGGCACCTCCAAGGAGGCCATTTTCAATGGTCACATTATCGCCGTTCACCGTGATATCTCCGGTGATCGTTCCGAAGTACAG
>PKDL01000350.1 GCA_002863065.1 Pseudomonadota bacterium
ATTGCTGACTTGGATGTGCCTGGCTTACGCACTGTGGTCGAATCTGGCGAATACACCATTTGCGGGGAGGTCGCTGTCAGTATCTTTATGGCGACGCTGCGGAATCTTGGACACGAAAAGCTAGATTGGTGGGTTCGTGGCAATAGCAGTCACCTTGGGGGACAAGACAGCGTGGTTGGTTACCCTGGAGGTATCGCATGGAAATGACACTTACCCGTCGTTGGAGGGGGCTAAGCTACTGCACGGGCCTTGTGGTCCGTGGAGCCCTTTTTGCTATTATTATTGGGGCATGTACGTCGAGCCCTGAATCGATTGACACATTAGCCAGTCAATATCTGCCTGATGGTCAGGGTACTTGGTCTACACCCATCGCGTATAATGAGAATACCAGTCCACGTGCTGTCATGCCGGAAGGTGGCTTTTTCGCTGACGGCGTGGTGCCACCGCTACAAATCGAGGGAATGGATACAGGGCAGCCAGGCGTAATGTATGCGGCAGGTCTCGCCGGTTATTTTCTTCTGCGGATGCAACAGTCGGATGGTAGCTACCAGTATGAATACCGGCCGGACACAGGGGAATTTCTGTGGGAGGACGTGATCCATCGCCAAATAGGTCCTGGATATGCCGTTGCTCTTTTGTATGAGGAACTCCAGCGAGAGGAATTTAGGCGATCAGCGGAATGGGTGTTCGAGTACGCGATGCCACGAGTGGCAGAGGCCGGTGCGTCTGCGCTCCGGATTACCGACATTGGCGCGACGTCGATTTTTGTTTTTGGGCTGTCGCGCTTGGTACGCTCAGGCGCCACAAACGGTAGCGGCTGGGAAGACACGCTTCGGGGCTTAGGGCAGCACCTACTCGATTTACAAACGGCCTCAGGAGGTTTTTCGGAGGGTTCTCCACTAGCGCGTGGTCAAGCGCTTCAAGCACTCTCGCATCTCTGGCTAACATTTAAGGAACCGGTGTACTTGGACGCCTTACAACGCTCGGCACGGTATTCATGCGATACCTGGCAGGACATCAATCCCGACTATCTGCCGTATTTTATTTTGTATGCTAACGAGGGGCTCGCGACTCTGTATGAGGAGACAGGGGACGCGTACTTACCCGAATGTGTTTACGACATGACTGAGATAAACCTGCTGGATCAATATCAGGCGGACGATACCCCAGAGCAATCGTGGGTTGGTGGTTTCAATAAGCTTGCGGGATGGACGCCATCCTGGTCAGCGGCGCTGAAATTAGAAGCGATAGCCGATGCCCTACGAATAGCTCGCCTTGACGGTGTGCCCGAGAGGCAGGAGCAATACGAGGAGCGACTTCGTCTTGGTATTCCGTTTGTTATGCGCTTCCAGTGGCGAGTTGGTGAGACCGAAGGTTGGCCCCAATCCGAAACCGTACTGGGTGGGTTTCCGTATTTGGCGCCCGGTAGTCAGGGTGCGTTGGCGTGGCCGCTTTCGCGCACTGATTTAGCCTGGCATGGGATAGCATTCTTCATTAAGGCCGCTCGGATGTTGGGCGAAGAGACATGGCCGTCGTATCCGGATAGCGAGTAAATTACTGATAGTTCGTGATAGGCTTCAGCGGGACGTCGAGTACGACAAAAAGTGCGATGCATGCGGACATCCTGCGTGTTAGGGGTTAGGTATGGTTGATTTTCTATTAAGTGATATCCAGCGTGAAATTCAGAAAACCGCTCGAGACTTTGGACAGAACAAAGTGGCGCCTAAAGCTGCGCATTTCGATGAGACCATGCAGTATCCCATCGAGCTTATGCAACAGGCGTGGGAGCTGGGCCTCCTGAATGTTTCAAATCCTGAGCATGCCGGCGGTCTTGGGCTCGGCACCTTTGAGGGTTGTATCATTTCAGAAGAAATGGGTGCAGCGTGCACCGGTGTTGGGACGGCAATGGATGCTAACGTCCTGGCTGCGGCTCCAGTGATTGTTGGCGGCACCAAAGAGCAGCACAAACGTTTTCTTGGACCCATGAGCGAAGAGCTCACACTTGCAGCCTACTGTGTGACTGAGCCTGGGGCGGGTTCAGATGTCACGAACATACGAACAACCGCAGTACGGAAGGGCGACGAATACGTTATTAATGGCTCGAAGATGTGGATTACGAATGGTTCGGTGGCCAATTGGTACTTTGTCCTGGCGTATACCGATCCCGAGAAGCAGCATGCGGGTATGTCTGGGTTCGTCGTTCCGGCCGACACGCCCGGCATTACCGTAGGCAAGAAAGAGGTTAATCTTGGCCAGCGCTGCTCTGATACACGGTCCATTCAGTTTGACGACGTGGTGGTGTCTAAAGATCATCTCCTGGGTGAAGAAGGACAGGGCTGGTTTATCGCCATGAAGGCCTTTGATAAAACCCGCCCGAAAATAGGTGCCATGGCCACTGGTTTGGCTCGGTGTGCGCACGCCCACGCGCAGGCCTATGCGCAGGAGCGAAAGACCTTTGGTAAACCGATAGCTCGTCACCAGGCCATCCAGTTCATGTTGGCGGATATGGTCAGGGACATTGAAGCAGCACGTCTATTGGTGTGGAAATCCGCCTGGGAGATTGATGCCGGTAAACGGAATACAAAGTCCGCAGCCATCGCGAAGTTATTTGCGGCGGATATGGCAGTTCGTGTGGCAAATGATGCCGTACAGGTGTTTGGCGGCTATGGGTTCAACACCGAGTATCCGGTGGAGAAGTTGTATCGAGACTCCAAGATATTCCAAATCTATGAAGGGACCTCGCAGATCCAACGACTGATCATTGCTCGAGAGTCATTTGCTGGGCGGTAGCGACACTGTCCCAATCTAATCAAAGAAAGCTTGGAGCGCCTACCGCAACACTTTTAGTGATGACCACTATGGTCGGGACTGGAGTGTTTGTGACGGGTGGCTATGTCCTGGCCGACGTTCAATCCGGTGGTGCCAGCCTGTTGCTTTGGAGCCTGGGTGGGCTTGGAGCGTTATGCGGTGGCTTAACGTATGCGGAGCTAGCTGCTGCCCTACCCAAGAACGGCGGCGAATACATGCTGCTGGGTCGCATTTATCACCCAGCCGTCGGCTTTACGGCGGCTCTTGCGTCGTTAGTGGTGGGGTATGGGGTGCCGGTATCTATCAGCGCAATGGCTTTTTCGGAGTATATGCACCCGGTCTGGCCTAGCGTTTCGATGAAAGGAATGGCGCTAGGGCTTACGCTCGCTATGTCACTTGTGCACTGCCTAGAGGTGTCCACCGCAGCTCGGCTTCAGAATGCGACCACGTTGCCGAAGCTTCTGGTGTTGGTGGGCTTGGTCATCGTAGGTATGGGGTTCGGTGCTGAGTCGCCGGTGCAAGGGAAACCTTTACCAGACGTATATCGATCCCCAGCCTTTGCTTTTGCGCTTGCCTACGTCGGCTATGCGTATGCGGGTTGGAACGCCAGTGTGTATATCGCGGGAGAAGTGCACGATCCGCAACGAGTGTTACCGCGGTCGATCATCATGGGGACCATTGCGGTCATTGTTCTTTATGTGGGCCTGAATGCAGCTTTTCAAATGCTTGCGCCTGTCGAGATCTTAGCCGGGACACCCAATGTGGCGTATGTGGCGGCAAGTCATCGGTTTGGGGATACGGCGGGCACGGTTGTGTCGGCAGTGATTGGTTTTGGGCTAGTTTCCGCCGTTGGGGCATTGATGATGGCCGGCCCAAGAGTGACTGCAGCGGTGGGCGACGATTACCCGCGTCTACGCTGGCTTGCATACCGGTCGTCTGGTGGAGCGCCTGTTGCGGCCATCGGTCTACACACATGTATCTCAGTGGTCACCATCCTCGTCTTT
>PKDL01000352.1 GCA_002863065.1 Pseudomonadota bacterium
TAGCAGGTGTCGATGTATGCCCCACTGCTCTGTCCTACAAACAGACCGCGCTTCGCAAGTTGCTGGCTCCGTTCCCAGGCATGGTCAAGATCAAGGTCCCAGCGTCCATCGATAATGCTCTGATCGAGAATTTCGGGGATGATGTCGTGGTCGGAGCCCAGAGGCTTTAGCCCTTCCACACCGGGGAATGGGTCGGGCACAACGCAGTGCACCTCGAGGCTGGACTTCAACTCCTTCAGGCGTCGTCCCGTCCCAGTGATTGTTCCTCCGGTTCCGACGCCAGAAACGAAGTGGGTCACTCGGTCGCCGAGTACATCCCATATCTCGTTGGCGGTACCATCGTAATGCGCCATCCAATTGTGGTTGTTTCCGTATTGGTCGCAAAAGAAATAGGAGTCTGGGTCAGACTCATAGATGCGTCGCACCTCACGGAGGGCTTCGTCATATCCGAGCTGGGCATCGGTGAAGTGTGTTTCTGCACCATGGGCCCAAAGGCGTTTCTTTCGTTCCATTGAGGCATTGCTTGGGATGACGATTTTCACTGGGTGACCCAATACCGCTCCAATCATCGCATAGGCTATTCCCGCATTTCCCGAAGACGAGTCCAAAATGGTCATTCCCGGTTCTAAACGTCCGTCGGCTACCGCTTCCGACAACATGCGCAGCACGGGGCGGTCTTTTAGTGAGCCACCTGGATTAAAGGCCTCCATCTTGGCCCAAATCTCCACGTCCGGCAGCTCATCTTGGAAGAGGTCGATACGCACGAGTGGCGTGTTCCCAATCAATGACAGCGATGGGTGCTTTGCAATGATATCGGAAACCGCTTGAGTCAAAGGCACTGTCAATCTCCCAATCAAGGTGCCGGTTACTAGATTGACCCGCCGACAAACCAATGGGCGACCGCCAACCTGGGTACGGGACTGTACGGGTAGGGGGGTGGGTGGTCAATTCGAGATGTGCCGAAATAACGGCAATTTGATGAAGTGATCTGAACCCGTGAGTTTCACATCCTTAGGGCACATCGGGCTGCGGTATTCGTTCTGGTGGTTATCGCAAGGAGGCTCCATCCAACCGTAACTGAGGGAGGAACGACCGACGTTTCCATGTCAGCATCGGGCCAAATTTGGCCGTTTTACGATCTTGAATCCACGTGTTTTGTGGACGGCGTATTTGCCCATCAATGATCTGCGCTCCGAAGTCGACGAATTGTTGACGGATACCAGTACGGGCCGTCGGCGGAGCAGCCGCACTACCTGCTGCCATGCATAACACGGTGAAAAGGGCTGTAAGTGCCGCGGCGGACGGACGAGTATGACGAGATAGTAGTGGTCGAAGGCTCATGAATATTCTCCTGAATTTTCCTCATAGGTCTCTGTTTTTCCAAATAGGTATCGAGCGCACCCGGGCGCTGAGTCTTCCTAACGCACGGCACGTCGGACCGATCTACCGTTGCATGGAGATATTCAAATTCGTGATAAGGCGATGATCAGAAGGGCGAGTCGAAGGATTTCTGCTACCGTCTACGCCATGAGCATTTCAGCACATGATGAACGCCAGACGTTTAAGGGCCGCCGTATCCTTGTGGGAGTGACCGGTGGAATCGCCGCATACAAATCTGCTGAGCTTGTCCGGATGCTCCAAAAAGCCGGTGCCGATGTCCATGTTTGTATGACGGAAGCCGCCACAAAGTTTATTACGCCGCTTACCCTGGAGACCCTGTCAGGTAATCCCGTTCGACAAAATATTTGGGATTTACGCGGCGACAGCAGTATTGCCCATACCGAATGGGGACGGGACATGGATGCGGTCATCGTGGCTCCAGCAACGGCCGATTTCCTTGGGCGCCTTGCAAACGGACTGGCGGACCAACTACTGCTTAATGTCCTATTGGCCAGTCGAATGCCTGTGCTCTTATGTCCCTCCATGAACGACCTCATGTGGGCCAATCCGCTGGTCCAGCAGAACGTCGAGCGCCTTGCGGAGCTTGACCGGTTTCGCGTGTTGAGCCCCGGGGTTGGTTGGTTGGCCTGTGGTGTGGTTGGAGCGGGACGTATGCCGGACCCGGCCGATATCGTCGACGCAGTTGCGCGGCAACTTCGAGATAACGATTTAGAGGGGCAACGCGTTTTGGTGACGGCGGGCCCCACGAGGGAACACTTTGACCCGGTTCGGTTTCTATCGAATCCCTCAACTGGGCGCATGGGTTTTGCATTGGCGTATGCTGCATGGGAGCGTGGTGCTGAAGTGACTCTGATAGCTGGGCCTACATCTGTACCAGCTCCTACTCACGTTGAAACTAGGCACATCGGAACCACCGAGGAGTTACTCCGTGCGGTCAGTGAGGAGCTACCTCGCTGCAACCTATTGCTAATGGCAGCGGCCCCGGTCGATTTCCGGCCAGAAGTGAGTCATGAGCATAAACAGAAAAAAGGGTCGGGTATGTCTGCAGTCGCGTTGCAACCCAATCCTGACGTACTCAAGGCTGTGGCGGAATTAGAACATTCCGCGTTTGTTGTGGGATTTGCGGCAGAAACGCAGGAGTTTGAGCGGAATGCAGTCCAGAAAGTACGTCGTAAACAAATGGACCTCATCTTTGTCAATAGGGTAGGTGCGCAAGCGGCTTCCACTGGGTTTTCGAGTACCACCAACGCAGGTGCAATCATTGATTCAGATGGACGTTTGATCCGTCAGGTTGAACTTGGTCCCAAGGTTGCGGTAGCTCATACACTCTTGGACGAGGCGATCCGGAGAATGAATCGGTGACAAATACTCATCAAGAGTTGGCAGATATCGCCCGTCTGGTATCGGGCTTGGTGGAGTGGGACCTCGAAGAGGATGCACTCGGGTACCCCACATCGGCCGCAGTAGTTCCAGAAGCAGCGTTGCATTCAAACGTGCCCCATCACGAGATAGAAGAAGGTGTTCAGCACGGGAATACCCCGTCTAATCAGGAGTCCGACATCACCTTTTCTGGTGCAGGAAACCCGAGTGCTGAACTCATATTTATTGGCGAAGCGGGCAAGCATCAACAGGGTCCCCCTTTCGATGGAGACGCTGGGGTATTACTGGACAAGATGATCCAGGCCATGGGGCTCCGAAAGGAAGATGTATACCTCTGCAATCTGCGTGAGTATCGCGCGCCAAGTCACCAGGCGCCTGGATCCAACCGGGAGCGCATGAGCCCAGCCGCATTGCGGGATAAAATCCGCGCGATGGAACCTCGGATCGTAGTGGCGATGGGGCAGTTTGCGAGTCATACGTTGCTAAACATATCCGCTCCGTTGGATACGATTCGAGGAACCTGGCACCCCTTCTATGATGCGGAGCTGATTCCCACGTATCACCCGGCTCATTTACTTAGAAACCCAAGCGATAAACGAAAGGCATGGAAAGACCTCCAATCCGTAATGGGCAGGCTGGGTCTCACGAAGTAAAGATCATCCCTTCGGCGGGCTAGTGTCGCGTTTTGATGGGTCGTGAGATACCTTTTGAGGAAGTTCTATGGCCTCTAGAATATCGACTCGCTGTCCCGTGATCGATAGCGCCGATAGTGTGGCTCTGCGCTGGTTATTTTGCCATTCAAACAGCATGGGTTTCATCCGAGGAAATGGAGCGCCTCTTTCAGGTAGCGTCGAGACTTTTTGGGGCCGCTCGAATCGGACCCGCCAAGCATGGACCGTGGCGCGAAGATCATCCTGTGCGAGTGCCATATCATGGTGTGAACGGCGATAGCTGACGTGACGGAGTGGAGACGTGTCGTCATCGAATACAAAGAGCCACCTGCCGGTAAAGTAAGGACGCCCGCGAACAC
>PKDL01000361.1 GCA_002863065.1 Pseudomonadota bacterium
ACGTATCGATTCGTGCGTATCCATGGAGGAGAGGCTGTCGCGCTGCCGGTTGCTTTGTCAGCAACAGCATTACCGTCGATACTTTTTTCGGGATGGATACCGGTGGAGTCAGACTCTATTGGAGCCGCTTTCGTTTGTGAGGCTGGCTATTGTCTACAGCGGTGGAGGCGGTCACAGCATCAGTCAGAGAGTAGTCCGCATCGGTGGTTTACCCTGTTTTTGATGTGTGCTTTGGGAGCCGCCACCACCAAGGAGACATCTGCGGCTGCGATGTTTGGGTATCTCCTGGCAGCTTCTATTGCGTACCGGAATGAAGACGGTCAGCCGCTACGGCGCATTACCGCTGGTGCCGCTGTGGTGCTCGGGATCCTTGTTGCCCCGTTGTTATTCGCCGATCGCCAGGTACCGCATGATTTTCATGTTGGGGCAGAGACATTTGACTGGTCACGTGTGGGCTTCATGTTCATTCATAACAGCACTCAAGTGTTTTACGTCACGTCCGCGGTAGGTTGCGGGCTCATTGCGTTATTTGGATTGCGAGGGCGCAGCCAGCTCATTGGAGCTGTTGTACTGCTACTTGGTCTACTGATGTGCCCACCGTTACGTATCTATAATCATTATGAGTCCGTAATTATTGATCAGATTGTGTGGGTATTCCCTTTCTCCATTGCGCTAATTGTGTCGTTATTGCGGGTGTTCTTTTCATCTAAGACCAGTCCTGAACATGCCACCTTGGCGGGAACGGTGTTGGCTTTAGGTGGAGTTTTGGTGTTAGCGCCAGTCTTCGCCGTACAAACACGGCCAGATGTTTCCGCAAGGTTGTATGCGCCGGCAGTTCCATCTCTGCTGACGCTTGCCTGGTTATCCGCAAATGCATTGAGGGCAGGTAGTAGTCGACCGCACCGTGTGCTGGGGGTCTTATTTACGGTCTTTCTTGCTTGGTACCCGTTTGCTGGTGCCGTCAATGGGATTGATTTTTGGCGGGCACGAATGAATACGGAGCGATTAGCGAAGCTCGAATTGGTGGATGCACTCGGTGATGCGCCATGTCCATTCATCATTGCAACGAATCGAAACAGTGAGCTCGCGGTCGAAGAGCTTCAAGCATTTGGTGTCGACTGGCAGAAATGCTCAAGCTTGTTTGTTCCTAATAAGGTCCAACATGATCTATCTGCGGGAGATGAAGCAGAATGGAAAGTACAGGGTCACAGCTATGAACTGGATGTCTTAGAGGGACTGCAGAGCCTACACAAGGCACTTCATGCGGGCAAAGCACCTGATCGATGTACATATCTCTACTTCCAAAGCCCAAAGGCCATGATGGAGACACATGATTTCAAGCGGTTCGCAGGCGATTTCCAGTGGGCATTTGGGAATCTTCCGGAGTTCGACGAAGAAGTGCATGCGCAGCAGGTAGAGACGATGTTTCGAGAAGAAATAGGCTACCAGAAGTTTATGCTTCGGGCGGGAGCTGATGAGCGAGTCGTTGAATCACCATTCGTCATACTGCCCGCAAATATGACGGAGAGCCTTGGTCGTTTGCTGTCAGGTATCCCGGTGATCGAAACATATGCCTACGAAGGACGGGTACTATCGCTGCAAAACTGTAGAAAACACTGATATCAGTGTGATTAGTGCTCGATCCGCGCTGTGGGAGATTTGACTTGTGCGGTGAGTAAGTCCACCATGGGGGGGCGGTTGGAGACCGCTTTAACCCTAGATAAGAGAGTAGAACCATGATGTCGAACAACTGGCGTCCGGCTCCGCTACCCAAGCCGAAGCCCACCCCAGCAGCCTAAATAGTCGTCGCCTTGTAGGCGACTTCTAGGCCGCATTCATACATTGCAACCTATGCGTGGTTGCTCCTACACCCCACCGCCCCGGTCGTTGCAACCACTTTGCAACGCGCGGCGGCTTGATGCGTGGCGTCACTGGACTGTAGTCCCAAGCAGGCTCAGCCGCCGCACGGCGGGTAGACTCCACCTCACACGTGCCGTGCGAAGGCTTTCGTCGGGACGCCGCATTCGGGACCAAATAATCAGCGCACCAACACCATGCCCTGTGTATGTAGGCGAACACACTGCATCATCTCCTCTACGGCGTTGGATCTCAGAATTGTCGCACCTAGACAGCATTCAGATCTGGCTCGCTGCCCTATTTTGCGTCCTCACTAGTAGCCCCCAAGCCTACGGTCACGCCATTGATGGATGGGTTAAGGGCGGAGCGGAAACGGAATCGGTTACAGTCATGGGTACGGTTTCCCGTAACCTTCACAGAGGCGAACATATTGTCGCTGCGACCAGTGCTGTAGGATTAGACGGTTCGTTTCATTTGGAGTGGAGCGATGGTCCGAGCTCCGTTTGGCTTTTCGTGGTTCGTGCACCTGCAGACTCGCCTCCCTCGGCGTTGATTCGTGCACCACGTGTCATGGCATCTCATGCGCCGGTCGCGGCTGAGCAGTCCGCGGTGGTATTGCAGGTTCCTTCCAACAAGCTTACCCAGACCGTCTGGAGTGGAGATACACTTACCCACAGCGGACAGCAGGCGGCTGGCGTTGTGTTGCTGCTTGCTTTATCACTCCTCGCATTGTGGCTGCGGCGGAGGTCGGATATCGCAGCGCAGTCCCCGACGTTGGTGTACTCACCCCGGATGGGTGCACTTTGGTGCGGTGTATCTTTAGTGATTCTCCTCACGGGCCTCGGGAACGAGTCTCTGGATTTGCTCGAATATTCATACTTTCATGAGGGAGTTCGTCCGCCTGCTGCGATGAACGTAGTCAGCGATTCGATCAGTGCAGAGCTTGCTCATGGGCCAGTAATGCCGCTCATTTTGCGGGCGATGTCTGCCGTATCTCCAACTCCTGAGGTACTACGATTTCCATCAGCTGTGTTCGGGGCGCTTTTTGTCTGGTGTGTCTTTTCTATCATGTATCAACGTCTTGGGTCGGCAGCCGGGCATCTCAGTGCGCTTTTGGCTCTCGGGTCTCCCATAGCCTGGTTCTACGCCAGAGACGCAACGCCTTATGCATTGACCGGGTATTTAGCGGCGGCATCGGTATGGCTCGTCATTAGAGCGAGTGAATCGCAACGCCCCGCTGTCTGGTGGGTTCTTTTCTCGATGGTGCAGCTTCTCGGATTTTATTCGCATTATGGGTACGCATTTTTTTCGATTGCTATGGGGCTCACATTACTGCTCACCTGGTGGAAAGACCGACCTCGTAGTCTTTCTTACGCACTCGTCGCTTTCGTCGCGGCCGGGGTACTTCCCGTTCTGAATGCCAACACGCTTTTCACGATGCTTCAGTCGAGTGGTGCGCGGTTCGCACTTATGTCACCGGTATATCCAGATTCACCTGGGCTAGGCGCGTTCATTGCCCAGTTCCTAACGGTACTGACAGGATTGCCCGAATGGATGCGCTTTGCTCTTTTTGCGACGTTGCCACTCTGGTCGCTCGGGTTTCACCGCCTTTGGCGCTCAGACAAGGTCTTGGGCTGGTTTTCCATTCTGCAAGTCGTCCTTCTCGTCTCTTGGCTCATGTTTTCTCACACGATGAGCGTCGAGTTCGGTGGTGGAAAGGTGTTTTATGCCTACCGCTGGACCCGTCCATTGCTGTTGGGGGTGATTTTTCCATTCGCCGCCTTGGGCACTAGCCGGTACTTACGTTGGGTAGGACTTGTATTGGGCGTGATGATGCTCATTCAGGCATGGGTAAACGATGCAGCAGGTCGTAGGCCAGCCATCGGAGCTGCCGTTGAACAGTTGGCGTCGAAGGCTGAAACAGGAGACGCCTGGGGGGTTCTTC
>PKDL01000325.1 GCA_002863065.1 Pseudomonadota bacterium
GCGGGCGGTCCCTTCGCACAAACGTTAGTGAATACAGTACAGCAGACTGGGTCGGCTACGCTCTATCTGGAAGCTTCAATGAAGACCAACAATAATGCAGGCAACTGTAAGGAAGGCCTGATAATTGACGACGTCCGCTTTGATGAAACGTGTGCGAATGCAGACGGTACTGCTGCATGGGATAATACCTGCCCTTAAAGCACCGTTGACTGGCGTACTTAGTTGACGTTGGCTGGGTCGCAGTCAACTACTCAACAGTAATATCTTTTATTTGGACGCAATCAGTCCGTACTCTCTCTAGTGCGGTTCGGCAGGCGTGCAGTAAGCACATCTGTCCATATATTGTGATCTGGTGGAATGCTGTCATTCTACTGGAGTGCATTGGAGGCTTCCGAAATGAAGTGCATGCGGTACGCGTTACGATTTACCTGCATCTTGGCCGCCCTATCATCGGTACTCGTAAGCTCTGGTTGCCCAAATTCGAACGATAACACCGGGCCAGTACTTACGACCGACGTGGCGGATACCATAAGCCGGATAGATGTTGAGGTACCTCCGCCTGCACTGGCTTGCGTATCGGCCAATGACTGCCTCGAACTCGACGGAACGGGACTCTGTACGATTGCCATCTGCGACCCCATCGTTGGTCAATGCCGTCTTCACAGCTTACCGAATTGCTGTGAGCGTGATGAGGATTGCGATGACAGCGACCCAATAACGGACGATACATGTAATACGGACCTTAGCGTCTGCCAATGGACTTATCCCAATACTCCGTGTCAAGTCGATTTAGACTGCGACACCGGTGAGTCTTGTATTTACTTTGAATGTGATTCGGTCTGTTCGTATTGGAAGAAGCCTAACTGCTGCACCAGTGCCAAGGACTGCGATGATGGCGATCTTTGCACGGTAGAGGAGTGTGACAACTTTAGTTGCATACGTTCTCCATCGGAAAGTCCCATTTGTTGTGGAGATGTCATCGAGAGCTACCCATTTAACACGGGACTTGCATCCTCCCTGGATGTTCAGACCAATGGCGAAGCCGTTCGTTGGCAAGCCAGCCAAAGTCGCTACAGAAGCCCTCCCAGCGCGGCGTATTTTGGAGACACCACTACCGATACATACGAGAATCCAGTGAAACCTGATGGGTCGCAAGCAGCCTCGAAGGGCACACTGTTGACTGCACCGATAGCCTTTCCTGCTACCGGAGCAACGCTTCGCTTTTCGGTTTGGGTCGACGTCGAGACGGAGTTGGATTGGGATCTATTTGAAGTGTTTTTGATTCCGTCAGTCGGCTCGGACCAGGTGATTTGGTCTAAATCAGAACTTGATCCGCAGTCCGACTATCGTACGTGGATCGATGTTGAGGTTGATCTTGCATCTTACGCGGGGACCACCGCGCGTCTGGGCTTTACGGTGGATACTGTGGATGCAACGGTCAATACCGGTGAGGGGATTTATCTAGATGATATCGCAATATTCTCGCCTTGCGTTGCACCTCCGATACCGTGTGTAAGTGATGCCGATTGCGATGACTCTAATGCCTGTACTGATGGGAGCTGTGCTTCGGATGGTACGTGTACTTTTCAACCGGTCGAGTCATGTTGTGCGACCGTTGAGGATTGCCCGGCAACGACATCTGTGTGTGAGACCGCTCTTTGTGTCGAGAATGCTTGTGTCATCGAAGTAAAGGACTCCTGTTGTGGACCGGAGACTCAATGCCCAGAATTAGAATGTCGGGTGGCGGCCTGTGACCTGAGTAATAATGCCTGCATATACAGCGACATACCTGATTGCTGTGTCGCTGGTACTGGAGCGGTGCTCTGCGATGATGAGGATCCTTGTACGCAAGATACATGTGAAGAAAACCAGTGTGTGAATAATCCCGTCAGCGACTGTGTTCCTTGTGAAACTGATGCGGAATGTGCGGATCAGGACCCGTGCACTGCAGACACTTGTAGCCAATCGAAATGTAGTAATGTGGTCCTTTCAAACTGTCTTGCCTGTGATACATCCTCTGATTGTCCGATATCGGATGACATATGTGAGGTACCCATCTGTCTTGAAGGCGCATGTGCCGTCGAAACCGCACCCACATGCATCCCGTGTTTTTCAAGTGTTGGTTGTGATGATGATGACCCGTGTACGACAGACTCATGTGTCGATGGAACGTGTGAGTTTACTGTAATTCCAGGGTGTATTGTGCAGTGTACGAGTGGGTCGGACTGCGATGACGCTAATCCGTGCACGATCGATGCTTGTAACCAAGGACAATGCATCAACGGTCCAATTCCAGGCTGTTGCACAAACGACAGTGAATGCGATGATAATGATGCATGTACCAGTGATAGCTGTGTGAATTCTGTATGCAGTTTTCAGGCGGTCCCTAATTGTGGTGGTTGCCAGACCAATACCGATTGTTTCGATGGTGAGGAGTGTACAATCGACATCTGTAATGTCGGGACTGGTGAGTGCAGCTATTTACCCAACCCAGCTCCTGCCTGTTCGCCTGAATGCGTAGTCGATGCTGATTGCAACACTGATAATGAATGCACTACGGTGACATGTCAGCAGGGGCAGTGCATTAGTGTCCCGATCGTTGGCTGTTGCACCGCCGACCTGCAGTGTGATGACTTCGACCCTTGCACCTCGGATATATGTCAACCCGGAACGAATGTTTGTCAAAATGTGCCCAACGGTAGCTGTCCAGCGTGCCAAGCGAACGCGGACTGTGATGACGGTATCGCATGCACTGTAGACAGCTGTGATGTTGCTTCCGGACAGTGCAGTTCAGTGCCGTCGCCCGGGTGCTGTGTGGCGGACACCGACTGCACTTCATCAAATCCCTGCATGTCTGGTACTTGTGGTGCTGACAATACGTGTGTGATGGCCCCTATCCCAGGCTGTTGTATTGCCAATGTAGAGTGTGAGGATGGTCTCCAGTGTACTTACAATCAATGCATCAATAACCAGTGCGCTGCCCCGGTACAGCTACCGAATTGTTGTATCGCTAATGTGGAGTGTGAGGACGGTGACCCATGCACCTATAACCAGTGCATCAACAATCAATGTGCTCCACCGGCGCCGCTTCCAGGATGCTGCATCGCTAATGTAGAGTGCGAGGACGGTAATCCATGCACTTACAATCAGTGTATTGATAATGAATGCGCTGCCCCGGTACAGCTACCGAATTGCTGTATTGCGAATGTGGAGTGCGAGGACGGTGATTTGTGCACATACAATCAGTGCATCAATAATCAGTGTGTAGCACCGGTACCATTACCAAACTGCTGTACTAGCTCCGTTCTGGCGGCTCAGAACTTTGACGCCGCTCTACCAATGGGTTGGGAGTATGCTCAGGTTGGTTCCGCTGGGTGGCAGGTTTCAAATAGCCTAGCGCAGTCCCTTCCTAATGCACTCTGGTTCGGTAACCCAGCCACTGGTGATTATAGTGAGCCTTCGGACCTTCCACCGAGCGGTATCGCCACCAGTGGCATCGTTAGCATACCGGCAGGTCAGTTCGCCGTGCTGTCATTTTCTCTCTGGGCTGGTATCGAGCAGAACCCAGACTTCGATATCTTGGAGGTTCGGGTCCTCAATGGTGCAGGTGCGGAGGTAGTCGTCTGGGATAAAACTGCCTTGCCGGAATACGAATCATGGCAGGCCATTCAGGTGAATTTGAGCGCATTCGCGGGGCAAGATATCCGGCTACGATGGTCATTCGATGCGCTCGATTCCATCGACAACGATGGTCAAGGCGTTTATGTGGATGATCTTCTCATCCAGACCGCATGCGAACCGA
>PKDL01000068.1 GCA_002863065.1 Pseudomonadota bacterium
CTCCTATCGTCACAATGGCTTCCGCTGGGAGACCGGTGCCGACAAGCCGGATAAGCGTCCCACCCGACTGAGCGACTACCCCTGGGTCAGCAGCCAGCAACGCGACCGATTCGGCAATGCAATCGTATCCACCCGGTAGAACTGCTTCCATGGCTCCAGACTTCACGACTACGTCATTTGGTCCGGGAGAGCACGGGGGCGTCTCAAATACCGTCGTAACCATCGTTTCGGTGGTTTCGAGTTCGACTGCTGGCGCCTGAAGAGGACCAAGCTGAACGGACAGGTCCGATGCATTTAGAAGGTCAAACCGCGTACCCCATACGACGCGCACATCACCGCCGGCCGCGTCACCGAAGGCGGGAGACACCACCGATAGCGAAAAGATATCTTCATATCGATAGCCGTTGGTTGCAATTGTCGTCTCTCCTCGGTGCGTCACTTCAACATCTACCTCGCCCGCGATTCCAGCAGGCACTACCACTTCCACGACACCGTCGACCGTAGAGTCAAAGATGTCAGCCGGCTGCCCGTCAATGAGAACCGCGGTCGGCTCCTCGGAGACGTGGTTCGATAAAACCAGTGCTATTGTGTTTCCGCCAGCAATGGGCCCAGCTGCCGGTGTGATGTGCTGGACGACAAGTGCCGCCGCTGGCTGTGTCCAAGCAAAGCCGCCTAACAGCACATCCTCCCCAAACTCATTTTCCACCGTGACATCTGCGGGGCCGGCGTTTCCACTCGGCACACGGACTGTCAGCGCCTGCCCACTCAGGTCGACATCTAATACCTCAGCAGCTTTGCCGTCGAAAGTGACGACAGACTCGCTGTCGAGGCGCTTACCGTAAATAACGACGGTAGTGCCCCCAACTGCTGGTGCAGCGGGAGGGAATACACGTTCGATGTCGGGCGGTCCGGCATACCGGAACGACCGTTCCAGTTCGGCCACCGCCTCCCCAGGAACGAGTACACGGACGTCCTGCAATCCCGCTGTACCCGGTGGTGTCACCGCTTCGAGCGTGAAGAGGTCTAAAGCTTGGACGGCGAGAGCCAGACGGCCCCCGATGAGGACTTGCACCGATTCGTCGAAACCGACGCCGGTGATTGTGACGGTCTCACCACCCAACACGGACCCTTCGGATGGGCTGATCGCATCCAGTTCTAAGTCGGCGGTAAAGACGAATGCATCTTCCAGCGTTCCAACCCCCCCGTCCGGGTTTTCGATGCTGATATCCACGACCCCTGGGCTGCTCACTGGGGTATCAACGTTGATGAAACTCGCGTTGATAAAGAACACATTTTCACCCGCCGTGTCCCCAAACCATACAGTGGCGCCCGGCTGGAAATTAGCGCCTTGAATGGTCACAGTCGTGCCGCCGATTGCAGCAGCAGTGACCGGCTCCGCAGAGATAACCGAGGGTTCGACGCCGAAGTTGAGTGGGTCTATTTCGTCTTGGTCCACCGCTGGACTCACGACGTATGGCAGGTTGGCTGGGTAGCCTACCGTCGGTTCTAATACTGTGGTGCCGGTGGGCAACGCCGGGGCGGCAGCTTGGTCAGCGTAACCGCTCACGATAGGCTCGCTATCCACGCAGCTTGGGCTCAACAAAGCAAATGCGCCAATGAAGAAAATGTGCTCCGCTAGCTGTCGGACTTGCATAGTATCAACACCCCAGTGAACCTCTATGCTAGACGTCCACCACCCTCCCGTTCAAGCGTTCCTTTTTATGGATACGTACCGCATTGAGAGCCCTGTGCTTCGAAACGTCGTGCCATATCGTGATTGCCTGCCGAATAATAACGCGCTGCTGCAATCTTTTTTGGGTGCAGCTCGCATATGAACGATGCAGTTCCCGCCTGTCGTGATGTTACTCCATGAGCAACATTAGTTGAGCCATATCAAAAACTTGTCGTGGGGCACCTCCCGACGACACAACCGGTTATAGACATCGAGGCTTTCTCTAGCGCCAGTCACTGTGAGTGGCTGGCTCCAAGAGAGGGAGGCGAGTCATACCGGTTTTGATGACGGCGATGCACCCTCGGAGGTTAATCACTCATCGTCACATACATGAGCCCGCTTTACCTGGGCGACACATCCTGAGGGTCCAACAAAAATGGCAATGACAGCCCTAGAGAAGCAGCAATGAAGGCATTTGAACTGGTAACGACTATGACGCCTCGCGGCGACCAGCCGGCTGCGATCTCTGCCTTATTGAATGGTCTGGAAGCAGAAGAGCCGCACCAGGTCCTGCTGGGAGTGACCGGTAGCGGTAAAACATTCACGATGGCCAATGTCATCTCCAAGCTGGGGTGGCCTACATTGGTCATGGCTCCCAATAAAACACTGGCAGCGCAGCTGTACGCAGAGATGAAGGAGTTGTTTCCCAACAATGCGGTGGAGTATTTCGTCAGCTATTACGATTACTACCAGCCGGAGGCTTACGTCCCAACCACGAATACGTACATCGAGAAAGATGCGATCATCAACGATGAAATTGACCGACTACGCCACTCCGCGACCCGCTCTCTCTTGACCCGCAAAGACGTCATCATCGTAGCCAGTGTATCGTGCATTTACGGTATCGGTAGTGCAGAGGCGTACTACGGTTTGCTGGTTGACTTGCACGTCGGACAAGAGATCGACCGGGATAAGGTCCTCCGCGAGCTCGTCGAGATCCAATATACCCGGAATGACTACGACTTTCATCGCGGTACGTTCCGAGTGCGCGGCGACGTAGTCGAGATCTTCCCCGTCGCTGAAGACGCTACGGCAGTCCGGATCAGTTTTTTCGGAGATGAAATCGAGGAAATTTCTGAAATCGACCCTCTACGGGGTCGCACGTTGCAGGCTTTGGACCGAGTCGCGATCTTTCCAGCAAGCCACTACGTAACGTTTGAGAACCAACGCTTCAAAGCAATTCAAGCCATACAAGATGAGCTCGGAGCTCGACTACGGTTACTTCGAGAAGAACAACGTCTGTTGGAAGCACAACGTCTGGAAGAACGCACGCTGTATGACATCGAAATGATGGAGCAAGCAGGCTTTTGTTCGGGCATCGAAAATTACAGCCGGCATCTCACGGGCAGAAATGAGGGCGATGCCCCGCCTACACTGATTGACTACTTTCCGAAACCATTTCTGGCGATCCTCGATGAGAGCCATGTCACGGTACCACAAATCGGAGGCATGTACCGCGGAGACCGAGCCCGCAAACTCAACCTTGTGGAATTTGGCTTTCGACTCCCGAGCGCACTCGACAATCGCCCCCTGAAGTTTGACGAATGGCTGGATAAAATGGGCCATTGCATCCACGTTAGTGCGACTCCTGGTGACTGGGAACTCGAGAAAACGCAAGGTGAAGTGGTTGAACAAGTAGTGCGTCCGACTGGCTTGCTCGACCCTCGTATCACGATCCGCCCTGTGAAGGAGCAGGTAGACGACCTGCTCTCGGAAATCCGCGCGCGAATCAAACAGAACGAGAGAATCTTGGTCACCACGCTCACAAAGCGTATGGCAGAGGATTTGACGGAATATTATCGAGAGCTCGGTATCAAGGTGCGCTACCTACACTCCGATATCGATACATTGGAACGAATCGCGATTATTCGGGACTTGCGGCTTGGCGAATTCGATGTGCTTGTAGGGATTAATCTACTCCGAGAGGGTCTCGACATTCCGGAAGTGAGCCTAGTAGCCATCCTAGACGCAGACAAAGAGGGGTTTCTCCGCGCGCGTCGGAGTCTGATTCAAACCATCGGCCGTGCAGCCCGCAATGCCAACGGGGAGGTCATCTTATATGCCGA
>PKDL01000355.1 GCA_002863065.1 Pseudomonadota bacterium
ACTACGGCCTCGGCTGACTTCTGCACGCCCATCCCGTCGCCTCTCGACAATCGGTAGCACAATGGCAAGCGTACAGATCTCCCAGGGTAATTCGCGCGACCTTCCTGCTTATGCCTGTCGGATATACGTCGCAGCGTTCCGTGCAAGTATCGGGCTTTGGCGATTGTGGCCACCTCACCCCGCTGCGCCGCCTCATATCCGCTTCTTGTTCATCAGGCCAGCATTTTGCCTCGGGCTTCCTTCAGATTCGCAGTCGCCCGCGACACCCTTGCCTCCGGCTAACACTTCCCCTTGCCGGGTGTGTAGAGGACTTTCACCTCCGAGTCGCCAGGTTCGCCACCACGGTGAACCCGACAGCGCCAGTCACGGCGCTACGCGCCATGCCTGGCGCACCACAAAGAAAAGCCAGGCAATGCCTGGCTTTTCGTCTCTAAGGATTCAGCCTTATTGCAGCCACCCGTCTACCGTCTGAGCTCCATACTGCTCTTTCCAGGCTTTCAGCACTTTGTGGTTGCCGCCTTTGGTCTCAACAACCTCACCGGTATCTGGGTTCTTATAGACCTTGACCTGTCGCTCGCGGCGCTGGCCACGCACAGCCGGAGCGGGGGTAGAAGTACGATTTACTTGCGGATCCAGAACAGCAATGATGCCACGCAGGTTTACACCGTAATCCTCCATCAAAGCGCGAAGCTTTTGCTCGAATTCGATTTCGCGCTTCAATTCGCCATCGTTCTTCAGAGCGTCGAGTTGCTTGAGTTGGGCGGCGAGCTGGGCTTCAAGGGCTTTGAATTCTGCGAGCTTGGACATTAGATAGGCCTCATTAATGGAAAAGCACACACAGCAGTATACTTGTGAGATTCGACCACTGCCAAGACTGCTTTAAGAACGAGCTAGATATCGGCGCGGGTTGTTAAGTCGAATATGGAGGAACTTTCGTATGCCCGCTCTCGGCTGATTCTGTTGAAAAAGTCGGCTTCTGAGAGCGCTGCTTATTGGCAGCTCAAAAACGCTCGATTCCAGCGTTGCTACGTAAAAACCAAGGCAGCTCTGTCTTCTGAGCGCACCAGATTTCAACGTCGCTCACGCTCTTTCATGGGTAAAAATCGCGACGGGACTTTTTCAACAGAATCGGCCAATAGCAGTCATCGAAATCTGAGGTATTGAGGTCACTCAAGGAAAGTGGGAAATATTCAGTACGATGCTGAACCGAGCGCGAAAAAATCGATAACGCCACTAGTGCGACCTGGAGAACCTTATGCTGGCTTGTTTAGGCCGTGAGGTATGTAACTCCTCCAGCGTACTCAAGCACTGAGTTTCATCAGCTTTACACTCTGGCTTTGGAAAGAGAGCAGGGTATAGGGCTATCTTCTCCTCAATCATGTCTGCAACCTTCAAGTAGCAATCCAAGTAGCTAGCTGCTACCACTGGTACCACCTCCACGTTGAGTGATTTCAGGAGAGACGTAACTGGAGTATCGGTCGTCTGAGATTCAGTGGTGGTGTGATAAAAAAACACCTTGCCTGTTTGATGGAGCCTGCGACGCTTGTGCAGCAAGAGCCACCACAAATCAATCTCAGTAAAGTCCATCCCCAACCCAACAATATGGATGTGGTCACGGAGGAAATAATCAACCCAAGAATACACTTGCCGGTTGATGGTGAAGTCGAGATTGCCATTCTTCACAGGTGAAGAAACTCGATAATGTACGCTTTTGACGTCGATCCCATCGGTCACATAGTTGCGAATTTTCTGAAGGTTTCCGGCGTAATGGTCGAAACCGAGCAACATCGAGCCGGGTCTAGCGATATCACCATGTATATGCCAGATATCCTTATCGGCAGCTCGGTGTCTACGAAAGAGGCTGTATCTTGACTCGGGGGCGAGAAATGCTCGGTGATGTAGCACCCCAGCGAAAGCTTCCTCAATCGTGAAGTCGTAATTGGTCGTCAAGATCACTTTAAACAGGCTGCACACCCGCGTATGAGCTTCTATAGGCTCGATCTGCCTGAGAAGCTTGGCGAACTCGATTTTTACCGTGCGTTCTGCCTTAATGAAGCGTTCCGACGAGCGAGCGCATAGCTCTTCGATAAACATAGATAGAGGTTTAGCGTTGATCTGTGGAAGTAGGTCATCGGCACCGAACTGGATTGCGAGTTCTTGAAGAATATCAGTCCACTGTCGCTGTTTTGCAACCCGATTAATGCCATTTCCGAGCAGAAGGCTATGCGTCATATTCCGTGTCCTTGATCGAGCTCGTGCAGTCTATTCAGTGGATGGGACGCACCTAATCCCAGCAATATTCGCGTTTATACGCCGATGTCGGCGGGTTAGGTCAGCCAGGCCACGAAGGTCCTCGATCATAACTTTAACTGTCTCGACATAGTTTTTTCAGTGAGAAAACGTGGTTGACGCATGGTTCCGCCTCATGCCTACAAACATGGCGTGTGGTGATTACTTGTACCACTCCGCCTTGATTGCCTCGAAGTCCATGTCCTTCCATTCCTCTTTCCAAAGCTGCCAGTACGGGATGTCGTTGGAGGATGGGGCGTCAGCGCACGGTTCGATCTGGACGATTGACGGAAGAATGATGGACTCACCCACCAGTAAAGCTTCGCCTTGCCGGAACGACGTCATCTTGTCGATCAACGAGCCGAGCGAGTCCGGAAGTAGCTTCTTCACGTACCCTTGGTCCGCTGGATTAGTGAGGCGCATTGCAATGAAGTTGCTACATTGGGAGAAGATCGTTTCGGATATCTCGGATGGGCGCTGGCTCGCGAGCAACAAGGTGACGCCATACTTGCGTCCTTCCTTGGCAATCCGTTCAATGGAGACTTTAGATGAGCGATATTTGGAAAGTTCGCTATTCGGAACATACTTGTGCGCTTCCTCATAGACAAGCAGAATTGGCACGTCGTTGTTGACCTTCTCGTTAGGATCCTTGGCGCAGCGTATGCGTTTGTAGATGTACCCGTACTCGAAAACGAGGCGCGAGATGAGCGAGACTGTTATGCTCAACACCTCGAATGGAACCCCACTTAGATCAATGACGGTCACATTTGACTTGGTTTGCGAGGTATATCCGAGCAGCTTTTGGAGCGTTTCTTCGAACGTGATGTTTTTAGATTTGTCACCTAAGAAGAAGTCGAGCCTACTGTCGTTCACCTTGTTCTCGAGTCGGTTCACGAAGTTAGTCAGCTTCCCGTAAAGACTACCCTGCGTGTATTTGGGCTGTCCGGCCTTTTCCTTGTTGCTAGCCGCGTAGACTTCTCCGGTATCGACCATCTCTTCGTTCTTTGCGATTGCGTACGCAAGTACCTCTTTGATGTCGAATAAGATAGGCGTGTCGAGGTGAATCTTTTGCTTTTCGGCTTCGGAGCCACTGAATTTTGCGCGGCGGTCTGTGATGATCGCTTCCTTGAAGATATTCCTCTGGTTGTGATCGTTGGCTTCGGTATCGAGGAAAAATTCTTCCAGCTCTTCACTATTCAGCATCCAGTATGGTAGGACCAAGTTCGAGATATTGATGTGGTTTGCGGAAGGGAACGCCGATTTGTACTCCGAGTGGATGTCGAAAACGATCACGTGCGAGTTGTTGAGAGAGAAGTCGCCATCTTTTCCCGCTACTGCCTTCTGGATGATAGTAGCCAGGGTGTGTGATTTGCCGGAGCCGGTGGAGCCGACCACGGCAATGTGCTTGTTGAAGAACTTGTTCCCGTCGACGGGCACGGGGATGTTCTTGCTGGAAGCCAGCGTCGAAAAGAGGAATCTCGCCACTTCAGGGGCCGAGTCGTC
>PKDL01000404.1 GCA_002863065.1 Pseudomonadota bacterium
GTTTGCTTAAAATGGTGCGCCTTAACGCCACTTGAAATGGTCTCCCGTTGTGTTTTGACCAATGTTGTATGCCGCTCATCGTTCCAGAGTCGTTACCGTCTTTCCTCGACACCGATTACGCGCTGTTTAAGACTACTATTGTGTGTATGCTACGCGGGCTCAACAAGTACATTGATAGATGAGGTACGTCGTACGATGCAGAAGAAGTGGTTTGTATTCATAGCTATAGCCCTATTGGCGAGTTGTTCGAATGATGATGGTGGCCCAGTGGTCGGAACGGACGGGCAAACCGCTAGCGACGCCTCGGACGCAACAAATACGGCAAACACCGATTCTACAGATGCGATGTCTAGCACCGATGAGGCGGTGGATGTGGCGATTGATGGTATCGAGGGCGCAGAGGAAACCGATGGGGGGGGTAGCGACGATGCAGCGGATACTACGGACGTTACTGATTCGGTGGCAACCGACAGTGTCGATAGCCAAGACGCAACCGATGGGGCCGACACCCAAGATGCATCTGATGCCGAAGATACTGGTGACCTGACGGATGCCCTGGATGCGGCTGATACGCAAGACGCGACCGATACCGAGGATACGACCGATACCGAGGATACGACCGATACCCAGGATACGACTGATGGCCAGGATCTGGCAGATGGCACTGATGGCGTCGACGAACAGTCAATGACCGATGGGACAGATGGGACAGCGCAAGAATGTGGTGTTGACCCGCTGGTACTGACAGGGAATTTACAGATTTCTGGGTACGGTGTCGTGACGTTCCAGGCGGTCTCGGTGCAGGTTCAGCATAAGCAGAACTTCATCGAGCTCGACAAGCAATGCATCACGTCATTGATTATCACGGCAGACGCGGAACCGGGCTGTGTCTTGACGGTTGAAGCAGGCGACAAGTTGTCAGCTGACGGACACTTGCTGGTAAAGTCAGTTACGTTTCAGTCGTCCGGATGCACTGGATTAAGCACGCCGCTAAGCGGTACTTGGACGAGCACCAATCCAAACAACACCGACTACGTTCAACTGGATGATATGAACGTCCCAGCGGAAGCGGTGAACCCCATTTGCTTTTCTACTGCTTTCGAACTCAGTTTGACCGAGCCTCTCGTTGGTTCGGTTGGGAATTCTCTCGATGTGACTAATACGACAATCGGTGTGAGTGGGGAGGTTATCTCTAACGGTAATCCAGCGAATGACTGTCCTGCGGCCTACGTGCCTCCTCCTACATTGGGCCAATTAGGTTGTTCCGACGGTACTCGGGAAGGATTTATCAGCCTGACAAAGTATCCCAAAATTGCCGCATGTGGAGGCGCTTGGGACGTTCCCGGTGTGCATAACGTGAATCCCGCTTGTAGCCGTGAGGCAGGAAATGATGGGATTAACGCGCCTGGTGCAGGGTGTAATGTGACCGACCTTTGTGCTGAAGGCTGGCATGTCTGCTTGGGTAAGACCGATGTGCTATCGCGTAATCCGTTGGGTTGCGGCGGAATTATGGACGGAGCGCAAAGTCCCGCGTTCTTTTTGGCCAGGACATCTTCAGTGGGGGCATTCGATTGTGACCAAGACGCGAATCAATTTGGAGCACCGGGCAATCTGAACGACCTTTTTGGATGCGGCGATTTGGGGTGCAGTACGAAGTCACAGAAAACGCTAGGTAAATGCACCGGGACGCAGAGTGGATGCGATCCGCTCGCTCCCTGCCCATCCTGTGAGCCTGGTGTCTGTTCGGATGGCTCAACGTGCGAGGAGGGGTCGTGTTTCCCCCTAACGCTAGGCTCTCACAATCTATGCAAGACGCTCAAAGTCATGCCAAGTTGTAATTGCACCACGGACGCCGCAGGTGTCGTAAAATGTCTCCCAACGTCTGGTGGATGCGGCTGGTGCAAGCCAGTCAACTACTACAATGAACTATTGGGCCTTAGCCTGGAAAGTACCTGGGATTGCGGGACTGTGAGTACGCAAGAAGCGAACAATGTCGTAAAAAATGACCCAGACACTCAGGGCGGCGTGATGTGCTGCGCTGATGAAGCGCCGACAACACCCTAAGGATAACGTTGGGCGTGGATTTTCAATTCTCGAGGAACTGGTGTGGCGCCTACGCGTGGTGGCTAGGTAAGTTTGGGTATGTTGGTGATCCATCCAGCGCATAGCAGGACGGATTCTGGAGCAAGTACGCTGCGATGATGAGTACGCCTGCAGTCCGGCCAAAATACGGTATCGCTGCCTTTATCTTGTTCATGGCGTCTGTCTCTCACGCGCAGCTGAAGCCCCCGCCTAAGCATGAAATTCACTGGGCCAATCTGACCGGTGGACAGTACAACCCTGTCGGTGTCGCGTCTTTCTTTGAATTCACCTACCGGTTGCGGTTAACCGAACAAGAGGCACCTGTTCTACGTGAAAACTATGTGGGTCTTGGGCTGACGCTCGACCTGACGCCCGTGTGGATACGCGGCGGTGTGCATTTCCATCTACAACCGATTTCGATACTGAAGTTAGGCGTTGAAGTACTTGGGCTGCAAGGATTTGGCATCTTAGGTAGTGCTCAGGCGTTCGACACACCTACTGACGATTGGTCCCAAGCAGTAATGGACGAACGCGCATCTGAAGCGGTGGTGATGACCGCTTGGGCTGCCCGGGCCTTCCTACAGTTTAAGATCAAGTGGAACATAATCCTGTTCCGGAATACGACGCGCCTCAGCTATTGGAACCACCGTCTTCCACCAGGTGCGACTGCGGTCTTTGCTGCGGGCATTTCAGGTCTGCGTCCCCAAAATGGTTGGACGATTGAAAATATGACGGAGACGGGTGTGTGGTTGCTTGACGAACGGCTTTTACTCGGGGTGCGTCACTGGATGGTGAATGTATTCCACCCGGGCTACCGAGCTGACCCCAACGGGCCCAGTCACATTCTTGGTCCGGGCATAGGGTGGACCTTTCAAGATGTTTCTAGTGTGTTGTTCAACCGGCCTACATTATTTTTTCATGTAGGTTGGCACATCAATCACACGAACCGTACAGGAGCAATGCCCTACATCGCGATAGCGTTGAGCTTCGATGGTCGTTTATGGGCCTCAGACTAAGCCCAGATGAGTAGTTCGTGGTCCAGGCAATGGCGTAACCTACGCGTTGGTGCAGCTTACGGCCATTCATGGCTGATACATGCTTATTTTTGCGTAGTTGGGCTGTCGACTACCTCGGAAAGGAGGTCTTTTTCATTTTGAAGTCGATGGTGTCATTGTCATCTTTCCAGCGAGTTGAGCGTGTTTTGACGTCGATAATCAGTGCCGGGTCTCCATCTTGGCTGGCTGGTGTTTCATCTTTCGCGCCGATAAATCGGCCGCGTCGGTCGACATCACAATAAATCCAGGATTCCTTTCCTGTAGGTCCACCGTATAATTTACGTTCGCCGCAGGATACAGCAGCTTGGCACAGTCCACCGTCGTAGTATTTGGATATTGTGAGTACGCATTCTTGCGCTTCGACTTCATCGTCGGCTGCGGGTGGCTTATCAGTTTCTGCCGGGGCTACTGCAGTGAGTATCCAGGCCTGCGGGCGAAACTTACGCTCGCGACATACGCCATCGATATAGCCAATGTTTTTGCAGGCCAAGTGGCGTAGCTGAGACGCTTTCTTTTTGTTAGGTGCCTTTAGCCCATTACCGGATTCGTATGCCTCTGCGAGAGCACCACACCCTGAGTAGTGCTCTTCTGTACATGCTTTTGTCAGGTACTCAACGCCTTTGGATGTTGACTTCAGACCTGCACGACCGT
>PKDL01000351.1 GCA_002863065.1 Pseudomonadota bacterium
TTCCAAACACACTCTCCAAGACCTACGAAGCTCGACTCGTTCCGCAGTATGCTGATCTCTTGTAATCAGCTTAGTCGCAAAAGGACAGGTAAAGACGATACGTCCAGCGTCCATAGAATAATACAATACGCGACGCTAAGATTAATCGATCTCCGGAGTGAAACCATTTGCTCACTGCGTTATCCCTCAAAGAGGGATGTACTGTGAACCCTACCCTGAAGTTCAAGAGTTCGAACGTTGCGCCCATATTATTGTGAATCGACGGATGGCTCGGGAACGAAACAGCAAGAGTCGACCGATGATGACATTGGATTTGAGACTACGTAGACCAACGCAACGTCAGATATGGTCTGGGCCGTCGTACGCGGTTGCGATGCAGCTGCAGCGATATGTTTGCAGAATTTGGTCCTATGACGCTGGATGGAACCAACAGTGGCTGGGACATTTCAATACTGGAGTAGCCATCCATGGTCACCGTGGAACTCAATGCGCTCTACGAGACCGGTAGTACTGTTTTTTGTTCTGCAAGGGTATTCGCGTAACGAACCCCTACTGAATTTGCTTGCGATTCAACCCGAATCGTAAGCATTTGCATGTCCGACATTCCCGACAGTTAGAGTACCGAGTCTGTCGTTTGCACCATAGTGACAGCCACCTACTGTCGATTACGCCGTGCTCTGTTCCACTTGGACTGCTTACAAAAGACCCACGCTTCTGCACGATGTACCGGCGAATCCATCCCGACAAAACCCGGACCTGCCGGTCATGACCATGATAGTCTGCACGCATGGCGAACCCCGTTCTTCGACTGCGTAGCTACACGCGTATTGTTGCCTCCCCTCCTGGAGCGCCTTTTCCCGCCATTCTCATCGATGATGCACTCGACCAACGCCTTAAGTTAGATCCCACGGTATTCGCAGTGGTGAACACACTGAGCGAAGGCGTGCAGGCAGACGAACTGGCGAGCCGCGCTCAGCTAGAACCCGAACTGGCCGATCGAGCCCTTGAATTGCTAGACCGAATGCATGTGCTCGACACCGAAAAAGCCCGCGAGTTTGTTGCCGACGCAGCGGCGATCCGCGAGCTCCAGTTGGCTGACCCTAGTGCGCAGCCGCTCCTCATTCGAGACGATGCCCGCTTCTCCTGTACCATGTGCGGCAGCTGTTGCGGGGGACACAATATCGGGCCCGTCAGCCCCGACGTCTTAGAGGGACTAGAACCCCATCTCGACGTGTTGTCCCAAGAGATAAAAAGCCCCAAAGGGTTGTTCTTTCAATTACCTGTACCGCGACCTGACGGGGGAATCGATGGTCAGGTCTTATGCCATACCAGCGATGGAAGCTGTGTATTTCTAGACGCAGACCGCCGGTGCCGAATCCACGCCGCCATCGGTGGAGATAAAAAGCCCAGCGTATGTCGACTCTTTCCCTACCAATTCACGGCGACACCGGACGGTATTGCGGTCAGTCTTCAGATGGAATGCCGGGGTATGGTAGAAGCGCGGCGTGGAAAACCGCTTCGCGAACAGGAAGAGGAAATTCGCACCTTGCTCTCTCTCGCACCTCCTGCCCGACTGCGACCCGTCATTGCCATAGATGCATCACATTCAATGCGTTGGAAGACCTATCAAGCATTGGAAGATCAGCTCCACGACGCTGTTGACACATCAACCAGCCCCGCCGATGTAATGCTAGCGCAACGCGTTGTCATTCTCACCGCACTTGGTAGGAAATCTGAACCTACAGGGACAGAAGTGAGTGTCGATACCGTCGGAGACCAACTCGACCAATTTGTGGCGAAAACGCGCGCTATGCTGGCCGCACTCCACGAACAGTATTCGGAGGCTGACGACAAGCATGTCATCCACACCGATAGTCTCGAGGTGCTCGATGTCGGTCTGGAGTGTTTCACACTGCGCCTGGAACAAATCGTATCTACACCATCATCCTCAGAGCAGCGCGCCATATACCGCGACTATATGCACCACGCGCTTCATGGAAAAGTGCCCACGAAATCAAAGCGCCTGACCGTAGGACTGGCTAGACTCAACGTTGGCTGGTTTGCCGCCCATGCAATCGCAATCGCGCGCGCCCGTCAGGTGAAGCGACGGCACCTCGCTCCTCAGGACCTGATGGATGGGCTGGTCATCACCAGCTTTCTATTGCGAAACAACGACTTTATTCGCGCATTTTCCGCACTTGATACAATGGTGGAATCGCTCTTTTTCTACAACTTAGGAGTGCTGGTGCAGTCGGCGCCAAGATTGGCCGTGTACGACCCACGGCTCGAACTGACCAAGTTCTAAGTGATTTATCAGTCTGGCTCTACACCAATCACCAGCGATGTATGGGAGCGTACCGACCGCGCGAACTGTCGCGATATGCACGTAAACACCATTTGTGTGACCTACTTGTCTTTTCCCATCATGCGCCTTAGAAGGGGTGTGTTAAACCGCTCTGCATTTGGGGCAGTCGTCTACCTAACCATCGGAGTACAAGATGTGGCAGCTTGGCGAATTCGTTGAGAAACTGGAGCATCTAGAACAACAATATCACGATGACAATGCGTGGGTCTCATGGTGGTCCCACCGAGATGTCTTGAACTGTTGGAGGATGTACAATACGTCCAAGCGACCGAGTACTGGATTCCTGTTATTGGGTGATACGAAGATTCGCTCTAGTGTGGAACTGCTAATGAACTTCGGTACCGCCACGGCACACGATATACAAGAGGAAGAAGAGCGCGAAGTTGTTGCCGCCCTGACCCGCCGACGCGCCGCAATGGGAACACCTGCAATACAATACGACCAAGTCAAAGGGACAGGTAGCATCCTGTCTGACGATAAGTGGACCCCAATGCTCAATGACAGCTTCATGCTTGGAGGCATCCACAAAGGACTAGAGTTCCACCTCGCGGAGAACCTTTTCCACGCCAATACGTTGCACATGCAAGGGATGACGGCTGCTGAGAAGTGGCGCTATTTTTTTCAAACCAACCCGATGAGCTTCTGGGATAATCGATACGGAATACCTCGGGTGTTTGCGCGTGAATGTATCGGCCTGAAGACCGCCGGATATCGTCCCTTTTTCAGTGACTACAGCCTCATTTTCCACGGTCCTGCGGCATCGACACAATTCGATTTCGCGCAATACCTAGCTGCCATCAATACCGCCGGACTGACCGCGAACAACAAAGCGGCAGCAATGGAGGCAATCTCTGATTTCCTCTTCGGTGACCGCGATGCAATTCGCGACACGGCATTCCCCGCGCAGTACTAGCGTCTCAAGCTGCCAACCATGACTCTCTAAGCCCTGGTTATGGCTTTTCGTCTTACCGATGTAGTCTACCGTCCGTATGTTGAATAGTGCGCTATGCTGATAGCAATTGCCGCGGTCCTGCTGTTGGGCTTGTGCGTCCGGGCGATACGTATTGATACCGCAGAACTGTGGCTTGATGAAGCGTGTACTGCAGCGTTCGCAGATATGTCGCAAAGCGACCTTTTCCATGCACTACTAACTACCGAGGGTCATCCCCCCATCTATTACGAATTGATGATGGCTTGGCGAGCGATCGGAGACTCCAGCGCCCTGTGGCTTCGGCTGCCATCCCTCATCGCGGGTCTGGCGCTCATCATTGCGACTTTTCAGATCGCGCGACGGCTGCTTGGAGATCAGAATGCCTGGCTGCCAGCACTCGCAGCCGCGGTAAGTCCTATCGGCATCTACTATTCGATAGAGGCCCGGCAATATGCGCTGCTTGCCGCG
>PKDL01000204.1 GCA_002863065.1 Pseudomonadota bacterium
CAAGCCGATGTCGCCATTGCGACCTATGATGCTGGAGCGGAAATATTGGCTAACTCTGGAAATATAGATACAGATTTTTCTCTGCTCGCGTTACGGCCGGGAGGGAACGGAGTCTTGGCCGCTCTCGCACTTGCTGATGTAACGCATCGACGCGTGCGCGAGAATTTCGTCATGGCGAGCCTGCTCATGGCGGGAGGTTTATTTGCAGCTTTGGGTTGGCTTGGACCCAGCTCGGCTGTCGCTGTCACACTTATTAGTTTGTATCTCGTGGGGACAAATGGACTTAGAGCAACGTAACCTAACGGCGTTAGAAAAGATGTTCTGGGCTCGGCCACGTCTACTTCTGGGTGGCGTTGTGTCGTTCGATTTCTAGCGTATGTCTGTTGAGGTCTCAGTTCTAGTGCCGGCGCGGCAGGAATTCTCAACACACCCTTGGCCGGGCGGGCATTGGCTATCAAACTCGCAGATGAATGGTTCGCATTGCCCCGAATCCAGATTACATAGCTGAGTATCTGCACAGTCATAGTCTGATTGGCAGGTAAACCTGTCATCACAACCTATTGCTGACAGTAGATGTAGCGATACTGCTGCCGCGCAAAGTAGTGCACTCACTTTGGTCGTAGCAATGCGCATAGATGGCTCCTGTTCTAGGTAGGTGGACCAATATGCCGTATGTCGCCTTTTGGACATGTCGAGTACCTTAGCAGCGTAGGTTCTGTCCGCAACTGTTGCTGGGGTGTGCGGACCTGTTTTGTCGAGTGACCGGTTTTCCTTCTTGACGGCAATGGGTTGTATCGCTACAAACCGCGTCACGATCGTGCGCAGCATGGTCTACCTTGGCTGGGGGTATAGCTCAGTTGGGAGAGCGCTTGAATGGCATTCAAGAGGTCAGCGGTTCGATCCCGCTTACCTCCACCAGCACAAGGCCCGCTTCGGCGGGTCTTCGTTTTTAACCTCCATTATTCGCATCGAGTTCGATATCCGAAACGCTCCACGCGGCTGGGTTTCGAGCATCAAGGCGATAAACTTCAGTCGTCATTTATCTGAAGTCCGCCGTACTCTCGTTGATCTGATGCTGTGGCATCGTAGAATAGGGGCCTAGAACTCATTCGGAGAGGCCATGGCTCACTTGATTCCGCGTCGCTATTTGCTGGTGGGCGTGCTCATCGGCGCGTTGGTTGCGCCTGCGACTGCTCTATCCGTATGTGGAGACAGCGTTCTCGTCGCCGGCGAGGTCTGCGATGACGGGAACACTGTTTCGGGAGACGGTTGTAGCGACTCATGTGAAGCGATTGAAGCGGGTTGGGTCTGCCCGACTGTTGGCCAGGCATGCGAATGCAAAGAGGGCTTCACAGGGGTGACATGCAGTGAGTGCAGCCCCGGTTTCTTCGGTGCCGCATGTCTCGAATGTCCCGGTAGTGCGTCCACACCGTGTTCAGAGGCTGGAACTTGTGATGACGGAGTGTCTGGTTCCGGCGTATGTGTCTGCGACTCCGGGCATTGGGGCGCCGATTGTAGTTCGGAATGCCCAGGTGGCGCAGATAACTCCTGCGGCTTACATGGCGTCTGTGATGATGGTGCTGCTGGAAATGGGCAATGTACATGTGACCCAGGCTTTTATGGTCCAGACTGTCAAGGCGAGTGCCCGGGGGGCTTCGATGCTGCCTGTAGCTCTAACGGTACATGCGATGATGGTGCTTCCGGTAGCGGTATATGTTCTTGTGAAGTCGGGTATTTTGGCGGGGATTGCAGCTCTCAATGTCCAGGGGGAGCCGTTGAGCCTTGTGGCGGTACCGGGGTTTGCGACGACGGTGCTTCCGGCAGTGGCGAATGCACCTGCGACCCGGGTTTCTATGGTTCAGATTGCACCCAGCAGTGCCCAGGCGGTGCAGCATCTCCCTGCAATGGGAATGGAAGCTGCTTGGATGGGGCTGAAGGGACTGGCGCATGCCAGTGCAGCTCGGGCTTTTTCGGGTCTGATTGCTCAGGTGTTTGTCCCGGAGCTCCAGATGCGATCTGTAATCTTCAGGGAACGTGTGATGACGGTGCCAATGGCTCTGGGCAATGTATCTGCGATACCGGATATTACGCGTCCGAATGTTCTGAACAATGTCCAGGGCCTGCTGGGGAACCGTGCAGCTTCAACGGGGTTTGCGATGATGGTATCTCGGGTTCCGGGAGCTGCACATGTTCATCGGGTTACTTCGGACTTGACTGTGGCGGGATATGTCCAGGCGGGGCCAATACCCCTTGTAGCAATAATGGTAGCTGCGACGATGGCGTAGACGGGTCTGGGGCCTGCACCTGCGGGATTGGATTCACAGGATCTGATTGTGCAGATACGCTTCAACTAAGCGTTTCGCTTTCGCAACCCGCATTGTCCGTCCCTGGGCAAATTGTCGAGATAGATATTCAGGTCACGAATTCGGGTACAGCTCCTATTCCGGCCGCAACGCTTGCATTGTCGTCTATTACGGGTGCTTCCGTCACTGGTATCTTCGACGGCAGTTTCAACCTCGGGGCCGGCCCCAATTTTCCTTTATCCGCCCTAAATTCTGGGGACAGCCTGTTACTCAAGCTTGTCCTGGCGCTGGATTCGCCAATGACCTCCGGCCTTGCAGCGATTCCAGTCAGCGTGACTCTAACGGCGAACCAAGTCGTGCCGGTATTGAAATCAAAGACCATCCCAGTCGACCGTTTTGTTGATTTGAAGCTCACGACAACGACGCACTCGTCCGCGGTTCCAGGAGATGTTCTTACTCACCAGCTGACCTACAGCAATGCCGGGAATGAAAAGGCGAAAGGAACGAAACTGACCGCCGTACTTCCACCTCAGTCGGCGTTTGTAAGTCAGGGCAGTCATTCAAGTTGGAACTGCGTGTCTGGTATCTGTACCTCATTCGTCGGTCAGATGCAGCCCGGTGGTGGCGCTACACGGACGCTGAAATACGCAATCTCATCAGGTGTCGCGGCAGGCACAGACAACCTAACATTTACCGCCTCAATTACTGATAACGGAAACGCGGGACCAGACCGGGTTCCCGGAGATAACGGGGTGACAGATGGCTATGTAATCAACGCGGCTCCTGATCTTGCGCTAGATGTGGTAGCCGGCGCTCCCACTCCCACGAATCAAACGGCAACATGGCAATTACAGGTCTCAAATGTGGGTAATGAAGGAGCGACAGGGGTACAGCTCGCAGTGAGTGTCCCTTCCCACACGACGTTCCTTTCATCATCCGTGGGTCCTTGGAGTTGTACTGGTGGGGAAGGGCCCACAACCACGTGTGTCGCAAACTTGGGGTCAATGTCCACCGGTGATATCGAGAACATGACATTTCAGGGCGCCATAGCGAAGGTCGTCCCTCTTACGGTATCCAGCATTACATTGTCGGCCGACGTGTCTCAGGACGGTGCGAATGGGGCGGAGCCAAGCCTTGCTAACAACGCTGATGCTGCCTCTGTGGCGCTTATTACTGGTCCAAATCTGGTGATTACGGCAGCAGCAGGCGGCTCACAAGTAACCCCAGGTAGCGTTGTGACCTACACTCTGAGCGTACTGAACGATGGCAGCCGGCCGTCTGGAGCGGTCACCTTGAGTGCCGAGGTACCGCTCGGCAGTACGTTCAGTTCAGAAAATAGTTCGTCGGGTTGGAGTTGCGGCAATGGGGCGGCTGGCGATGGCTGCGTGTTGTCTCCGACACCAATCCCCGTGGGGGGGATTGCGACAAGTCAGCTCGCATTTCGGGTCTT
>PKDL01000489.1 GCA_002863065.1 Pseudomonadota bacterium
CCCCAGAGAAAGAAGGCCAGCCGTGATGCCATCTCATAGCCGCTGTACGCCCGACCCACCTCCGCTTCATCCAGCCCGGTGCCTGCGACGTATACGAAATGGGGAGACGTCAGTATCCCCATAAAGACGTACTTTACGCCCTCATCAAACGAGCCCATGACGGCACTGGCATTGGTACCGATGTCTCGTAACCGGCTCGTTTCCTCGTCGCTTGCAGGACGACGCCAGAGCCGAAGTGTCCAGGTGGAGATAATGGAATCCAAACAGGCGGTGGCATCGGCCTCTCCGGTACAAGCCGACACCTGGTCACGAAGGGCTTTGACGCTGATGAGCTGACTCGCGACGGTTTTGGCGCCTTGGAAGTACCGCTCCGCGCCGAGGCCCGAGAGGCCCCCGATGCTCGCGCCCACTGCGTACAGGCGCTCCACCCGTACATCCGGCTCTAGCGTGCCAGGCACTTCGAGCTCTGGACCGAACCAATCGCTCAAGGTGTTGCGGTATTGCGCCGCACTGAGCCGTCGAAGTACCGCATTGCCGGGAATCAGCACCGCGGGATTACGATCAATTTCTGAGCGTGTCAGCTCGGCAATATCCGCGGTGGCCGATGCATCGGATTGGAGGCCGGAATCGTCGCCTACCGATGATGTATCTCCCGAGGCGACCTCGTCCGACAGCGTTTCGCTCCCGCTACAACCCAGCATACCCAGTGCTAGCCACCCGATGACAACGGTGGACCATCTCACAACGCACTTCCTCCCGGCTGACCTCTATACTTTCGGGACGCATTATGAATGAAACTTGTTCACCACGCCAATGCCTTGTAGCAGTCGCGCATCAACGAAACGGTGGTTGTGAACGCAACCCACCATCGCCATGCCGAAATACGCCGCCATTTATTTCTTTAGGACCGGCCCATATCTGGCGGTCATTGGTCTACACTCCAGTGCATGGAAGGCCCCCACGAGCTGTACTCACCAAGCTTTCGGCCAGTCTTCGAGCTAGAGGCGGTCCCACAAGCCACTCGGCTCCCCTGGTTTTGGGCCACCCGGCTGAAATCCTTGCCGCGAGGTGAACAGACCGTGTTGGTCTTACCCGGTTTTTTGATGGATGACTGGGCGACTGCGCTACTAAGGAGCACACTGACCCGCCTCGGTCACCGCGCGATCCCGTGGCGGCAAGGGATAAACCGTGGTCTTCGAACGAAATATGTTAGCGCACTGACCGCCTATCTCGATGAGATAGAGTCTCCTCAGGTCGCTATCATTGGCTGGAGCCTCGGAGGTAGCTATGCAAGAGACCTCGCACGCATACGACCTCAGCGAGTATCGCAGGTAATCACGCTCGGCACCCCGCTTGTGGGTGGGCCACGAACGACCGCAGCCGCCGCTTGGTATGCCAAAAAAGCGTATGACCTCGATGTCTTAGCGAACCTACAGGCGCAACAGGCGCGTCAACCCATTCCATGCCCAGTGACGGCGGTCTACAGTGAAAATGATCGGTTCGTCTGTCCGGCGGCATGTGTCGACCCGTACCACGCACACGTGCAACACGTCCGGGTCCAATGCAGTCATTTCGGATTAGTCGTATGCCCCGAGGTGCACGCGATTGTGGCGGAGACGCTTGCAAGCAGCGCCTAATCGAGGCTCTGCATCCCGTAGCGATCAATGATTTCAATCAGCGCATCGATGTCCTCGGTGGTCGTCGCTGGATTGATAAAGAGCCACCGAAAGAAGTTCGGTAAGTCGCCTAACGGCTGATAGCTCATCATCGTGGAGCCTTCCGCCTGCATCTGGCGCTTGATTTTAGGGGCAATCCCGTGGAGCCCGAGGCGTTCCTGGTCAGAAAGCGTAGCCAGGTCCAAAGGCCGTAAGGCGGGTGGGACCCACCAAAAGCAGGTATGTGTAAAGGACGGCGGGGCCACGATCTGAAACCGTGGGTCGGATTCCAGACGATGGCGCAGGTGCGATGCCAAACCAAACACGTGGTCTATCCGCATACCGAAGCCTTCATCCCCGCGGACCAGCCAGGTCAACCACAGTTTCAGGGCATCGGCTCGACGCCCGCACAATATGGTCTTATCGCCGGAGTCGTATTCCGTGAACAGCTTATCTTTCTGAAACAGGTAGCTCGCTCCAGTTGCGAACGTATCCTGTAACAGAGTGGGGTGTTTTACCAACAACAGTGAACATTGCTGCGCCACGCCCGACATCTTATGTGGGTTCCAAGCCAGTGAATCGGCCTGCTCCGCCCCATCCATCAAATGGCGGTATCGGTCGGAAAATAGCACTGACGCACCATGGCATCCATCGACGTGAAACCACACGTCATGGGACTGGGCCACCTTCGCAAGGGCCGCCAACGGGTCAAACGCGCCCAAAACCGTCGTACCGGCCGTGCCAACAATGGCGAGGGGCTCTCGGTCCGTGTTGCCTAAGGCACGCTCTAACGCGTCCGGCATCATCTGTCCGGCGGCATCACACGGCACCGGAATAAGCGCATCTTCCCCGAGGCCCATCAGCACGACTGATTTTTTCATCGAATAGTGCGCCTGCGCCGAAATGAAGACTGCCCACCGTGTGAAATCACCCGCCTGGCGGGCACTCGGCTTTTTGTGATGCCGCGCCAGCTGTAGTGCCATCAAGTTTGATAAGGAACCGCCCGGCCCCATGATGCCATCACAGGTCGTGAAACCGACCTTCTTCGCGAAGGCTCGTACAATACTGCGCTCCATCAAGGTGGGTAGCGGAGACATTTCATAGGTGGCGGCCGTGGTGTTGATCGTGGTGACCAGCCAATCCGCTACCACGCTCACGGGGTCCGCTCCGGCAAAACTTTGGTTAAAAAAGCGTGGATGTTCTGTGCGTACCGCAAGCTCTAGTACCTGGGACACGGCTTCGTACAGCCGTGCGGGCTGTGCCTGGCCCGGTAGTAGCGGCAGACCCATAGATTCAAACAACGCTTCAATATCTTGGGGGGACCGATAGTCGACCACTGAACATGACCTATCATCGGCAGATTGCAGGTACTCCAGCAATCTGCCGGCGACCAGTCGTAACTGCTCCATGGTCTGCGGCGTGTCGAACACAGCGTCCTCCAGGCAACAAATAGCATGTTGCCGAACTCCAGTCCGTTACGTGCGGTACCGGGTACTGACGCTCTTCTATCGCTATCACTTGGTAGAGGCAACCTATCCCTGCGTTTGACGTGTGTTCGAGCGGGATGGTTCCACTCATGCCTGCTCAGTCGTGAATAATATTCGCCGAGGAAGGCGCGGGCTTGACGACGGCATCTCAGCACAGCAAGCTTTCTCTATGGCCGAACACACGCCCACTTCTATCCTGATGGTCTGTCTAGGAAATATTTGTCGTTCACCACTGGCCGAAGGGATCATGCGCGACCTTATCGAACAGCAAGGTCTCAGTGATAAATACACGGTCGATTCCTGTGGTACGAGCGGCTACCACGTGGGTGATAGACCCCATCGTGGGTCCATTGAAATAGCGGATAGTCACGGCATTGACCTCCGTAACCAACGGTCACGACAGGTCCACCCTCGTGATTTCAGGGCATTTGACTGGATCGTGGCCATGGACACCACCAACCGCAACACATTACGCCATTTAGACGACCGCAACGAGGCCGAGGGACGCATTGTTCTGTTGCTAGATTACGCTCAGGGAGACGGACCACGCGACGTACCCGACCCGTATTATGTCGGTGGATTCGATGTCGTCTATGATTTGATTCATGAT
>PKDL01000150.1 GCA_002863065.1 Pseudomonadota bacterium
GGAGAACCTTAACCTCAACATACCCGAGAACACCATCTACCGGGTGGGCGTGCACTATTGGTCGGATCACGAGTACGGCGATGCGTTGGCTACCGTTCGGATCTATATCTACTCCAACCTTGTGTTCGAGGTGAACGAGGTGAAGCTATCGAACTTAGATATGTGGGACGTGGCTACGATCGAATGGCCGTCTGGTGCTATACAAGTGAGCCAGGGTAGCCACCCGAGTGGCTATAAAATCACGCCGAACTATAAGAATCCAAACTTCTACCAATAGTGGTATCCGAGGCAGGACGTCAGACGACGTCCTGTTCTCACCGTTCCTTCCGCCACCTCATGTATATAGTGTTAGCGCCGATGTGCGGCCTGCAGACACCGTCTGGCAGTGCGGAGGAATAAAAATACCTTTCAGCGGTGACGGAATACTCGCGAACTTTCCAATGAGTAGTCGTGAGAATGTCTTGCCGTCACCGCCTTCGAGTGGTTGAATCCCGCGCGAGAGAAATGCCGAGTAAAGCTGTTGTGGAGGAAAAGCGGATGGTGCGTTGTACTACTCTAGTTGTTACGTTGGGACTTCTGTTGGGCAGTTGCTGCCCGGACGGTGAAGGAGGCCTTAGCCTCGGTGTAACGGCGATTCTGAGTGCTGATCCTAACCCCATTGGGCTCCCCGTGACGAGTGTGGGCGCGACGTCCACTCTTGAGGTAACGGTTACGAATCTGGCGGAGTCGACTGGTTCGACTGACCTCACCAGGCTCGAACTCAGAGATTCAACTGCGGATATCACTATTTCGCGCGGCTTGTCGGTAGACAGTCTTCAGCCAGGCGAATCAACAACCGTCGAGCTGACATACGCCCCTTCCGATTCTATTCCAGACCAGGGCAAGCTTGTCTTTGGATACACGCGAGGCAACTCGCCCGAGCTCGTCGTGCAAATCATTTCGACCGGGCAGAATAAGAGCCTTCAGATCGTGCCATCGCCCGTGCAATTCGGTGCAGTAGCTGCGAATAGCCCAGCGGTGCGAGGGGTGCGAGTCTTCAACCTGGGTCAAAGTTCCGTCTCCGTTAGAACGGTGACGGTGGATAAGTCGGTCTCGCCGGATTTTGATGTGGTCGGTCTATACGGCTTTGATGAGACGGAAGGTTGTATCGGTATCGAGCAGGCAGCAGAGGTCTTTGATGAAGGGAGCGTTGAACTGGGCCCCGATGGCGATGCCCTGTGTGTCGATGTTCGATATGCACCGACCGGTGGCGGTTCTGATAATGGACTATTGCAGGTCTACGGACCGTACGATGAGTCAAAGGGGAACCTACAACCAGTGCTTGTCCAGGCGGCCCTCATAGGCTCTGAAGTCGGCCCTGAAATTGAAATCACGCCGCCACAAGTAAACTTCGGCGGTGTATCGGTCGATAATGCAGGTACGCAGACGTTTGCTATCACGAATACCGGCAACGCAGACCTAATTATTGACTCCATCGTGAAGGGAGAAGCTCAAGAGGACGCGTGGGCCGATATCAACATAGTGACGGAGGTGTCTCCTGGGACGACGCTTCCTGCCACGGAAACGCTTATCGTTGAGGTAGAGTTCGCTCCTAGTCAGACGTGGCCGATTACCTACGGGCCACTGGGCTTTATTGAGGTGGTTAGCAACGACTCAGATGAGCCCACTGCATTCGTTACCGTCACCGCACAGGTTGCTGCACCTAAGCTAATAGTCACTCCGAGTGAAGTTGTAAATTTTGGCTATGTCGCTACAGGATTTGTGGGCGAGCGTACCGTGACATTTACGAACGTCGGTAGTGCAGACCTGGTCGTTTCAAACATTGCAGTCGGGACGAATACTGCGGCCAATGAATTCGGTACTCAGGATTCAGGTGCAGACCTCGTAATTCCCGGGAACGATTTCCGTCTTGTCACGTTTACTTTTGAGAACAAAGGCGGACTCGAAAATGAGGTGCTTGAGGGCACAGCAACGTTCACATCAAACGACCCTGTCGGACAGACGAACGTTGGGTTGCGGGCCAAGCGCACCTCGAGTCCCAAATGCCAGGTCCAACTCAATCCGGTGAGCGTCAATTACGGTGTAGTGCCCTTTGATGGCGAAAAAACGATGACAATGAACATGATCAACGTGGGCTCAGCGCCATGTTCCTTCTCACACATCACCATTACCGACGGTGGTGGTCAGCTACCACTGCCGTTTCCCATACCGGGTTTCAACGCGACATGCACTGCAAAGGCATTTAGCGATGCGGATACCAAGTTTACGGTGCTCAACTCTCCGCCGGGCATAAAAGATTTCCTGAAGCCAGGCGATTCGTACCCGATCGAGATCAAATACACGCCAGAGGGCAATATTTTCAGTTCACCCGAGACGCTCCAAAACTTCTCTGGGCTAGTGCAAGTCCATATGCTGGATTTTGCCAATCCTGCGGGTGGGCTTGACTACTCCGTGGTCACCTCTCCCGACGCCGCACCGGGTGAGCAGGTCGACTGCAACTTGCAAGGCACCAGCGGTATTGCTGCGCTTGCGGCAATACCGGGAGAGGTTGATTTCGGACTCACGACCGTCGGTTGCCATTCCGATACATCAACCGTATCGATTTACAACAAAGGTGCTGCGCCTGTTTCGGTTTGCGACATTGTCTTGGATGGCTGCGGGCCGGAAGTGAAGCTGAAGGATGTGCCTCCCATCCCGGCGTGTAACGATAATGGCGGTGGCATCGTCGTGACGCAGAGCCAGCCCATCGAGGTAGGCGTAGTGTACAACCCACAAGACTTGGGTGATGACGGATGTTCACTGCTTATCGTTGCGAATGAAAACCAAAGCCCGTCAATTAGCGTCCCGCTTACCGGCGAGGGAACCTACGATACGGAACAGACAGATGAGTACACGCAGCTATCGGGGCAGATGGTGGATGTGTTGTTCGTTGTTGATAACTCCGGCTCGATGAATGATGAGCAAAACAACCTGGCCGCAAACTTTGGTTTCTTCACGCAAGCCGCTAGCCAGTGGAATACCGATTTCCAAATTGGTGTGGTCAGCATGGATATGGATGAAGTAAACGATTGGGCCGGTAAGCTTCTTGGTTATGACTTTGGCAGTAATACTGGTCAGCGATTCGTTCAGAACAGCAACGTTAATGATTTTTCTGACATGGTACTCATTGGCGATAACGGCTCCGGTACAGAGCAAGGACTCGAAGCGGCATATCAAGCACTTTCGGCTCCGCTGATCTCTTTTGTAGATCCACTGCTTGAATGTACAGCCAGCAGTGAGTGCACAGCGCCTGCGCAGTGCGTGCCGAGTGTCCTCGACCCTGGTAAAAAATACTGTGGCGGATGGAATATGGAATTCATGCGAGAAGATGCCACCCTCGAGATTGTCTTTGTCTCGGATGAGGAAGACAGTTCGCCTGGCGCTCTGACCTTCTACGTGGACTTTTTGAAGTCCATCAAGGGCTTCTTGAACACCAGCCTGTTCCACGCCCATGCCATTGTCGGTCCCAGCGGTGGCTGTGAGCAAAATGGCAATTCGGCCGGAGACGGAGCGCGGTACCGGACCGTCGCACAAGAAACGGGTGGAAAGATTCACTCCATATGTGAGACCGACTGGGCGCAGAAGATGACGGATATCGGCAACATCGCATTTGGATTGAAAGTGCAGTTCCTCCTCACACGCCCTGCTATTCCTGAGACCATCGAGGTTACGGTGGATGG
>PKDL01000551.1 GCA_002863065.1 Pseudomonadota bacterium
TCCAGTCCATTCGGTGCCAACAGCTCCTAAACCATCTGCCTGGTCGAGCCGCAATCGCATATCATCAAGCTGATTCAGAAGTGATAGCCCAGAGCGCTCTAGCGTGCTCAGCAGGCCGTTGGCTTGGGCACTAAGCAATGTGCCCAAAAGCAAGATTGGGATCGCGACAATAAGACCGAGTTCCGTCGTTATCAACGCCTCCGAAATGCCCCCTGACAGCAACTTGGGGTCACCCGTACCGTGCTCAGTAATGATGTCGAACGTGGAGATCATACCGGTAACGGTGCCGAGGAGACCAAGCAAGGGAGCTACTGACGCAACCACGGTAATAATAGATCCCAAGAACTCTACTCGCGGTACCTCACGAAGCAGTTGTTCATTCACGACCCGCTCTAAGTGCTCTTCGTCCCGGTCCCAGGCCTTCAGTGCCGCTCGACTAACGCGTGCAGCCGATGTTCGAGCCCAACGGAGCGTTTTCAATGCGCCTGTGACATCGTTACCTGCGATCGCTTTGCGCACTCTAGCCAACGCGCGCCGAGTACCCAGCCCAAGCCACCAAAGCACCAAGGCACGGAGTACCACTAGCGCGACGCCAACCAAGCCGAGATATACGATGACCCAAGCGATTACACCGCCGGACTCGACCGTGTCACGCCATGTCTTCTCTTCGGGCTTTTCAACACGCTTTTGGAGTGTTTCGTATAAGAACAATGGCAATGTTGCGACGGCTTCACCGGCTGCTAATCGCTTGGCAACATCCGCTGTATCGGCGGCAGGCCAAAGCCAGAGGTGTCCGTCACCGGCCGGTGCCAACACGCCCGCCGCCTCCTTCGACACGCCGTACGTCGCAACTTGTCCTAAGCGTACGAGCTTACCCTCTACTTTGTTGCCGTCGTCTAGGAAGAACGCACCGTCAACCACTTGCACCGACGATGCGGTTTTTAGCCAAGTCACCGACTGCGCAAAGGTGTCTCCGATCATCTCAATGCGCTGGTTGTAGTCTTCAGGTACCTCTTTCACGGCGAGACCGGCCGATTCGAAGGCTGCTTGTGCGCGAGTCAGTGCATCGGTCAATAGCTCATCGTTCTCTGATTCATCCTCTTCGCGGTTTTCCGCGGATAGGATCGCCTTCTCCAGAGCCTCAGCCTTCGCCTCCAGCTCCGTGATAGTCGCCTCGAGAGTGCGGTTCTTCGCTTTCAAACCACCAGCCCGGCCTGCACTCTTCCTCTTAACTGCAGTCAACCGCTTCTTCAGAGCCACTTTTTCCGCCTCAAGGAAACTGAACTCGCGCTTGTAGGCTTCAGTGAGCGACGCCGCTACCGTCTTGGGTGCAGGGGCGACTGCTTTTTCGGCTTCACTCGGTGCCTTCGTGTTTTTGGCGGCTTCAGTAGGCGCCTTCGTGTTTTTGGCGGCTTTTTGCGCGCCCACGGTTGGAGTGTCACTGTGCACTTGCGCCGTGCCAGACTCCTGTGCGCTCGCAGCGCTTGCCCCGAACAGACCGATACAAATGATTGCGAGTGCGCCGTTACGCATAATGCTGCTCATTTTGCACCTCCGCCCATTACCGCGTTCGGAATATCAAAAAGCCCCACACGTATACGTTTCTTGAAGCTGTCAAAGAGCGAGACGACTTGCTGTGTCTGCTCCTCTACTTCGTAAGGTGCCCATGTCCAGGCACCGTTCTCACGGATTGCCCGGCCAGCGACGCCGTCATCACTCAGATAAAACAGCATCAGCATTCCGACCCGAATTACCGGTGTCAGAAACTCCTGCCCATCGACCTCGATTACTTGCCGGTCAAGACCGCTCTCTCGTGTCAACCGGAGTTCATCTTCGATACGCTCCCAAAGCATTCCCAGTGCACGAATTGGTGCAATCTTCTTATCTTTCAGCTGCGCTTCTAGCTGGTCCAGCTCCGCCAACCGCTCAGCAAGGCGAAATGGCAGCCCCCGTGCGACATAGCCTCGAACCAGCTCAAGCGCTTTTTGCGTAGCGTCATGCAACGCTGTGCGCTTGTCACTGTTCAGCGATTGCTGCTTTTCGAGGGCGGCCTTCTTAGCTGTTAGTTTGTCTACTCTAGCTTGCAGCCGTCGGCTTGTTGCCTCTAATTCGGCCTTGCGGAGTTCGAGGGACTGCACTGTAGTACGCCCACGAGCCTTCTCATCTTCAATGGAAGATGAGAGGTCTTCAATATCTCCGCGCAGCTCCGATAACGCGATCGCTAGCTTGTCGACGTCTAATGCATAAGCGCCCTCCGCCAACGTACTCGATATGAGGAAAGCTGCGGCTACAATGATTTGAAAGCGAAGGCTCATGCGACCACCTAAAAGGCAAATACCCTGCTTCTGCGTGTTACCTAAGAAACAGGTGCGTCCAGACGACAAGAGCCGCCTGGACATCACAGTTAAAATTTTCGCCCTCACAACCACACGGTTGTGGGAGCAGCCTTCTACTCGCCAAGAGTAGAAGAATCTAAGCTGCGGTATGGAGAGCGTTCAGAAACGACTCGCCAACCAACAGCTCAGACGGGTTTAGAGTTTGATCCAGCCGTCGGCCAAACCTTGCGCCACCCAGTCATTCTCAGGACCAACTGCACCGATGTAGTCAGTCGAAGTGAACCAAGCGTCCGTTGCGCTCATATCGAACCCGGCACCAACGGCTGGGCTACCTTCACCTGGCGCAAAACCAGGTGCAGTCAAGTTGAATGGGTCGGCAAGCTTCGGATCGTCCGTCAAATTGCCATCGTTCCAGCTCGTGAAGAACTCTTCGATGGTCCAAGGGTCACCCTCCTCCTCGGAGAAGTGTTTGGAGCCAGGGCAGTACGCAATCGAATAAGCTACCGCCAAGTTACCGGTAAGTGCGGTGCCATCATATGCATTAGCGAAAGTCGCGCCGTCATCAATATCGAGACAGGCTTTCTTCCAATTGGTCATGATCGCGTTCCATACTTGACCAGCCGTGCCAGCGCGTAGAGTGATACCTGTGTTGCCCTCGGGCCCGTTGCCACCAACAGCAGTCACATTGCTGATAAGCGGCTGTGACCGAGGAAGCGCATCCAACGAATCACCGTTGTTGTCACACTCGAAGCCACGGTCGCCAGTATCATTTGTCTGCTGAACAACGAGGAACTGGGCCTTACCGGTCCAGCCTCCAGTCCAGTCGATACCGTCGTCAGTCACGCCGGTCACAATGGCCCACTTCAAGTTAGCGGTACCACCGAAGAACTCGATGCCATCGTCATTGCCACGATTGACGTGGATGTACTCAAGGGTCGTGCCCGATCCAACGCCTTGCAGAGCGAGCCCGTTGAGCTCTTTGCTGTCGTTGATCTTGTAACCGGCCCACTCAATACGAACATATTTGAATATGCCGCTATTATCCTCGGGGTCATTACCGCCGTAGAAGCCAGTGTCGGCCTCGCCAGGTAGCTCACAGACCGCCGAATCATCGGCACAACCATTCGTTGGGGCAAGACCGTTGATGACTACGCCGCCCCAGTCACCTACTGCAGGGGTTGCCGCTGCCGAGGTAAAGACGATGGGACTAGTAGCCGTACCCTCCGCCACGATCGTCGCTCCTCGCTGGACAACCAGGAAGGATTGGGGCTCACCGTATACGGTGACACCTGCGTCAATGGTAAGCGTGGCGGGATTCGTATCGTCACCAAAGAATACTGCTCCGTTGAGTACGTATGCGTACCCAGGAACCAT
>PKDL01000479.1 GCA_002863065.1 Pseudomonadota bacterium
CTCGACTCCGCACCAGATGGGACTGAAATATGGGCGGCAGACTTTGACGAAAGCGCACTAGTAGCCTACGCCCGCGACCCTGATTCCGGTCACGTAAGTGTGGCAAATCTATTTGTCGACGGTAAATCAGGCGTCGATGGATTGCATGGTGCTGAAGACCCTGTGCCCTCACCGGATGGTAAGGACCTATACGTCGTGAGCTATCGAGACGGTGCAGTTGCGCATTTCGATCGACGAGGTGGTAACGGGGTGCAGTTCGTAAGCGCTTGGCGACCTGATGGTACCAAAGACCTGATGTTCGGTATCGAGGCAGGTGCTCTGAACCCCGACGGAACACGACTCATTTTAGTAAGTCCCGTTACCGATAGGATTTTTGTCGCTAGCAGGAGCAATACTGGTGCGCTGTCGCTCATACTCCAATCGTCGGTTGAGCTATTAGACCCAGACCGCCGTGTTACTCCACTGCTGGCCAACCCAGGGCGGGTAGATATCAACGCCGAAGGCGACGTGATCATTTCACTCCGGCAATGGGATGGAGTTGCACTAATGCAACTAACCGCAACGGGACTTCAATGGCGCTCTACGTGGTTTGCGCCCAAGTCAGCAGAAGCAGGCCCGAGCCGCTGGCCCAATGGTGTCGCGTTGAGCAAAAGCGGTGCGCATGCCTACGTTGCAACTACCCTCGGAGACGCCTTGACGACCTTCCGGCTAAGGACACGGGGAGTGGATACTCCAGATGGATGTGGGGGTCGCTGTACGGAAGACGCTGTTGCACCCACTCAGTAAAGGTCGAACAAGAACCGACCGGGTTTCTGTTCTACGGAAAAGTACAATAGGCAGGAAACCCTGCTCCGTCATACCCACGATATTTACTGATGCCGTTCGCAGTCCATTCGTGGTCGAAAAGAAACTGCAAACCCCAGCCTAAACCATCATTGGGTATCGTATGCGCTGTGACCCTAGCGCCATCTGGCAGCGGATCAGGTACATCATCGAGCTTTAGTAGCTGAGGAAAGGATGTATTGCTTTCGTAATACAGTACTTCGTCGTGCTCACAATACACGTTCGCTACCCCATCACTTCGCAGCTGCTCAGAAAACGTCTTAGTCCCTGTATTGAAATCAACCACGAGAAATTGCGTATTTGGCCATGCATCCGACTCGGTCCCAGATACCGTCAGCATTGGAATGAGGCGAGCAGGAGCTTCGTAGTCCATCAGAATTAATGCATCTATTCCGAGAATTCCAAGCAGGTCGGAGGTATTTCCTAATCCCCCAGACCACACTACTGAAGCTGCGATATATTCTGACCGAATCAATGATAGCTTGCTCGTCCAAAGGGCACCCTGCGAAAAGCCCATCGAATACACGCGACTGCGGTTAGTTCCGTACTGCTCCGCAACGCAGCTAAGCAAATCATCAAACAGCGTACTGTCTAATTCGGGGCCATCCAGAATAGACCATGTCGGAGGTATCTGACCAATCTGCCCCTCTATCATTCCCTTGAACGAGGCAAAGGATGACAGCTTATCGGTGGTAAATGCGTCCACTGCAGCTTGAGCACTAATGGTAATCACGTTATGTGCGTTCGATATCTGCTGCGCCCCTACCGATGCTGAGAAATTAGAGTGCGTGTCGCCAAAGCCATGCCACAAGAAGAGGATTCCGGAGCCTGCCGGGTCCGCAGGAAGCGTCACAGTCAGCTGACGCTGTAAGCCGCTGGAGGTGAAAGTATTCGAGCCCGCTTGAAGCGTAGGACAGGTGCCACCTCCATAGGCGACAGGAGCAGGGGGCCCGGCGGGTTGGTCTGCATCGGACCCATCGATCGCATCGCCCTCGTCGGCTCCATCGCTACCGGTGGTACCGTCTAGACTGTCCGTGCCATCTACACCATCAGAAGTGTCTGTCGCATCAGCACGCGAAAACACGTCGGAATCGCTCACAGCACCCTCTTCTCCACTGCCGCTGGAGCAACCGAAGAAGCAGACCAAAGCAATAATACCGAACCAACCTGTCCTCATGAGCCCCTCCAACTATCCATGCGCCCCCGTATCATAGCCACTTCCCATACCACTTGTGAATTCGCATCGTGTGACTCAGACACGGCAATCCTGGAAAACACGGTGAAACCGGTCGCACGATATGAAGATACCGTGCAGCTAGACCCAACCGAGAAGTAGCTGGTTTCTGCCATATAGATCCCGTACAGCAAGTAGTGGCGTGGCCAGAGAGTCAACCCTCGGTTCGCCGTCTTGAGCCAATCGATGCGAAAGTTTTGTGACAGCTAGCCGTCTACATGCACTGCGGCACCGGGATATGGCATTTCGCGCACATTCGACTATTACTGGCTCGAAGCTGCTTACATTTGATAGAGCGACCAAATCGCGGAGGATGCGGATTGATATTGGCTCCAGGCGATAAACCTGTCGCCGTCGAGTGACATGTCAAACAAGTGTTTTCCGTGTGACATGACGCACACTGACGAATGTTTCGCTGGGCATGGAAGCCATGGTGGTTAGGGCTCCTAGCTGCATTATTGGCAATACTTCCAACCCAGCCAGCAGGGTGGAAGCTACCAAAACGCTGCCGATCAAAGGCAATCGACTGCTGGTTCGACTTGAGCGCACCAGACGGAGCCACTTTCATGCGCTTGTGGCATTCCATACAGAAGTTTTGCGTCCGGTGACAGCTGTTACAATTCCAGGCATTGCGGCGAGCCGAGACTGGGTGCGTAATAATCCAATTATTGGGGTGAACGCGAAGCGACTTCTGGACCCCATTGTGACAGTCGAGGCAGTACTTCTGGGTATGACAATTAGCGCAATACGCTTCTTCGTTCTGCGCTGTGGCGGCATGTGTCTTGATATAACCGTCGACGTGCGCATCGTTACGGAAATTACCGGCCGGCATAAGTGAACCGGTATCAAATTCAGTGCGCATCCGGCCGTCGGGGTGCGTCAAATGGCAAGTGCGGCACTCCGAACTAGCGCCATTCTGGTCGTTGTGGCACCCCATACATGTATTCATAAGTGGCAGTGAGTTATCCCTGGTAGCTACCTGAATCTCTTTCATATCTCCGTGGCATTCAGCGCAAGGAATTCCTCTGTCGACGTGTACCTTGTGGTTCATCTTTAGGTGCGCTCGAGGCAAGACCATAGGCTCGGGCTTGTTCTCCACTTTACGGAATTCACCCGGTTCCGCGTCTGGAAGTAGTTTAGGTTCATAGTTTTTTGTATGACAGTGCCAACAAGCCGATGGTGGATCCGCTTTCTCCCCTTCAGAAAAGTCGTGACAGAGGCTGCACATTTCTTCGCCTTCTTCTCCCACTGGTACGAGTTGATCAGCGGACGAGACACTTTCTTCAGCCGCTTCGTGGCATGTCGCGCAATCAATCTCTTGAGCGATGTGCTTATCGTGGAAAAACCGCAAGGGAATCACTTGATCGGGATAAATGACACTACTGGGGATATAAGGCCGCGGCTTAGCTGTCGTCGCCCAAGGATTGCTTTGTCCGGCCAAGGCAAGTCCGATGAGAAGACTGGTCGTGAGAAGAACTGACAAGCAAAAAATTATTGTACGTTTCATTGCCTGCCCCCCTACAGCCAGAAGTCCAAATCGATCAGCCCGTACATTCGGTACTGGACTCTCTCGATATTGTTACTGTTTAGCTCTGCGATAACATGGAATCTCGCCATCTCCTGAAGCTG
>PKDL01000257.1 GCA_002863065.1 Pseudomonadota bacterium
CCCGGCGGCATCGGTTGCGACCACCGTAAACGAAAGCGGTACGCCCAAGGCTGGATTGGGTACGGTCAACGTACTCTCGCTGGCTGATACGACTGCGATTTGCGCGCCATTGAGCGTCACGCGGTATGAAGTGACCGCCGTATCATCACTCGCAAATGGCCAAATAAGCCGTACCGACTCCGTCGATATCTCGCTGGCTCCTAGGCTGGCGTTGTCCGGCCAGATGGGTGCTTCCGTGTCAGCGGGTGTGCCATCCAGACCTGACGTGTCGTCGCTACCCAGACTATCTGCCGACGCCCCTGGCCCTGGTGGTGTGACATCGGGAGAGCCCACCGACGTATCATCAACGGCGACCGGGGACTCGGTCGGAGACTGCTGCGACTCGCAACCCGTGAAGAGCAGCACGCACATAAAGTACGTACACGCGGAGTGGTTCAGAAGCCACCAGCAGCGGGCTGGGCTACCCATTCGTAATCACGGGAAGCTTATCGCTCATCATCAGCTTGGCTTGAGCGTAATGCGATGCGCGATTCGCATCCACGTGATGTAAGCCGTAGCCCTTCGTAGGATTGGAAGCACTCGGACCAGCGCTAGTAAATTCCGTAAACGTTCCCCATTCGTTTTCTGCAACCCCCATCGACATGAGGGCGTTGGCAAGGAACTGATTGTAGTACAGTCCGGGATGCTCAGGGACCAGCCCTGGCTTCTGATCTACAACCCCACCCAGGTCTCCGAAGGTATGGTTTGTGTTGCCAAAATCGACGAACTTACCGGTGTTAAAATAGCCTCCGGCGCCGCCAGCGGTGATTACCGGAAAATTGACACAGCCACTATGATGAGTGAGCTGGCCTGCTTCGTTAGTCTGCATAAGCAGGCTATTATCGAGCAGTGTGCTACCGTCCGGCAGGCTTACAGCATCAAGCTTCGATGCAAGGTCCACTAAGATATGCTCGAAGGTACCTTGATTATAAGCGACTGCATAGGGCTGCGCGTTGCTGGATCCCATACCAGCATGCGCAATCTTACTGTGCCAATCGTTGATTAGGTGACTCGTAAAGTGAATCGATGTTTGTGCCCAGGTGGCTACTCGTGACACACCAGAATTAAATGCCATCACAATGATATCGTTCATCAGATGGCAATACAGCGCATTCTCTGATGGATCGTGCGGAAACGAATGGTGAAGCAAGTAAAGATCGCTATTAAAGCTGGGCTTGGCTGGTAACTGCCCTGCCTCAATGAGCGCCTTACTCACCTGAATCTTGCGTTCTACCTCAAACATCATTTCGACATGTTGGTCTAGACGCTGCAGATCACCCACGGAGATCCGTGGGTCTGCTTTCAACGCATTATAGCGCCCTTTGACTCGGTCTATAATAAACTGGTTGACGCCGTGATAGGCAGTGCCAGGCTCGAACAGAAAGTCAAAAAGCTGAGAATTCTGCGGGTAAGCTGGCATCCGTACAATATCGCCCTTCTTAGCAGCGGGAGCGGTGTAGTTATAGGAAACAGAACCCCACCCCACACAAAAGGCGTTTTGCGTCATGCGGCTGCTCAAATCGGCCGCCGTGTAGAAACTAGGCGAGTACGCCATGACCTGGTCGATAGTTGGTACCATGTACGCAGAGGTATCGAGACCATTGATCATATTACCAACCGTCGCCGCAAAGTTACCAAGGTTGCCGCCCATTTGATGGCTAATTCGGTACGGGATATCTAGGCCTCGCAGGATATTGAACTTGGCCGCGAGAGCCGGCGTCAAAACCTGCGCAGGCGCCCTACATACCGGTGACCACACCACATCACCATTGGCATCAGGTGTGGCATCCAATGCACCAAATCGGACATCCCGACCGGCATACGGCATGGTTTGCGTCAAAAGCCCATCGTCGGGGTACATGTTCTTACCCCATATATCCCCGTGGGATGTAGACACCGAAAAAAAGCATTTGGACGGTGGACCGAAATCCGGCTCTGCAGCGAATGCTCGAGTCATCAGAGATGGTAAGAAGGGGATAGCGAGAATAGCACCGCCGCTACCAGTTAGAAACATGCGTCGATTTGATGTCATGGGGTACCTCCCGCGGCAGCCGCCTTTGGCTTAGAAACCAAGGTCTTAAACTGGGGCGTATATGCAATCGCCTTGTAGGCTTCTGCCAGCGTAGCGCCTGTCCTCAATGATTCGGCCATTTGTTCAATAACGGCGGCGTCGGCTTCTTTATCGAAGCGACCGATCGCATACCGGAAGTATTCGCGGCTCCAGCACCACTCCATTTTACCGCTGTCTACCAAGAGGTCCGCGACTTCATGTGGCCCATCGAATGACACCCACTGCCCATTCAGGATAGTCGTTCCGCTCGTATCGATTTCAGGCCAGTTATCGGGAGGCTCTATGTTGTAGAAGGTAAAGTTTCCATTTTGATCTTTGTGCGTGGTGAACATGTGTTCTTTTTCCCAGTACTTACCCACGGAAGAGAAGTGCCCTAACGCGTGACCGAACCCGTTAATCAACGTGGAATGACAGTTGGCACACGTAGTACCAGGCACTTCAGTAAGCGCCTCCACTTTTTCCCGTACAGTCATCGTGGCCTCTTTATCCCAACCGACACACGTTTCTCCCGGTTCGCAATGTTGGTCATCACTACAAGAGATACCGGTGGTCCCTTCGGCCGATTCACACATGCCCGTAACATTCGGTGGCTTGACTACATCACAATTCTCAGGTGGCGGGACTGGGTCGCACAACAGCATCTCACGGATGGCGAGGCCTCGGCGGATTGGTCGCGCCGCGTGGGTGTCATGTGTCAACATCGGCATCCGCGTGAGAAGCCCAGCGCGCTCAGGCTCCGGAAGCGTGATAGGCGCGCTAACACCATCCCAGCCATTACCCGTCCCAAACCATTGCTTTGCTGCGCAGTCGTAATAGTCGGTGCAGGTTCCATCGATTTCGTACGTTGTCTGTGACCACGGGCCTGCACCGTCACAGCTCTCTCCCGGACACTGAAGGAAGTGTAGATTGCTTCGGAACATCTCTTCGAATGTGCCGGGGTTGCTGGACGTGAACCAGTTACCAAGGTTCAACAGTTCCCGCTCCATACTCCACAAAATACCCCAGTTCTTGCCATTAGCATCATTATCAACCGGATGAGGGCCATCTTCGTCTTGTTGTCCACCCTCATGATAGAAAACGAGGGTATATCCGGGAAAGTCCTGCAAATTGGGGTTCTTTAGATCCTGGACACGAAAGTAATCTTTGTAGAAACCCTCGATAGAACGACGCGCCTTCGGGTCGGCAAATAGCCGTTCGACCTGGGCCTGATAGCCTTCGGGGGTGAGCAAGCTGCCATCTTCAGCGGCAGCAAATAACTCATCATCTGGCATCGTATCCCAAAAATGAAAAGACAACCGACTAGCAAGCTCCCATGCAGTGAGTTTGCCACCCGCATCGCCCAACTCAACCTGATAGACAAACTGGGGCGAGAGCAAAATATTGGCTATCACATCCCGAAGTCCACGCTTTGGGAGGTCATTTCCCCACGCGCCTGTCTGCGCATAGTCCTGTACTGACTGCGTATACGTTTCCATGAAGTAGGCATGCTCTTCGGCTGTGACAGGACGCCGGAACGCACGCTTGCCAAGGTCATGGATGAAATTCGATATGCACGCTTCGTGCGTTTCCG
>PKDL01000360.1 GCA_002863065.1 Pseudomonadota bacterium
GGAAAACCTTACAACTCTCGAGACCCTTCGGGTACTTTTACTCGAAAGCTCACCCGCGCTGGTCATCGCATATATCGGAGCCGGCCTGTTTTCCGCGTTCGTGGGTGATAGCGCGCAAAAATGGCTTGGTGGCAGCTCACTTACCGCGCAAGCCAGTCGCGGCGTGGCGTTCGGACTACCGCTGCCAATTTGCTCGTGTGGCGTGCTCCCGATGTATGAGACCCTTATTATGCGCGGAGTACCCACCGCAGGTGCGGTAGCGTTCCTTGTTGCGACGCCCGAGCTTGGTCTGGACGCCATCCTTATTTCCGTACCATTGTTAGGGTCAGACCTTACGCTCGCCCGGATACTCAGCGCTGCAAGCGCAGCAATCATACTAGGGTACCTGGCGGGTCGATTTCTGGGCGCACATCATCGAAAAACACTGGCACTCACGACAGACTACATGCCATTACGACAACGCCTAAAAAGGGGGTTGCGATTCGGGCTGATTGAGCTAGTGGACCACACGGGCCCCTGGATATTTTTTGGTCTGGTTGCTGCAGCGCTCATTGAGCCGCTCGTAGACTATGACCTACTAGCAAGCCTCCCAGCTTACGTCGACATACCAATCTTTGCCCTCATCGGAGTTCCTGTTTATGTCTGCGCAACAGGAGCTACACCACTGGCGGCAGTCCTTATTCATAAGGGTGTCAGCCCTGGCGCTGCGATCGCATTCCTGCTCACGGGCCCAGCGACGAACTTAACCACCTTTGGAGTGTTGTCCCGTCTGCACGGCAGGCGGCCAGCCTTTGCATTTGCCACCGGGATGTTCGTCTTGGCTGTACTGCTCGGTGGAGTTACGAACTTTGTACTGGGTACGCGTATTGACCGACCCCTTCACGATTTAGTGGCACACAAAGCTACGCTATTCGAGGTTATATCCCTCATCATACTGGCAGCATTAGCCCTAGCCTCTATCTGGCGCCGTGGTCCACGTTCACTTCTATCCGAGGTGCACACAAGTACGCTTTAGGTCTTCAACGCCCCTCTGCGGACCCACCCATAGTTACCCCCGGACCATCACTTGACGCGTCCTTGCGATCAAGTGCCAGACACACATATCCAATGGATGCTCGCACAAGAATGAATACAAGAAGACTCACCGTGCTATACGCTAGAATTGCTGAGTCCGAACCATAGGGCGCATAGAGCTCAAGCATTGCCACCTGAACCGTACCGAAACCAGCGATGCTTATCGGTAAAGTCTGAACCAAGGTAACCACCGTATTTACAATCATCACAGCACCGAGTGGCACATCGACTACAAACATTTGCAATGCTAGGTACTGCATTACGATATATACCCCGAGGAGCACTAATCGAGCCCCGAAGAGCGCTATGTGTATCCGAGCCGTCGCGAGACGAAAGGCGTTGAACACGGCTAGCGGGCGCAGACGCCCTAAGACGAAGTAATTCCAACCTAAATTCCAATACGTCATGCTCCCAAAATAGAGCAAATAAACGCACAAATTCGCGATAAGTAACGGCCGAATAGACTCAGCCGGTAGGAGGGTGTCTTGTGCTTCGGTAAACCACTCCAGCCCTAACCCTATTGAAACCAGAGCATTCAGAACGAGCAGATCCACTACGTTGAGAAACAACATAGTCGACGCAGCCTCAGCCAGTGGAACCCGTAATCGCTTGGACACAGACCAAGCAATACCTCCGGAGGCAGCTGCATAATTCACGATGTTCAGAAAGTAACTGACACCTTTGATTTTGAGAATTTTGGACCAAGCTATCGGGCCATTGATTAAACAAAAGGCCATCCGCAGGCCCAATGTATCAACCACAAACGTCACCGCGATCGATACCAGCCACAGCACCGCTAGCCCTCCTAAATCAGCTTGCGATAGGGCATCCCGAACGTCTAGCAAATCATGGCGACTGATAAGCCAAGCAATGAGCGCAACTGAACCCAACCAAGGGAGACCTCGGCGGAGATAGAACAGAAAACTGTTCTTACGTATCGTCGGTGCCAAACGACTCACCGCAGAGTGCTGTACATAGAGCTCAATCCGCGCCCCGCGACAGACCCAACGCGCGATTGGCGACGACCAAAGACTCTCGTGCGCAATCGTTGACTGCAACCCCTCTAAAGGCGTTACCAGTCACATGCAATCCAGGCCATTTCTCACACAGGGATTCAACCTCCGCTACGCGCCGCAAATGTCCCAATCCATACTGGGGAATAGCGTTGGTCCAACGAATGATGCGGGTAAACAACGGATCTCCATGCACTCCAAGGATATCTCCCAACTCGCGCCGAACTGAGCTAAGCAACGCGTCATCATCTCGTAATGCCAGCCGCGGGGCCCTCGCTCCCCCGACCATTACACGCAAAAGCTTCGTACCGTCCGGCGAGCGTTGTCCTGGATAAATACTAGAAGACCAAAGACATCCGAGTATTTCACGATTCTCAATTGCCGGAACCAGAAAGCCAAACCCGTCTAGCGCATGATCGATATCATCCGCGTTGAATCCCAACGCAACGACTGACACGGCTGAATAGTCGATTCCCTGAAGCGGTTGCATAAAACCACGCTCGAGACCGGCAAGAATCCGAGAGGTCGCCATAGATGGCGTGGCAATGATGAGCTTATCAATACGATCGATAGACTCACCCGATTCACGTTCCACAACCCACCCGTCTTCAAAATATCGGACACGGTCCACGCGAGCATTCGTCTGTATCTCTGCGGACAGCTTTGCATGAAGCGCCTCAATCAACTGACCCATGCCGTGACGCAAAGACACCAAACGTCCTTTTGGCCCCGCCTGTTCTTGGCCCTCGTCAACCGACTTCGAACGTGCCTTCTTCATCGCCTTTTGCGCCTTGATCAGTGAGCCATGAGCCCGCTCCATCTCTGGCAGTCGAGGAAACGCAGCATGCACTGACAGCTCCTTCGGATCACCGGCGAAGATACCACTCACAAACGGATCGATCAGTCGTTCCGCAGCATGAATTCCAAGACGCCTTGTCGCAAAATCAAATATCGATTCGTCATCGACTAGCAGTGGCTTTACAAACGGCTCCCGCATCACACGCATCCGGGCACCAATAGATAGGATCGGGGACCTCATAAAGGCCCCCGGACTGCCTGGTAGCTGTTGCAGGCGCCCGTCAACAAACAGATAGCGCTTTGCCGCCGCTTCATTTGCAAAAATCAGGGAGTTCTCGAGCCCAAGTGCTTTACACAAGTCTACGGTCTCAGGTTTGGAGTCGAGCACACCATTTGGTCCCCATTCCACCAAAAACTGTCCGTGTTCATGAGGCACCACTTCTGTTCGGATATTGCCCCCAACGGTAGCGTCTGCCTCCAGCACATGAAGATGTAATGGAATTTTATGCGTGGCCGCGAGCTGTTTGATGTGCCAGGCAGTGGATAGCCCGGACATGCCGCCACCGACAACAACGACCTTGAGAGAAGAGGCAGCCATTTCCCGAGTTTACACTCGCGCAAACAACGGTCAACATGAAGAGATGAATGCACATCACACTGTTGGCGTCATAGGCGGCGGGTCGTGGGGCACAGCCAAACCCGGCGACACGTGCGCGGAGAGGGCCCGGTGCGGGTGGGCGGTGCGAGCGCAGTGAGTCCCAGCGCGCGCACGTTGTGCGCCGTCGCTGCGTC
>PKDL01000398.1 GCA_002863065.1 Pseudomonadota bacterium
AATTTGAGTAATAAGCTTTCAAGCAACACCTTAGCCTCCCGTACGAAACCGTTCTCCGCGTAAAAGTCCCATTGTTTTAGCTCCACCACTAACTCGTCCGGTAGTTCATCAAACGCACTGTCTCGAGCACCATTCCCCTTAGATTCCACAACCTGTGCAGTATCGTCATCGTTCCCTGCATCGGCAGCTGCTGGGCTTTCGCCCAAACCATCGTCTCCTGCATGCGATAAGACTGCGCTTTCTGTACGACCGTTTTCGGACGGGTCCGAACCGTCTGAAATAGTCGATGTCTGTTCTTTTGCCTCCGTCTTTTCCCACGGAGCGCCTTGTGTATTCATCGGGACAAGTTCCGTTGCATCAACTACTTCCGCATCTTGTCTTACGATATCCATGACGTCTTGGTCTTCTGTAGCTGCTTCATCGGCGTCTACGGGCAACGAGGGCACCATTGATTCAGATGAGACTAGAGCTACCAGGTCTTCGAGGCTTGCTAATGTCTCCGGATTCGTTTCTCCCAATGCATCAGACGAGGGGTCGACAACCTCAGAGCTGCCCTCAAGGACATCGTCAGAGCCAGTCGGTATGCTGTCATGGAGTCGAGCCGCATCTCCCGGCATATTTTCAATAACATCAGTACTAGGAATAACCGAGCCAGGAGCAGAGTCAGAGACGCTATCGAGGACATGTGCTTCGCTCTCATCCGCCATCATCTCAGATGCAGAGCCACTTGTGTTCGATGATCCGTCAGGATGCCGGTGGGCCGCCTTATTCTCGCGAGCGATGTCGGTCCTACTTACGCTACCAAGATCGGCTGTTCCCAGGGGCTCAGATGCCACTAGCTCAGCCAACGCTTCGAGATCATCAAATTCCACACGCGATACTGATGGCTCACGAGAAGAATAGTCCTCGGCAGCGGAAAAGGACGAGTCGTCGCCAAATCCTTGCGAAGAATCTGAGGCCCCTTCCTCGTCGAAGGCCAACTCATCAAACCCAAGTTCCTCTTCTACCGGCATGCTTGCAACCCGCCCTTGAAGCACTCGCCGCGCTGATTGATCTGAGGGGTCAATTTCAAGGACGCGCTCAAGCGCCTCGTTGCGTTCAATGATGAGACCATTACGATCATGGATACGAGCTAACTCACGCAGGACAATCAACGCTTTGTGCCCTTGTCCAAGTGACAAGAAACAAGACGCCAGCATATTCAATACGTCCGTATCATTTGGGTCCGCACGGAAGCATGCTTGTAATCTCAATAGTGCCTGCTGAGGTAATTCCCGCTCCATGTGCATGGCCGCAACACGCCGCGCAATACCTGCGTCGTCCGGCTGAAAGTAAAGCAGTCGGTCCGCAACGCTGAGAAATTCATTGGACCGGCCACTATTTTCCAACAAGAGGGCGGCCGAACGCAGCTCATTCACCCCATCTTCGATTGCACCCTCGGCGAGGAAATCTTCCGCTAGTCGTATCCGCGCACGTAAATTTTCAGGGTCAAGCTCAAGGAGCTCGCGAATCACCCGGAGGCGCTCCAGCTGCTGACCTCGCTGTGCCAAGACAGCGAGGGCCTCTTGGTATTCTGACACCGCATCATTGAGGAGCCCCATCTGGTCATACACGCGCGCTAGAGCAACATGCACTGCGTGCAACCCGTCATCCAATCGCAACATGTGGCGGTAAACCGCAACGGCGCGAAGAAATTCGCCATCGCTAGCGTATGCATACGCCACATCCGCATATGACTTCAGGCATCCAGACAAGTCGCCGGTACGATGAAACAGGTCTCCGAGGCAGAGCTTTGATTTAAGGTCAGACGAGTCGTGGGCACAGATTTTTTTGTACTGCGCTAAAGCCTTCTTGTATTGGCGCTTTTCCAGGGCGCGATCTGCAATGCCCTGTACCTTTTCTCTTTTGAACGCCATTTACGACCGTTTACTCCGCAGGCATGTCTCAGGTGCAAAGGTGCCGATAGTCCATCGAAAAAGGAGAGTACGACATCATTCGCTTGTCAGTGTACCTGGCTGAAGATGTTGCTGAAGCCCAGTCAAGGCCAAACGGTACCCAATTGCGCCGAGGCCCAGGATTCGCCCCACAACAATATCCGAAATAACGGAGTGATGCCTGAACTCTTCACGTGCATCCGTGTTACTGAGATGTACTTCCACCGAGGGCGTACCCACCGCCAGGAGCGCGTCACGGATAGCGATACTCGTATGGGTATACGCCGCCGGATTGATCACAATTCCATCTGCAGCGGCGCCTGCTGTCTGAATAAAAGTGACGAGTTCTCCTTCCATATTGGACTGGAAGGTATCGATAGTAGACCCGTTTTCCTCTGCCCACTGCGCTAATGACGCATTGATATCGTCTAACGTCATCGTTCCATAGGTGTCTGGCTCGCGAGACCCCAGGAGATTGAGGTTTGGCCCATGGATCACGACAAATCGCATATGCACCTAGGGTGTTGGAGTCAGGGCTTGGCCGCCCGGTACCGGGTAGTCAAAGAAGATATTGAACATTTTTTCGCAACGCTCCGCGGCGTACATCTGGAGCATGAGATTCGTCGCGGCGGGGGTTCCACTCGGAAAGTTTGTACCGAGACACTCCGGGATAAACGACTGCGACGCAGGGAAACCACTGTTATTACCGCAGTTTACAAGAGCATCGACATTCTGAGGGTCAACCAAGTAGCAGTAGCCTAGAAGGTCAAACATGTTGGTGAAACCATCTTGCCCCAGTCCACACGGCCCACCGACCACCTCCGACGCTTCACCCGTATCGAACACATTGCAGAAATCGCCAAAGCGTTGAATCAAACACCCGTTACATACCTCTATGCCATAACGGAATTCGTTCGAGAGAAGCTTCAAACCAGCAGCAGTCTGCCCTTCAAGCGTGACCTTAACAATGATTTTGGCTCGCTTACCGCCGACGGGGAAATTTTCCCAGCTATGGTTAGGAAGACACTGCTCAAGGTAAGAGTTGCTCACCGGCTTGCGGCCGACGAACAAGGGAGATGCCTTTATTCGGTCGAGCACCTCTGGGGGCAGAACGTTCATAATTGCAATTCCATTGGCGAGCGTGAGCGCAGACGAACTCGAGGACACAAAAAATCCCGACGGCAAATCCACACCAAGATTGTGCTCATACTCAATGGTCGCACCCGAAATGATGATCGTCGAAGTGTCAGTCAGCGCGCTTTCAGGCGTCAACATCGTCACCATTTGAGTCGCAGGCAGGTTATTACGCCAGCTAAACCCCGCGATATATCCATGAAAGTTGTGTGTTAGGTCTACCACACCGGAGGGCTGTACGTTCTCACCACCAGCCTGAAATAGGCAACCATCCTGTGCGATTACCGCGCTAACGACATGTAACGAAGCAGGTTCATTCTCTGGGCAGCCGACCAGCACCATGACCAACGCACCAAAGACAATGCTTCGAGCGAATGATTGATTTCTAGCTCCTCGTATCACGTTCCACTCCCGTAGGAATTGCCCCTTCATCGGTTTCGAAACAATTTGGGGACTCAGTAGTTGCAGGACCATTTGGGGAGTCTTGGGTTGGACAGCTTTTCATCTTGTGGGCAGTCACTTGGAGAATGCTTTGGGGAGTCTTGGTTAATTCTGGGCAGCTCTTGGGTCGCTTTTG
>PKDL01000217.1 GCA_002863065.1 Pseudomonadota bacterium
TGGGATGAGTCCAAAAAGCGGAAACTAATCCGTTCGGCCGCCGAGAATTATCGCCGCAGAGGCACTCGGCGTGCGATCGAAGAAGTACTACACATCTTTCTAGATAATTCCGTACGGATTGAAGAGAACGCATGGCCCTACCCAGGCTTCTGCATTGGAGTCACATCCAGCATTGGTGAAGATACGATCGTGCTGCCACGGATCGACCTTGACCATTGTTTTATGGTGCACATACCCGTCGCTCCTGATGATATTACTGAAGAGATGGTGGTGAAGGTGCACAACATCATCAATCTCGAAAAACCCGCTCATACGATGTACTTCCTCCAATTCCAGTTAGAAGAACAGCGGTCTTCGCCGCAGGTGTTCATGCAGATTGGGGTGTCGTCGTTAGGGGTACCAGATTTGCGTTATAGCGAAGGCATGAACGAGTAATCGAACATGCATTCGACAAAATCGCCCATTGAGGGCGGAGGTTCACGAATGGCCGATCAGAAACTGGCTGGGTTTAAGCGTATCAATTTCTTCCGTGGTTTTATGACCACTGAACAAGACTGGAATGACGCAGAGCGCTACCACATCGAAAAGCGCAAATTACATAACCGATTGCATCATGCTCCAGGCGTTGTATTGCATCACGCAGGTGGAATGCGAGTGAGCGCCAGAGGGAAAGGTGAACTCGCAGTGGAAATTGCCTCCGGCTATGCAGTGGACGGACAAGGCAACGATATTCTCCTTCCCGATGCGGACATTCGCGCCATAAATCCAACGGATTTCAAACTACCCAACACCATTTACGTCGTAGCAAAATACATCGAAGAATTTACCGATTTCATTGCCTACAAAGAGAACCTCGAATTCAAAGGCCATCGACGAATTGCCGAGCGCTGCCGCATTGATGTGGATGTAGTCGAGCCAGATATTAGCAAGGAAGTAGAACTCTGTCGTATTTACCTGGAGCCTGGTGTTCGGCGAATTACGGAACCGAAAGACCCAGACAACCCAAAAGCCAACGAGATTGACCGACGGTATGTCCCATTGGCTGGCTACGTGGGCTCCAATCTAATGCCGGCAACGGTTCGAGATGTCATCGACCTGCTCGCGCTGGCTAAGATAACCTACAGCTACCTCTTTCACGACCTGCGCATTCTGACATCGTCAGATGTCCTCCACTCGCTCGTAACTCTCGAAATGTTGGTGCGTAGCAACCAAATAGACATGCGGTCGCTCATCCAAATTTTCGGCGTTTTGATGTCACTACAATGGAATATGATCCAGGACATCGACGCTAACTACCCTCAGTTCGCTGCTCGAAAGGAGTTCGGCGCATATAAAAAGAACATCGAAATCATTCGAGGAATGAATAACGACGGCCTCAACAATCTCGACTACCTAGTCAACTGTGTAGGCTACCAACGAAAAAGCTGCGAAGCGCTACAAGATCTCTTTGCTCATAAACTCGCTGCTGCAGCACCAAAGACCGATGTTGGCGCCCCCACGGATAAGGTCTTCGATGCCATCAAAGTCAGGAGTAAGAATTTTACCAAGACACTCACTGTTGAAGGTTCAAAATTCAAAATGATCGACATGATCGACTTGATCGATGATGCGAACGAGTCCGCCCATAAATTTAATATCGAACAGGCTCGGGACAAATACCGCACCAGGCAAAAACTAAAATACCCTGATGGAGTCACTGTCGAAGATGTCGGTATCGCGTATGAAGGCGGATACGCTGAATGGGAGATCACCGGAGTAACGCCACGAAAGGACGTAATAATGGTCACTCGAATGGACTACGTCCACGGCGACTTCGAAACAGAAATGTATGTAAACGGGAAAAAGGTTGGAAACTCTGTATGTCCCGGCAACGACCGGCGATTCCGTTGGCGTAATTGGCCGTTCGTGATTCCAGGAGAGTATGTCACCGAGCCAACACTGCATATCAAACAGGTGCCCATAACTGCTGGACGAGACGTCAATTTATTCAAAGTATGGTTTTACCATCCAGCGTAACAGGTCCGCGCCCCTCGAGACCTTGAGCACAGCGAAAGAATATGACGAGCTACTTGAGGCGGAACTCCAGTTCTACACTCCCGACACGAATCTCATCACCATCTCGGAGAAACTGCTTGTTGATTTTGCGGCCATTAACCCAAGTGTGATTGGTTGACCCAAAGTCCGCTAATTCATACCGCATATCCTCGATACGGATACCAGCATGACGCTTGGAGACGCTCTCGTCGTAGAGTACGATGTGATTGCCATCGAGACTTCCTATGGTAGACACGTCTTCTAACAGAGGAAACTCAGTCCCCGCCATATGACCGGAGCGGACTATTAGTTTGCCTCGGTCCGGACCATCATACACATGCTGTTCTTGAACGTAGACCTCTTGGGGTCGAGCGTTCCTCCAAGTAACAACCTGCTTCACAAGCCAGACGAGTAAGAATAGACCGAGTAGTCCGCCCACAGTGTACCCGACCATCTGGAGAATACGTTTCCAGTTGGTAGGCGTCTCTGGTAGCTGAAGTGGCTTAGCATATACGCCAGATACGGATTCGCCGTTCGGTGTCTCTCCATCAACTCGAAATCGAACCTTCTCATCAGATGGTAGACCTGGCGCGATAAGGTCAACAACATATTGCTTCTTCAGCTGAGGCGCTAACTCTCGGATAGCGCTTTCCAACGACTCCGGCTCATCATTCGCTATCCGCTGGTAAATTCCTTTCGTGCCCTCTGCCGCTCGACTAATCGAAGGCATGAATGCATCTTCCTGCAACGTTGCCCCAAAGGCATAAATTTTGATGTTGGCGTCCTTGGCTGCCTCGATCGTACTGCTCAACTTCCGATCTAACAGCTTCTGACGCTTCGTCGTATATTCACCAACCCCATCCGAAACGAGAATCAATATCCTCCGCCGGGGCAGATCCTCTTCTTCCGCCATTTTAGAGATGACTTGATCAAAATAACGATAAAAATCGGGCGTCTGTACCCTCCCGTCATCGCCTGTCTCGTCGTCAGTCTGAGCTAACTTCGTGTCATCTAGCTCTTCAACAACTTCGGCGGCTGTTCCCATATTTAGCGTGAACGGCTGGATCAGCTTTAGCGCGTCCTGTTCGTTGTAAAGCCAGAGCCCCACTTTGTCCTTGTTTGGACGTAATTCACGAATCAATTCAACTATCCCGCGTTTAGCAAACCTAAATAGGGAGGTTTCTCCAACGCTTTTCGGGATGAATCCCGCGTAATTCGTGAACAGCACGCCGATCGCTATTGGCTCGCCGACATCATCGTACTGCCGCAAGTCCACGGACTTAATTGCTTCTGGGTCAAGCGGATCGTCATTGAGTAAAAAGAGGAGCTTGTCGGGATCTTGTTCCGGGACTACTTTATTATCTCTATCCAAGATATCGATATAAAACCGGACCGTGCCTTCCTTCTCATATCGTTTTATATCGATATGGTCGATCCGCAGGCGGTCACCCTGAGCGAATGCTGTAGATGCAATACAAAATCCGAGTGCCAGCCCAAGCAGGCGTCGTGTACACGGTACGGGAGCGGGGCCGACATGAAGCATTCCGCTTCCCTGACATGCCAGAGGGCAAACCGCTCAGAGCCACCTGGATGGTGAAGCCAGACGCTC
>PKDL01000028.1 GCA_002863065.1 Pseudomonadota bacterium
TACTCGTCAATAATATCACGCTTCGCCGCCACGAGCAGGACATCCATCTGGCCTTGACCTGCTTCTGGGTCGAGGATTTGGACGTCGACATGCACATCCTTAATGTCAAAGGGTATGTACTGTTCCGCCTCCCACTGTATGGATTCTTGCAGTTCCTCGGGCGTCATCTCAGGCAGGCTGATCTTTTTTATAATGACGTTGTGACCAGAGACGGAGATCGCAACATCTTTCTGGCGGATTTTGTGCTCTTTCCAAAGGTCTCGTAGCTTTTCTACAATCGCGGGAAAGTTCATAGGCGCGCCGTCAACCACAGCTTCCGGAGGGAGAAGTGCGATGTCGAAATTTAGGAGTTCGACGCCTTTCGGCGACTCCCTAAATTCTACGACTTTGATCGAACTGGAACCGATATCCAGCCCAACCGCGTTCTTCTTCCTTGCCAATCGACCCTCCGCAAGTACTCGCGCGAAAAGCTCTAACTACTGAGCAGTCCACCTGTTTAGCTCGATTATGTGGCCGAGCTAAACATACAGGCCACCCGTTGAAACGGCCTATTCCGTCGGCGGATTATGTGAAGCCTATTTGGACAGCGTCAAGAAACCCGTCACGGTTTACCGAATCTCGTGGGCTCTGCATGCAAATTACGAGAGTCCCATGCACGAATTTGATGACCAAATGATGGTTGGAGGCCGGTAGGAAAGAGCAAATAAGCCGCCATCGATTAGATTGCGTGGATTGCCATGTGGACTACGCTCCTCCAGTCCTCGGCGGGATATTGATTTCATATTCTTTGATTTTATAAAGCAGCGCGCGATGCGAAATTTCGAGAAGCTTCGCAGCGGCCGTTCGATTGCCTTGGGTCTTGCGGAGCGCCCGAGAGATCAGCTCTTCTTCTATCACCCTAGTTGTTCGCTTAATGGATAACTCGTCGCCCAACAGCGTTAGCTTCACTTTCGTCGTACTACCGCGGAGCGCCTCAGGGAGCACATCTGGCGTAATTTGGTCGGTGTCAGCAAACACACTAGCCCGTTCGATGGTGTTTTCTAATTCGCGAATATTACCCGGCCAATCATGCGCCATCAGGTGCTGCATGGCATTTGGCGTGACCCCAGACATGCGTTTGCCAAGGCGCTCACCTGCGCGAGACAGGAAATGTTGTACGAGAGCGGGAATATCCTCGGTACGATCCCGTAGCGGCGGTAGATGAATAGGCAGTACGTTCAGCCGGTAATACAAATCCTCCCGGAATCGTCGCTTAGCTACCTCTTCCTTCAGGTTACGATTGGTCGCGGCCACAATGCGTACGTCTACTTTTTGAGGACGTGATGCGCCTACGGGTCGAAACTCCTGTTCTTGTATAGCTCGTAAGACCTTCACTTGGAGCAGCAACGGGAGTTCACCAATCTCGTCTAAAAACAGCGTCCCCTCATGCGCCTCGGCAAACATTCCCGATTTATCTCGATGGGCATCTGTGAAAGCACCTTTCACATAGCCAAATAGTTCGGACTCCAACAATGCCTCTGGGATAGCGCCACAGTTGACAGTAACGAACCGTCCTTTTGTCCGGGCGGAGCGACGGTGAATGGCCCGCGCAACTAACTCCTTACCCGTACCCGACTCACCACTTATAAGTACCGTAGACGGGTATTCAGCCACTCGTTCAATCACGGTAAATAAGCGCTGCATAACGGGACTACGACCTACAATCTCTTCGAACCGGTGCCCGCGTTCGAGCGCCTGCTTCAGTCGTTGATTCTCTTTTTTGAGCCCGTCCCGCTCGTGCAGCTTACGGAGGGTGAGTATGAGTTCATCCGACTTGAATGGCTTCGAAATGTAATCAAATGCGCCTAGCTTCATACATTCAATCGCTGTCTCGATGGTGCCATAAGCGCTCATCATCACCACGGAACCGGTGAGACCATGGGACCGTTTATGCTGAAGAAACTCCAGTCCGTCCATCCCGGGCATGGTGACATCACAAATAATGATATCAATGCCCCCTTCTTTCAGCCGAGCGATGGCATCCGTAGCGCGGGTTACAAATTCCACACGGTAGCCCTCTCGCGTCAGTAGCACTTCGAGCAGTTCTCCGAAGTCCCGTTCGTCATCCACAACAAGGATGTGCTGCTTATTTTTGAGAGACACGGATTGGATCCTCCATGACGGATGTGCGCCGCTCACCAGCGGTGTAGTAGAGATGTCGCCTCGTAGCGCAAAGTTTGCAGTGCTCGCAAAATATACACTGTAGTATGCATAAATATCAGCACTGAACCTGGCGAATGCTCAATTCGCGAGTGAACAAAAACGTTCCAGTGCGCCCGGAACCTAGAATATGAAGTAATCTCATATACACCCGGAACTTACGCCGTGTTTGGATCGGAACTAGCCATCCGACAATAGATTCACGGCATTGACTCGGCAGGTCGGCACGGATACCTATGAGGTGGACAGTGACTGGCTGTGGACTGCAAATGCCTCGGGACTGTCTTAGGTCATAGCGAGGCTCGGCAGAGTGCACCACTTACCTTCCTCGTCGACTCCTACTATTATGGGGCCTCGCATGCGACAGTAGACGCCCCGCAGCGAACGGATAACGGCAGGAGGACGCCTTGGAACCTGGCAAGACTCGACATCGGACGGCATTACCGCAACGCGCCGCTTCATTACAGTTTGCTCGCGTGGTGTGTGTAGCTGCCGTTGCCCTCACGGTTGCAGTGGGATGCGGTGATGACCTGGGCGACGCCGCAGATACGCCGCCAACGAGTGGGTCAACCGGTGGTGACAGCTCGGACGGCGCAAATGACGGCATGGATGGCACAACCGGCGGAAGCGCCACCGATGGCACCACTGCCGTGCAGCCCGGTCCCGTGTGCACTCCAGGCGAAGTAAAGGGTTGCTCAGCCGATAACCAAGCTGCAGTCGTTTGTAATGACGCCGGAGATGGTTGGGTTAGTCAGCAGTGTCTCGACGATCAGGGAGGAAACTCATGGTGTAACTCGGCCTTAGGCTGTTTGACCTGCAGACCGCTCGTGAAGCGCTGCCGAACCGACGAGCAGCCGGAAATTTGTAAAGAGGACGGATCCGGATGGATGGATGATGTGCCTTGTAATGGCGCCACGACCGGCCAGGTCTGCGACTTAGGCGGCTCGTGCGTTCAACTATGCGCATTGGCCGAGAAGTGGAAAAGTTACCTCGGCTGCGATTACTGGGGAGTGGACCTCGATAACGCCTTTGTCCCAGGCGGGGGTCGCGGTTACTACGATGCAGCTGGGTCGCAGTACGCGATCGTTGTTTCAAACCCGAACGAAAACCTCCCGGCTACCGTCGACGTATATCGGTTAGACGTCACACCTGACGGTGAGCGTTTGCCAACTAAAGTAACGCATGGGACAAGTCAGCTGCCCTTCGACACTGCACCACTGCAACCAGGGGAATTACGGATATACGACCTACCGCGTCGAGACGTCGATGGCACCATGCAAGGCCCCCTCGCCTATCGCGTCCAGGCATCCGTACCGATCACAGCGTATCAGTTTAATCCACTCGAAAACGTGGATGTGTTTTCTAACGATGCATCGCTGTTACTTCCGAGAAATGTCCTCGACCGTTGGTATATCGTCATGACGCGAGAGCAGACATTCGAAA
>PKDL01000177.1 GCA_002863065.1 Pseudomonadota bacterium
GGAGCGTCGCGACGTACTCGCCGCCGTCGCTCTTCGCCAGGTTGGTCAGCATTACATTGAACGATCTCGCCCTCGAGACATAAGCCGATTCCAGGTCCACAAGCAGTTTGGCAATCGAAGAATCCTTCGTCAACAATTCCGTCACAGTCGTTATCTTGGCCATCGCAAATCTCTGTCGTGGGCTCTGCTGCAGTGCATCCGACCCACCCTTGAACGGGGTCGCACGTTTCGACTCCGAAGCAGGTCCCTAGTTCATTGGTCGCTTGGCAGGTCTGTTGTTTATCCGCGTTAGCTACGGTGCAGCCGCAGCTACCAGAAAGGGGAGTGCACCATGTACCACTGGCCTCTCCGGAGGGATCCGAGTTACAACCAAAACCTGCGGGACAGCTGTCGTCGGTTTCACATGGAGATGCACAGTATTGGGACCCATCGAATGCTAGACACGCACCGCCGTTACAATTTGTGTCTTCGACGCATGGTGTACAGACCTTTTGGACGGTAGGCACACACAAGAATTGAAGGTCCTGGCCACCGACTGATGCGCCTTTGCATGAGTACCCATCGGGACAGGAATCGACACACGTTTGGGTGCAAATGAATCCCACTTGCCCTTCGACACACCAGCCGCTTTCGCAGTCATTATTCGCGTTACAGGGGTCGCCAAGCTGACCTTCTAGAGAGATGACGTCGCTGTCTGTTCCAGTGGTGCCGGTGCTTCCATCTTCACCGTTGGATGCGTCTCCCCCGTTGTCGCTTCCACCTTGGCCGCCGGTGCTTCCATCGTCCTGGGACGCCGCGTCAGCAAAGGGGTCAATGAGGTCCGGCTGTACGGTAATATCACTGTCGGTGTCGATGCCGGTGGTTTCACATGGGCAGTCTGCGGCTTCATCGTCGTTGCTGCAGCTGGCTCCGAACGTCAGTCCGAGTATGCATAGTGCTGATGTGAGAGCGCTCACCATCGTTGGGTGATTCAAATGCATTAGGTTTACTCCGTTACGGGGCCAGTACCCGAGACAAACTCGAGCCAGCGGAAGTTATTGATCAGTACGTCTGAGTCGAAAAAATGGTCACCCTCGTCGTAGATGACAAATCGCAAGGTGAATTGCTCACCGCCACTGATAGGTACGGTAGTGGTGAGCCAACCTGTGCTGCCTCCAACTTCTCCGTTGTAGCCAGTTCCTACTAGGGCAGAACCGGGGCTCGTACAGCCGGCTCCGTTACAAATATCGAAAAAAGCGACATTGATGGAAATCGGTGCTCCAGTGTTATCGAAAGCAATATTCTCATTGTCATACTGGTCTGACGTCATCATCACGTTGAATGTATCGTTGAACTGCGAGCCCACATACTCTGGGTACTCCGATGAGAAGAATATAAAGTCGAATGCGAAGCCTTGGGCATCTGCTGGTGCAGTAAAGGTGGCTGTAAAACCGCATAAGTCATTCGCAATGGTGGCGGTACCATCCGGGTCGGGTCCGTCGGTATTCTGATTTTCCCCGTACTGCTGATTGGAGACTTGCGCTGCCACTCCCGTAGAGAGTTGAGTAAAGGCCGAATCGTTCAGAGCAGGCGCGATGTCGCCAGGGGTAAAATTACCGAAGCTGCTGATCACGCGTGCGCAGCTATTTTTCCCCTCAAAGACAATGTCCTCACAGATTTCCGCAGCCTGTCCGTACTTGTTCGTCCCCAAGGTGCCGTAATCGCAGCAGCCACCGCAGCATATGCTGTCGATGCATGAGTCGGACTTACATTCGTTGTCACCGCCGCATGATACGCCATCGAGCTTTTTCTCTTCGCAATCGGCATTGGTGCAGAACGAATCGGGCTGACACCCATCATCCCCGGTGCAGCTCGTAGCACACTGCGGTGAGCCATCGCTGGCGCATACCAAAGCATTGGGACACGGAATCGTCCCGCCTCCGACGGTGCATTGCCCTTGAGCATCACAGGTTTTTGCTTCAAATAACTCGAATCCGATGCAAGCATCTGCTGCGCATACTGTGCCTTCAGCCAGTGTGTTCACACCGCAACCTGCTGCGTTGTCGCATGTCGGTGTCTGGCATGGGTCGTCCAGTGATAGACACTCTATCGATGACTGGACGCAGGTGCCGGCATCACACGTCCCAGGTTGAATGAAGTTCAGTCCATCGCATTTTTGCTCACCGCACGGTGCGTTATTGAAGCTATAGCTGCACGTGAAGTCGCTGTTGCAAACTTGGTCAGTGCACGGGTTTTGGTCGTCACACGCAGTGGAGTTGCCGTTGCAGCAGGTATCCGAGCCCGTACAGCAGAAGCCGTTTCCACAATTCTGGGACGCGCATTCAGCATCTAGAGTGCATGGTGAACCTGCCGCTAGGTCGGCTACGCATGCACCGTTATCGCAGTAAAAACCTGGCTGGCAGTGCACATTGCTTGCGCAGTTCGTACGGCAAGACGAGCTGTCGGCGCAGACCAAAGCTCCCGGGCAGGGCTTACTGATGTTTGGTGTGTCGCAGGCACCCGGCGGGCACCCTCCCGAGACGATGAAGATGTTGCATACGGAAGGCCCACATGGCTGGTCTGGGTTGGTGAGCCCGTCGGTATCCGTGCAGTCCCCCGGTTGTTGGCTGGTATATTTACCGGTTGGTGCGCATGCGCAAATCGATTCTGATGACTTCCCCCAGCCGTCTAAATCTTGGTCGTACCACCAAGTCTCACAACCGACGCTGCCTACTGGGTCGGTAATATCGTCGCAATTGTCATCGAGTGTATTACACACTTCAGTCGCGTTGGGGTTTACCTCCTTGATCTCGTCGTTGCAGTCTCCCGCCACTAGGCTGGTGTAATTTCCGGACGCTGCGCATAAACATTTGAAGTCGGTTTCATTACCAAATCCATCGCCATCACCATCAGCGAAAATCGTGCTGCAGCCTTCCGCATTTTCTTCGTCGATAGATCCATCACAGTTCTCGTCCCCGCCCCCACAGGTTTCTGCTGCAGGCGTCGATGCAGAGCATGGTCCCCAACCGGAAGCAGTACAGACTTTCGAACCTTGGCAGGAGCCGTTGTCGTTGGTCGACCAGCAGAATGATTCTGCGCCGACGTAATCATCAGTGCACGCACACTGTCCTGCTACCGGTACACATGCCTCAGACTCAGTTCCATCAAGCGTGAAAGCCGTACTGCATTCGTATCCGTCGGGGCAGGTGCCAGCACACGGTGTCACGCATGCACTTGCGGTCTTTGCAATCTTTGCACAGAAGGCCCCTGCGTCCTGTGTGCAGTCAGAATCTGTGGTGCAGGGTGCACAAAGCGCCTTGATTGGCTCCAAGACGTCTTCCCCCGGCTCGGCATCGATCTCCTCGCTCGGTTCTACAGTATCTGCCGCAGCATCGGTTGGAATATCCTCAGGATCTTCGATGTCCACTGGGTCCGCAATGTCCTCGTCTACAGAGACATCCATCGGTTCATCGATGCTGTCCGGTGCATTCGCATCTTCGGTACCATCGGTTGCATTGGTATCTTCATCATCCGTCGTATCCGTTGGCGCGAAGGTATCTTCTCCGTCGGTCTCACCGGCCGCATCCACCTCGGCGCCAGCATCGGTGAGCTTCTTCCCGGCGATCGCCCCGTAGACCCTGTCCACTTTGCTCTTATCGTCG
>PKDL01000088.1 GCA_002863065.1 Pseudomonadota bacterium
ATACGCTGCGTGCTATCACCGAAGTGAAGTGCGAACCACACCGTATCAGCGACCGCATACCATCCAATGATTCCTCCGATTAGCATGACAAGAGCGGCGTACAGCGCATACTTTTCTACGTGACCGAGTTCGTCAGCTGATAGCGGATTGGGGTCTACTGGTGGGGCGCTCATATCGCGGGTCTCTCCGTGGAGTGCAATGTATCTATCTGCCTTGTCGTGACAGATAGTTCCCTAGTCGATGGAGAATACGTCGGAAGAACCATTGCACCACGGTATCGATGAGTGCGCCAGTACCGGGGATTATTGGCTCGTATTGCGCCTGCCAAGTAACGACACACCGATCGCCATCGTTTGTGAAAGTGACCGTGCCCAGATGATTCCGAATAGGAGCGCCGCCTAGCAGTGTATAGCTCATAGTGTCCGGAGCTATGAACTCCACTATTTCCTCTCGAACAGCGGGTATTACCGCGAACCGCCGTATGGCTCCCACCCCAGAAGGGTGGTCGGTTCCCTCCCTGTCCAACGAAACAGGAGGGAATCCAGCCCAATGCTTCCAGCCCGAATAGTCGTTGAAGCAAGTGAAAGCCGCAGTGGGCGTTCCTGGGACAACGTGAGTAACACGTACACCTCTCAGCTTTGAAGTCACAGTTGATTCTCCATCGTTTCTAGGCGTGGCGTGGTGCAACGTACATCGTAGCGCCTCTCGATACCAGAACGGGCATCGGCATGCCGAGGTCAATCATTAGAAACTACATAATTATCAACCGTTGTATTGCACAGCGAAGACGAGAAGACCTAGATTTCGAGTGTGTTGTCACGCTCGCTTAGCAGCCGGTGAAGCATTTCAAATTCGTGGGGATTACCGGTTGTGAATAGTGCATCTTCGGTCGCCAATGTGTGGGCATGCAGCCACATCCTCGCCTTACCGTTTGGATGGACCATATTTGCAACGTTCGAGATGTGCATTCCATTGGGGTTACTCGTGATATTGGGTCGTGCATACCTCGAGTCCCCCAAGATGGGGTGCCCAACTAGAGATAGGTGTTTTCTGATTTGGTGTTTTCGGCCCGTCGACGGGGAGCAACGGATAATCGAGGTGTCGTAAAAACACGCCTCAGTTTCATAATGGGTGATTGCTTCTAGGGTTTTTCTCCGCCGCCGATCGTATAACGGTACCGTGATGGTGCCTTGCCCCGGAGGACGTCCGTGCACCACTGCAAGGTACTCTTTGTGGACTGCCCCCGTGGAGAACAGCCGGCCCCAAAACGCACGCTCATTCGAGTTTGATGAGAGAAGAACCAGCCCACTCGTCGCTCTGTCGATACGGTGGATTGGCGATACGTCCACGTGGAACGAGTGCTGTATCCAGGCGGTTAGGGATACATCTGCACCCTGTCCAGTCGGGTGTACTGGCATACCAGGTGGCTTATCTACGACGAAAAGCGATTTATGCTGTTCAATGACCCGTGGGGTATTGTCAGCAGTAACACGTAGCTCCATGTCGGGAGTGTACGCGGAAACGCACTCAATACGATGTTCCCGTCAGTATTTAGTCTGAGTTGTACTTGATGTTGGATTGGAACCTCATTGAGCGGCCTTGTCGGAATAAGCGCCTGTTATCGGTGCTGTTTTACTCTTATTTCACTATTTATAACTCGTTTCGCTTGGCGTAGGTCGGTGTCAACGGAATTGACCCCTTCACTGCCATATGAGACACGCGAAATATGGACGAACGGTCGAAGCGGATTGTGAATACAGCGATTGCACTTGCCGAAAGCGGCGGCTACGACGCAGTGCGGCTTCGTGACGTCGCTACTCATGCGAATGTGGCGCTCGGAACGGTATATAAGCGATTCAAGAGCAAAGAGGACATTTTGCTCGCAGCTCTTGAGCGCGAGGCATCCGCATTCACGGAAGTGTTCACGACCACAAAACTGCCCGGAGATAGTCCAGCTGAGCGGGTGGTTTCGTTTTTCGCCATGGCGACTCGCATGATGTGCATGCGCGCGAAATTCGCCCGTGCAGTACTAAAGGCGATGGCGTCAGGCGACCCAGAACTCACACAGAAAATAAATAAGTTTCGCGCAATCATTAGTTCACTCGTCCATCATGCGATGGATGTGGGCCAAGAGATGACTGATTCAGATAGGCAGCTCATTGAGCTCTGCCAGAGTATTTGGTTCGCGGCGATGGTGGGCTGGATGGGTGGTTTGCATGACGAAGAGTCGGTCATTGAGCAGATTGGCTTCGCTGCTCGGCGGCTTTTCTCACAGCGCTAAATTCGCGCGTTCTGCGCGGCCCGCCGTGCCTCGCAGTGCACGAAGCTCAGCTATATCAGACACACGTGGGAATTTTGTCGAGGATTGGCACCGATTCACCGGTGAATGATATTCTCGCGCGGTGAGGATTGTATTCCAAAGGTTGGCCCTCGCGATGATGCTCGCTAGCTGCTCGGTGTCGTGCGCGGGAGATGAGACGGCTGCCGCCCCGGCCGCATACACCATCGAACAGCTAATGGACCCCATAACGTGCGCCGAATGCCACCCAAAGCACTATCAAGAGTGGTCTGGGAGCATGCATGCATATGCGGCTGAAGACCCGGTGTTCCGGGCGATGAACGCGCGAGGGCAACACGAAACTGGTGGTGAGTTAGGCACATTTTGCGTGCAGTGCCATGCACCGATGGCGGTAGAGCTTGGCTTGACGGAGAACGGGCTTAACTTGGACGACGTGCCTCGGCACCTGCAAGGGGTAACATGCTACTTCTGCCATCAGATAACGGATATCGAAGGGAGTCATAACAACCCTCTGGCACTTGCTCTTGATTCCGTGATGCGCGGTGGAATAGCTGACCCGGTCGTCAACTCAGCTCACGGTTCGGCGTATAGCGAACTCCTAGATCGCAACGCGCTCAAGTCGTCCGATGCGTGTGGGACATGTCATGACATTGTAAATCCCAACAACGTGCACTTAGAGAAAACACTTGTTGAGTGGCACGGTAGTATCTTCAAGCAAGGTCCGGGAGAACTAACATGCAGCGGCTGCCACATGCCCGGGTCAGACGGCCCTGCAGCCTTTGCCGAGGGTAAGACATTTCCAACACGACGGCTCCATGATCACAGCATGCCGGGTGTAGACATCGCCCTAACACCATTCCCCGATAGCAAGCGCCAACGGGAATTGGTCCAGCGCGAATTGGATACGTCGTTACTTTTAGACGTTTGCGTTGCAGAGACAGCCTCTGGATCTCAAATTACACTGTCGTTTGAAAATGTGGGTGCGGGGCACTTCTTTCCTACCGGCGCAACCCAGGATAGGCGAGTATGGTTGGAGCTAGAAGCGTGGGTGGGAGATACCGTCGTCTTCGAGACCGGACAGGTCGATGATGACCGACCATTAGTCGAGTTGGACGACCCCAACTTGATTTGGTTCGGGGACACAATGTACGACTGCAACGGCGATGAAGCACATATGTTTTGGGATGCATGCTCGACGGATACGAATACCTTGCCGGTGGCGACCAGCCTGAATCCGTTGGACCCGCAATGGATTGACACGCACGTGCTCCGGCAGCTCCAGCTGGATATTCCTGGATTAACTCGCGTGAC
>PKDL01000475.1 GCA_002863065.1 Pseudomonadota bacterium
CGGTAATACGTCGGGCCTCCAGCATCTACCGCGGTTGCCCTGAAATCGAGATCTCCGCGCTCGTAAATGAGGAACTTGTGTTCTCCGCCTGATGGTACTGTCCCTAAAATCCGGTCGCCCACGGCAACGGAGAGTGGAATATCCAGCATGTTGACGATTTGTAGAGCAGCGGGTCCGGCCGGGCACACAGTGGTGATAGTCCGGTCTGCTTTTATTTTTAATCGATATGCGAAGTGTGCTTTGGATTCCAAGCCCACCAATTCTAGAAGATGCGGACCGACGGACAGTTCTACTCTGCGTGCGTTTTTTGCGTTCACTGTGCCGAGTTCCCGTCCGTCGACCAGTATACGGAGTTGCTCAGAACGCTCATTTTCAACGAGTAGAGCACCCTCGGAAGCGAAGACAGTCCAGGTTTCTAGTCCAGAGCCGTGCAGTCGAAGTTGGACGGTCTGTAGCGCTCGAGAGACGCTTCCTTGGGCACTTATTTCATATTGGCCGGGTGTCCATCCGGTATAGGTTCGTCGACTCCCTGCGTCGATGGCGCCGAGATATGCGCCGTCAATGCGAAGGTCAATTCGCTCATTTGAGCGATTATCAACTGCAAAGCGTGCGAGCGCTGGTCTCACCTCATACGGGGTAGACACATTCGCTCTGATGCGAACCGGGCGTTCTACCGCATCGCTTTTACCTACCGCTTTTGCCTGCACTACGTGCCGTCCGGACTGCATAGCGACCTTTATGGACGAATGAGCTAGTACCTTTATCTCCGGTTGGTCGCGTATAATTACTCGGTATGGGTCGTTTGTGCGATTGAAGATGTGAAGGATTCCTTCTAAACGAGGGATAGACCATTGGGCGGTATTTCCTTCTTGGATGAGACGACGGGTACCATAGGATTCTCCAGAGCGGCTACCCACCAACTTGAATGCACGTCGTCCAACCGGGACTACAAAGGACTCTGTTTGTCCGGGTTCGATAGATGGTTTTTCTACGGCGAGTGATGGCGGAAGCAGTAGTCGTTCCCCGGTTGCGTTATGGATTTCAATGGTTCCGGTCGCGTTCTGCACGCTCCATGATGCTTGTGCAGTCGATGTAAGTATGACTTCGCCGCGTATAACATTCCCCGTACGTAGGCCTCGTGCTTCAATCCGGTGGTGACCAGGTGGGGTCTGAGTAAAGACCAACTTCGATTGACTTTGTACACGACCAATGGGGCGACGATTCAGGTACACCATTACTGGTTCTAGCGTCTCGTTGTGGACTTTCAGGGCGCATTCCGGTGTGTCCAGTCTGAGAAAAGCTGAACGCTCAGGAGTCAGTGTAATCGAATGCTGGTCGAGTCGTTTGGATGTGACACCGAAGATATCAAGGGTCTTGGTGTCCAAGGAAAGCTGGTTCACCACAACTCGCGTCCCTTTTGGTACTTCGGCTAGCAGCTGTTTGGCCGTATAGACCTGTATCGCCTCTGGTCGTTGGTTCTCGATAACCAGGGTAGCAACAACATTTCGAACGGCCCATACACTGTATTGGTCGGCCACCACTGACAGCGTTGCCGTCCATTGGTGCTTCGTCATGGTGCCGGTAGCGCGGACCACGCGTTGGCCGAGCCGTGCATTATCTATTTTGAGGCGTTGGCCAGGTGGCAGTGTCCCTCGTGCTTCTGACCCTACACTGATGTCTAGAGGCTCACCGGTATAATTGACGATTTCTACCTTGCCAGAGGCAGAAGCGAGATCCCAGCGTAGCGGTTCACCGACGGCAAAGGCGACTTGTCGGTTATAGCGTCGGCCGGTATGCATACCGATAGCACGGAGCCGGTGAGTACCCACCAGCACATTGTTCACCATTAGGGTGGCTTCATCTTCCACCTGTCCAACCGATGTATCATCTAGCGTAATCCGTACTGGTTCCTTCGTTTTGTTCGATACGATCAATTGCCCAACCTCAATCTCAACCTTCGCGTTGGACGTAGTATTGGACCGAATAACTACGGTTTGTGCTCTTTCGTATTTTGTAGAGATCACCCGAATGAGAAAGGTCAATGGACCCGGTTCAAGATGGAGGATCTCGCGCGTATCTCCGCTTAGCAACGTGAGTGTGTGGTCATGATGCTCAATTTTCACGTCGAATGGGGTGGCATTACTGATTTGTAGTGTCCCTAATGCGGGTTTCCGGGCAGGCACGGAGCCTTCTGCAAGCGCATGCCAGATAGACACCGTTGCAGCGTTGAGCTGTTGTCGTTTTTCGAGGTACGTGTCTTGTCCAACTGCGGTAAGTAGGCGCATGCCTGGCCGCAGGTTTTCATATCGTTGGATCCCGAGCGCCGGTATCGTGCCGACTCGCCACCCGTCCACCGAAATTTCCAGTGGAAACGAAAACTGATTATGCACCACTAAGCTGGCTCGCGCAGGACCATGAATGGATGGAGTGTGCGTGGGGCCGCAAGCGCCAAGAAGCAATAGTAATGAAGCTACTGTGTTTCGAATAAACATGTGCATCAGGCGAATTTAATCATTCTCATTTGCATGGGTCGAGTCGTCTGAGTCATGGTGATGTCAAGCTCCTTATCGATTAGACAATTGTCGTTCTCGGAGGACGAAGTAGCACCGTTATTCCGCATTGTGGACGAACTCGCGCCAGAAGGACTCATAGAGAGCGATCTCTTCGGCATTGCCAACACAAAATGGGACGCGTTGGTGGATATCAGTTGGTTGGATGTCCAAAATTGGGCCTGTGCCAGTTGTCGCTCTCCCGCCCGCTTGTTTGGCCAAGAAAGCCAGAGGGTTGCATTCGTAGATAAGGCGAAGCTTACCGTTTGTGTTGACTGTGTCTTGTGGATACAGAAAAACCCCTCCATAGAGTAGATTGCGGTGGAAATCAGCAACTGCAGACCCGATATAACGTGCCGTAGTACCCTCGTAACGGGGGGTTTTTGCGAATTTGATGTGGTCTACGAACTGTACTGTGGGTGGATCCCAGCCCCCATAGTTGCTTTCATTCACCGAATAACACCGGCAGCGGTTCGGGATTTTCATATCTGGGTGGCTCAACAGGTATTCGCCATATTCCGGGTCGAGTGTGAAACCATGCACTCCCGCTCCAGCGCTATACACCAACATGGTGGACGAGCCGTAGATCGCATAGCCTGCGGCGACAAGGTGTCGTCCAGGCTGTAAAAAGTCGGCTATGCTTAGTTCCCCAGAGCCTAGGCGCCGGTAAATACCAAAAATCGTACCAACGGGAACGTTCGCATCGATATTTGAGCTGCCATCTAGTGGGTCAAACAGTACAACGTAATTTCCATCTGGATTCTCACTGTTGCCAAGAAACGAGTTTTCTTCCTCGCTAGCTATGCCACCAATCATTGTGGAGTAGCGGAGTATTTGTTTGATCACAGAGTTTGATATTTCGTCGAGCTTTTGTACCTCTTCCCCTTGTACATTGATCGAGCCGGCTTTCCCCAACACGTCGAGTAATCCCGCTTTGTTGACCTGCCGGCTTATGATTTTGGTAGCTAAGGCCGTAGTGTTGAGGAGTTGAGATAACTCACCGGAGGCCTGCGGGTATTGTTTCTGTTGTTCGACAATGT